>PBPM01000048.1 GCA_002724635.1 Rhodospirillaceae bacterium
CGGCTGCCCGCACACGGCCATCCGCGAGGATGCCTCGATCAACCTGGCCGCGATCGCCGAGATGGTGGGACGTTTCCCCGCGCTCGACATCGTGCTGGTCGAGTCCGGTGGCGATAACCTGGCCGCGACATTCTCGCCCGAGCTGGCCGACATCACCATCTATGTGATCGACGTGTCGGCGGGCGACAAGATCCCGCGCAAGGGCGGGCCGGGTATCACCCGATCCGACCTGCTGGTGATCAATAAGATCGACCTGGCGCCCCATGTGGGAGCCGACCTCGATGTGATGGACCGGGATTCGCGCAAGATGCGCGGCGAACGCCCGTTCCTGTTCACGAACCTCAAGTCCGCCCAGGGGCTGGACGATGTCGCCCAGTTCATTTTGACCGCTGGCGGCTTCGAGGATACATCTGGTGACGCCGCGAGCCACTCGGCCGTCGCCTCATAGGAAAACGACAGGATGATCAAGATGCAGAAGTACGTCACCGCGACCGCAACGCTTGCCGCCACCATCGCGACCACTCCGGCGCTCGCCCATTTCACGGGCGTGCCTCACGAGGCCGGTGCCGGGCACCCGGTATTCGGGATCGACCACCTGTTCGTGGTCCTGGCCGTCGGCGCCGTCGTCGGCTCGGCTGTCGTCTGGGCGCGCCGCCGCTAGGCCGATTTCGCCGCCGCGATCGCCTGCCAGACCCGGTCCGGGGTGGCGGGCATGTCGAGGTGCTCGACCCCGACCCCGGCGAGCGCATCCATGATGGCATTCATCATGGCCGGTAGCGCACCGACGGTGCCGGCTTCGCCGGCACCTTTGACCCCGAGCGGGTTGCGCTGGGTCGGGACGCCGTTGCCGACGATCTCGATGTCCGGGAAGTTGTCGGCCCGCGGCATGGCGTAGTCCATGAAGGATCCGCTCAGAAGCTGGCCGCTGTCGGGGTCGTAGACGACCTGTTCCATCAGCACCTGGCCGAGGCCCTGAGCGATCCCGCCATGGATCTGGCCCTTGACGATGGTCGGGTTGACCATCACGCCCACATCGTCGACCACCCAGTAGCCGACCGGCTCGACGACGCCGGTATCTGGGTCGATCTCGACCTTGCAGACATGGCTGCCGTTGGGATAGGTGTCGTCCTCGGGCGCGAAGGTTGCGGTCTCGTAAAGCCCCGGCTCTACGCCGGCCGGCAGCTTGGCCGGCAGGAAGGATGCCTTGGCGACCTCCTTGAGGGTGATGGTCTTGTCGGTGCCTGCGACCGTGAACACGCCGTCGGCAAACTCCAGATCGGCGCCGTTGGCCTCCAGCAGGTGTGCCGCCACCTGGCGCGCCTTCTCCACGACCTTCTCTGCCGCATAGAACAGGGCCGAGCCGCCGATCACGGTCGAGCGTGAGCCCATGGTGCCGATGCCGAACGCAACCCGGTCGGTATCGCCGTCGATCACCCGCACGTCGGCCGGGTCGAGGCCCAGCCGCTCGCCGACGATCTGCTTGTACATGGTCTCGTGACCTTGGCCCTGGCTCTTGGTGCCCATCAGGACCGTTGCGCTGCCGTCGGTGTTGAAGCGCACCTCGGCGAAATCGGGCGAGGGCGAGCCGGCCCGCTCGATCGGGTTTGAGATGCCGATGCCGCGCAGCTTGCCGCGGGCCTCGGCCTCGGTACGCCGCGCGGCGAAGCCCGCATAGTCGGACATCTCCAGCGCCTTGGCTTGGTTCTCAGTGAAGGCACCGCAATCGTAGGAGAGACCGAGCGCCGTCTTCACCGGCATGGAGTCGGACGCGATCATGTTCTGTGCTCGCAGATCCGCCGGATCGACCCCGAGCTCGCGCGCGGACTCGTCGAACATGCGCTCGATAACAAAGGTCGCCTCGGGCCGTCCGGCGCCGCGATATGGCGCGGTCGGGTTGGTGTTCGAATGCACCGTGCGAACCGTCACATGGGCGGCGGGGATATCGTAGACGCCGATCAGGGTGCCGACGTTGGTGAACACCGACAGCAGATTACGGATCGCAGAGAGATAGGCGCCGATGTTGGCGATGGTTTTGACCCGGAGGCCGACGATGCGGTTGTTGGCGTCGAAGGCGAGCTCAGCCTCGGTGACATTGTCGCGGCCATGCTCGTCGGCCTGGACGGCCTCACTGCGCTCACAACTCCACTTGACCGGACGTCCGACCTTGCGCGTGGCCCAGAGCGTCAGCCGGTGCTCGGGATACTGCCAGCCCTTGGTCCCGAAGCCGCCGCCGACATCGCGCGCGACCACCCGGAACGCCTGCTCGGGGATCGAGAAGATCTTCTCGGCCAGCAGCTGTCGCACCCGGTGGGGGTACTGGACGTCGGCGTGGAGCGTGTAGCGATCCTCGCGCTCGTCATAGGAACCGATGGCCGAGCGCGGCTCCATATACTGGGCAAACACACGGCTGATCACGAAGCGGCGTTTGATGATCCTTGCGGCGCCGGCGAAGGCTGCCTCGACCGCCTCGGCGTCGCCGGCCTGGAACTGGCCGGAGATGTTGTCGGGGGAATCCTCCCAGATCACCGGCGCGTCGGGATCGACGGTGGTCGCGGTGTCCGTGACGGAGGGCAGGTCGTCATAGTTCACATCGACCAGCTCCGCGGCATCGCGCGCCTGGTTGAGTGTCTCGGCGACGATAAGCGCCACCGGATCGCCGACATAGCGCACGCGACCGAGCGCGAGCGGCGGCTGCGGGCGGTACTTCATGGGTTCGCCGTCGGGGCGCTTCCACTTCGCTGGCATACCCGGCACGCCCAGATTGTCGGCTGCGACATCCTCGCCGGTGAAGACGCCGAGCACGCCGGGCGCCGCGGCGGCTTCCGTCGTGTCGATACTCTTGACCTCGGCATGGGCGTAGGGCGAACGGAGCACAACGGCGTAGGTCTGATCCGGCAGGCTGACATCGTTGGTAAACAGCCCGCGCCCGCGCAATAGACGAGGGTCTTCTTCGCGGCGCACAGCCTGACCAACACCGAACTTATCCATTCTGCTCTCCGAACCTGCTATGTATTGCCCGGCCGGTGCCGCGGCTTCGGTCTCGATTGTTCAAACAGCTTAGCAAGGATTGGGGGGTGGGCAAGACCACGACCACGATATCGTCCGTCAAGTGAACGCTGCGAACCGATTTTAGATCATTGTATGACGGGAAGAGGGCGCATTAAGCGGATCTTGGTCGCCAGAATCCTCCGATAGAAACAACGCGAACGCTCGCGTTTTTTTTCTCTTGAGCCTAACGTCCTGTGCTCGCTTTTCGGCCCGGGCGAGAACATCGTGCGGGAGTGATAGCTTTTTTGCGCCGGCGATTAAACCGCGGGCCTCATGCAAAGAGAGGAAAAAATGGCAAAGATGACAGGATCTCGGTTTCTAGCTGAAACTCTGAAAGGGTATGGTGTCAGCCATGTCTTCTTTATGCCGGTTTTTGGAATCGGGGCACTTAAAGAGATTGAAGAGCTGGGCATGCGCCGGATCATGGTACATGGCGAAAAGCCTGCGGCGTATATGGCGGATGGTTATGCGCGAATCGCAGGTCATCCTGGGGTCTGCATGGCTCAGGCGGTGGGCGCCGCGAATCTCGCGGCGGGATTGCAGGACCCCTATCTAGCCGGATCACCGGTCATCGCGATGACAGGGCGTCGCTCCCAAGCATATCAGCAACGCCACGCCTATCAGGAAGTGGACCATCGCGGTCCGTTCGAGGCAGTGACTAAGTACAGTAACGCTATCACTCATATCGATCAGCTGCCGCGGGCACTGCGCCAAGCGTTCCGTGAGGCGGTGAGCGGACAGCCTGCGCCCGTACATCTCGATTTCGACGGTATCATCGGGCAGGACATCCTTGAGTCTGAGGCGGATCTCGAGCTCTTGATTGAAGAACAGTTCACAAGGGTACCTCCGTTTCGACCCGAACCTGACCAGGCCGGCGTGGCCGCGGTGGCGCACGAAATTGCCAAAGCCGAACGCCCCATCATAGTCGCCGGCGGTGGTGTGAAGCATAGCGGTGCGGGCGCAGATCTTGTGGCGTACGCCGAAGCGCATTCGATCCCGGTCGCGACTTCGCTCAATGGGAAAGGCATGATCCCTGATACCCACCCGCTATGTGTCGGCGTTGTTGGTGCGTATTCGCGCTGGTGTGCTAACCGGGCCGTTTGCGAGGCTGACCTCGTGATCTATGTTGGTAGTAGCGTCGGCGGCATGGTTACCAACGAGTGGCGGGTGCCTGGAGATGGCGCTGCAGTCGTACAGATCGATATCGATCCGCGCGAACTGGGCCGTAGCTATCCAGTTCGTGCAGCGATGCAGTCCGATGCTAGGGCGGGCCTTCTCGCGTTGCAGGCTGAGACGGGTAAGGGGCCGGATCGGTCGGCTTGGCTCGCGCGTACGTCGGAACTCGTAGCGGAATGGCGCGCCGAGGTCGCACCGCTGATGGCGTCGGATGAGGTGCCGTTCCGTACCGAACGGCTCTGTGCCGAATATACTGCCCATCTACCAAGTGATGCGATCTTGGTCTCCGACACGGGTCATTCAGGCATCTGGACTGGCACGATGATAGACCTTCTGCACCCGGGCCAGAGCTATATCCGCTGCGCGGGCTCGCTCGGCTGGGCATTCCCGGCCGCAATGGGCGCGAAATGCGCTGCACCGGACCGACCGGTCATATGCTTCGCCGGGGACGGAGCCATGTGGTATCATCTGACTGAAATGGAAACGGCAGTGCGCTGTGAGATCAACACAGTCACCGTGGTCAACAATAACCATTCGCTCAATCAGGAAAAGAGCATCAACGAGGCCTCCTATGGCGGCCAGACCGCCGGTTCAGACGATCTGTGGATTTTCCCACAATCGGATTTTGCAAAGATCGCGGACTCCATGGGTGGACTGGGCCTGTTGGTCGAAAAGCCATCGGAGTTCGAGGGCGCGCTGGAACAAGCGATAGCCAGTGGACGCCCGACCGTCATCGACGTAAGGACTCATCTAGATAGCATCACCCCCGACGCTTGGGCGCCTTGATCGCGTCACGGGGGTTTATTCAGCCCGACGTCTCGCATCCGAAGCGCTGCGTGACTATGCTGTTTCCAAGGTTGCGCCGGATTAAGGCCCGGATCGAATAATCTGCCTAGTGGGGCAGACAAGGGGAGAGATTTTCATGAACGATGTTGGCAATCCAGCCAAGCGCCAGATTGGCGCGAGCGACTTAAAATGCACACCCGTGGGCTTGGGTTGCATGTCCTTGTCGGGGGTGTACGGAGCAGCTGATGACGAGGAGAACGTCAAGTTCGTGCGCTATGCCATCGATCAGGGTGCCGATTTCTTGGATTCCTCGGACATGTATGGCTGGGGCCATAATGAGGAGGTGCTCAAGCGCGCGTTAGCTAATGGCTACCGGGACAAAGTAGTGCTGGCGACCAAGTTCGGCCAGACCCAGATCGAGGGTGGTGGCATGGGCGTGGACGGGCGTCCCGAGTATGTCGCGAAGGCCTGCGACAGGAGCCTGCAACGTCTCGGAGTCGACGTCATCGATCTCTATTACCAGCATAGGGTGGACCAAGAGGTTCCGATTGAGGACACGGTTGGCGCTATGGCAGAGCTGGTCGAGGCCGGCAAGGTGCGTGCCATCGGTATCTGCGAGGCGAAGCCCGATACGATCCGCCGGGCGCACGCGACCTATCCGCTGGCGGCCGTGCAGAGCGAGTTCTCGATCCTCTATCGCGAGGAGGCCGAGCAGATCCGGGTCGCGACGGGCGAACTCGGCATCTCCTTCGTTGCCTACTCGCCGCTGGGCCGTGGGCTTTTGACGGACAACTTCATCAACGCGGAGACGGTATCGGAGGATGATCCGCATTATCGGCATCCGCGCTTCTCCAAGGGCAACTTCCAGCAGAACCGGGAGCTTGCACTGCGGGTTGCCGAGTTCGCAGCCAAGAAAAATTGCACGCCGGCGCAGGTGGTTCTGGCTTGGCTGCTGGGTCAGGGTGAGGATGTGATCACGATCCCGGGTACAAAGCGGAGCCAGCGCTTCGACGAAAATATGGGTGCGCTGAACGTTTCGCTGTCGGCGGACGAACTGGCCGCGATGTCTGCGGCCGTACCGATCGGAGCTGCCGCCGGCGAGCGCTATCCTGCGCCGCAGATGAAGAAGGTCTTTGTCGACTCCGCCGCCAACTAGCGGCGTTCCGCGCCCTTTTCCTCGGCTGAGGGCGGCATGTCCTCGACCCGTCGATAGGCGAACAGCGCCAGTAGCAGGGCGAACGCCAGAGCACCGAACATAGTACGATAAGCGATTGCTGGGCTGCGGCCTAGGTCGTCGACTGGGAAGGCGTCCAGAATGGCGCCAGTCCCCATCTGCATGGCGAACACGCTGGACCATGTGCAGAGATTGATGGCGGTGAAGGCGCGGCCCGTATGGGTATCGGGGAATAGGCTTCGGGCATGTGCGAAAATGGGTGATGCCATCGGTGCGACCAGTGCGAAGCCCGATAGTAGTATGGTAACGACGAGGACCGAGTTGCTGGCATTTATCGCGAGGGCCGCGTTCATCGCGGCGAAGGCGAGCATACCGCCCGTCACCACCCCGCGGCGTGTGTCGAACAAGCGGTCGAGCGGCCCGTAGAAAATGGCGGCGACTATCCAGGCCATTGAGACAATGAAGATCACATCTCCGCGGGCGACGATATCGAGGTTGAACACGTCATTTAAATAGGGCCCGATCCACAGATTGCGGACGGTGACCAGTGCTCCTACGGTGACGGCCGTGGCCGCGGCGAAGGAATAGATTCGGGAATCGGTGAGGATATGACGCAGGCCACTCACCGTCTCGAGCAGTGTCTCTGTGTTCGCCTGTTGCGGTGCGTCGGCCGGCCGATCTCGCACCATGACCAGAAGTGCCGCGGCGACGACGAGCGAGAAAGCACCGACGACATAGAGGGACGTACGCCAACCATAGGCCTCGACTGCTAACGCAAAGGGTGACGCAGAGAGCAGCATTCCCGTACCGCCGACGGCGATCGAGATCGCCGTGCCGGTCGCGAGCCGGTCGCGCGCGAGCCAGCGGGAGAGTAGTACGATCACTCCCATGAAGACGGGCGCCGCCCCGCAGCCGATCAGGAACAGGCCGGCGGCGAGCCCGGCCACGCTGTTTGCGGCGGCGAAGGTGATTGCACCGAGTGCTGCGAGCAAGAACAGGGTGGCCATGGTGCGGCGGGGGCCGTAGCGATCTAGGAAGACGCCGACCGGAAGCTGCATCAGCGCTGCGCCGAGGAAGATGGCGGCCGGTAGGCTCGACAGCTGGCCCGGGGTCAGTCCCAGTTCGGCTCGCAGGTTTGGTGCTATGACCGCCGGCGCGGAGCGCAGGAAATGCGCAAGGATGAAGGCGAGCGCCAAGACTGGCACCATCCGAATGATCGCGGCGCGACGATTAAAGGGCTCGGGCGGCGTTTCGCTCTGCATTGGTTCGGAAGGGGGCTGGGGCGGTCAGGAAGAGACGCATCATACTACGCTCGGTACGCCTTAACACGGGCCCGCTCCTAGTTCGCTCGGGCTTCGCGCAGTTCCTTGCGGCGCGCTTCTGTGGCGGCCTCGTTGACTTCGAGGGACTCGTCCTCGATCTCGCCGGTGAAGATCACCCCGTAGATATCGTTAGCCTTCTCGATCGTCTCCCAGCCTTCCAGCACGTCGACAATCACGCGCTCCGTCTCGCGCTCAAGCGGGTCGCCATAGCCGCCGCCGGCGGAATCTCGGCCGCGGACCCGCTGACCCGGATTGAGTGTGACCTGAGCTACATTCGGCAGCCGGGTGGGCTGGGTCTCGTCCTCGATCAGCCAGGTCTCACCGGCTGTACCGGGTAGACCGCCGAGCACCCCCCGGGGCTGGCTGTGCTGACCGTCGCAGGATATCACTGCCATCATCGGCGCGTGGGTTGGGCCATACTCGATCTGCTGGGCGGGGGCACCGCGCCGCCGACCCGCACCGGCGGAATCCGTGACTAGCTGCAGCGACTCCACCCGGATCGGATGCTTGAGCTCGTCGACCTCGACCGAGTCCCGGTACATCAGGCCGGCGATGACCGGGATCGCGTAGTTGACCCAGCCGTCGGCCTCGGAACTGGCCGGGCCGCCATTGGTCGAGAGCATGAGCCGGTTAACATAGGGCTCAGGCTCGCGCCGCAAGTCCTGGCCCGAGATCACGGCCATGCCAGCGCCGAGCCCCGCACCGCCCTCGGAAAGTCCCATGCCGTCGCCTAGCTGTGCGAAGGCGGACTGGGTGATGTTGACCAGCCGTTCCGATACGTTGGTCGTCGAGACCGAGCAGGAATGCGGGAAGGTGGGCGCGGCGACGACGCTGTCCTCCGCGTACTGGAATTCCAGTCGGCGGAAGGCTCCCTCGTTGCGTGGCAGGTCCTTATCGAGTGCATTGAAGATCGCGCCCACGACGGCCGAGGTGGCTGAGCCGAGCGAGGTATTCAGGCCGGCCTCAACCGAGGGCGGGTTGTCGCGCAGGTCGACGTTGATCTTGCCCTCGTTCGGGTCGATGTCGATCTTGACCGTCAGCTCCAGTCCGTCGGGCAGCATCCCTTCGAGCGGGTCGGACTGTCCCTTGTTGACGAGGCTCGCCTTCGGCAGCTTGCGGATATTGTCGATCATTCGGCGCTCGGAATAGTCGAACCATTCGCGCATAAAGGTCTTCACCGTCTCCTTGCCGTATTTCTCGCAGAAGGCCTCGAGGCGACGCTCGGCTACGCGCGCCGAACCCAGCCCGGCGAGATAGTCGCCGTACCACTGGTCCGGCACCCGGATGCGGGCGCGGCACATGCGCATGATGTCCTCGATATTCTCGAAGTCGCGCTGGATACGCACGCCAGGGAAGACGAGCGCGCCTTCCTCGTAGACGTCGCGGGCGCGCACGAAGTAACTCGACGGTATCGAGTTACCGATGTCGGCCATGTGGCACTTTGAGACGGCGGTGAAGAGATGTTCGCCCTCGAAGAAGACCGGTACCATGAAGGTGTGGTCGGCCGGATGGGTGTTGCCCCCATACGGGTCGTTGTCGAGATAAGCGTCGCCGCGCTTGATGTCACCTTCGTGATACTTGCGCATGTTCGCCGTCTGGATGTGGCAGCCGAAGATATGCACCGGCAGGCCCTCGGCGGGGGCGAGCAGCTCGTCTTGGCCGGTCACCAGACAGCAGGAGAAGTCGCGCGCCGAGGAGATAACGGCTGAGCGGGCCGAGCGCAGTAGGGTGTTGGTCATCTCGCGGACGATCCCGTCCAGGCGGTTCGCCATCACCGAGATCAGGACGGGGTCGAGCGTGGTCTGTGATTCGGACATGACGTCCTCCATTAAGCGCTGCAATCGAGAATATAGCTGTCGGCGGCGCTCAGCTGCGCGGACATCCCTGGATAAACGACGATGGTGGTGGTGGGCTCTTCGATGATGGCCGGGCCCGCGACCGTGTCGCCGGTTGTGAGGTCGGGACCGCGGAAGATAGGCGTGGCCACTGTAGCGTCGCCGCCGAAGAAGCATTTACGTTCCGTTGCCGCCGTGGGCGTGCCGTGAGCGCTGGTCGGCTTCGGCGCGGTCGGCGGATCGAAGGGCCGGATCGAGATGCGACCCTTCCAGTTGACGCACTCGACCGGGCTGCCCTCGTCGCGCACCGCATAGATGCGCTCATGGGTCTGGTGAAATGTATCCACCAGCTCGGCCACGTCCGCGCCGTTTCCGAGCCGGGGTTTGGGAAGTGCCGTATCGAGCTCCCAGACCTGGGCGCGGTAGCGCGCCTCGACAAAGAACTCGATGCTGACATCGGCGTCCTTCGATGTTCCGAGGCTGTCGCGGAACTGCATCAGCTCGGCCTCGATCTCGTCGAGCGCGCGGTTCGCGCCGTCCCGGTCGAAGTCGTTCGAATCCGTGAACCGCGAGCGCGTCGCCTCGAACACGATCGAGGAGAACTGCATGCCGCAGGCCGACAGAGCCGAGGCGGTGCGCGGCAGGATTACCGTACCGCAGCCCAGCTCCCGGGCGATCGGCATGATATTGAAGCCAGCGGCACCGCCACCCGCGACGATGACGCTCTCGCGCGGGTTCAGGCCGTCATTGACGGTGATCTCGCCGATCGCCTTGATCATCAGCTCGTTGGCGATGACCATGATCGAATGCGCCGTTTCGTCGACGCCCTTGCCCATGCTCTTCGCGAGTTTCGAGATTACGGCGACGGCCTCGGCGCGGTCGAGCGACAGGCGCCCGCCGTTGAAGTAGCCGGGGTCGATATAGCCGAGCACCAGTGCGGCATCGGTGACTGTGGGCTCGGTGCCACCCGCGCCGTAGCAGGCGGGCCCGGGGACCGAGCCGGCCGACTGCGGGCCGACCCGCAAAAGCCCACCCGGGTCGACCCAGGCGATGGAACCGCCGCCGGCGCCGACGGAACGCACATCGACGGTGGAGGTCCCCATGATGTCGCCGGTCCACAGCGGTCCGAGCCAGGAATCGCGGGAGTAGATTAGTTTGCCGTCGCGCACGAGGCCAACATCAAAGGTGGTGCCGCCGGTGTCGCAGACGATGACGTCTCCGCCCATGTGCTCCAGCCCCGAATAGGCGCGCGCGGCAACCGGCGCCATTGCCGGCCCCGATTTCAGAGTGTTGATCGGGCGTTCGACGAGAGATTCGACTTCCTGGCAGCCGCCGACGGCCGTGGAGACCAGCAGGTCGCCGGAGAAACCGCTGTCCGTGAGATCGGTTCGCATCTGGCGCAGGTGGGCCTGCATCAAGGGCTTCAGCGACGCATCGATCGCAGTCGCCGAGGCGCGGCGATACTCGCGCAGGATCGGGGCAAGCCGGTGCGACAGCGTGTAGGGAACGCCGGGCATGATTTCCTCGATCAGCTCGCCGAGTTTTGCTTCATGAGCCTCATTGGCGATCGACCAGAGCAGGGAGACCGCGATGGCCTCGAAGCCGCGTTCCTTCAGGGTCTCGATGACTTCGCGGGCCTGCGCCTCGTCGAGGGGGCGGACGATCTCGCCCGAGGCGCCGATGCGTTCATTGATCTCGAAGGTGCGCCGGCGCGGGATATAGGGCTGCGGGTAGTCGTAGCTGTAATCATGCGGGCCGTGCTTGCCGCCTTCCTTGAAAACGAGGATGTCGCGGAATCCGGCGGTGGTCAGAAAGGCCGTGCGCGCGGTTTGCTTGGTGACGATGGCGTTCGTTGCCCGAGTCGTACCGTAGATCAGTAGATCCGTGGCCGTGAGCATGTCTTTTGGGGTGGTCTCGAAGTTCTCAGCGACGACGGCCAGCGCGTTGAACATCCCCTCGGAGATGCGATCCGGCGTCGTCAGCGCTTTGCCGACGTGGAACTGCCCGTCCTCGGTAAGCACGACCATGTCAGTGAACGTGCCGCCCGTGTCGACGGAGATGCGGTAACCCATAACTCTTCCCCCTGTTCAGCCACCGCGGCACTTCTTCATTTGCCTGCGGCGAGACGCGCCTCGTGCGTCATGGTTTAATACTCCAACACACGGGCATGAGACGCAACGGAGTTCGATTAATGGATTATGCGGAACGGGGCTATGGCGACGGCGAGGTGGGCTGGGGCGAATGCCCTGGCGTCGTGGTCGTCGACTTTCAGCGCGGGTTCACCGACCCGGAGTTCCGGATGGGGGGCGCGCCGATGATCGATGCAGCGGTGGAGCGCACCGTGGATGTGATCAGGGCCGCTAAGGAATATGGATTCCCTGTGGCGGCCTGTGTCATGGGCTATCACTCCCGGGCAGCGATGCCGCACTGGAAGATCGCGCCGCTGCGCGAGGAACTGGTCGAGGGTCATCCGTCGGTCGAGCTCGACCCGCGGATCGCGGCGGCGGAACCGGATCTCGTGGTCACGAAGGGCGCGCCGTCGATCTTCTTCAATACCCAAGTGTCACCGTTCCTGATCAAGCACAGGGTCGACACGGTCGTGGTGACCGGCTGCATCACCTCGGGCTGCGTGCGCGCCTCGGTCATCGACGCGTTCAGTCTGGGGTTCCGGACGATTGTGCCGGAGGACTGCGTGGGCGACCATGACGAGGAACCGCACCACGCGAACCTTCGCGACGTCGACCGGCGCTACGCCGACGTGGTCGACGCCGAGACGGTGCTGTCGAACTTCGAACGCCTGCGCGGGCGGAACGACTAGATCCTAGTCTAGGTCGCGGAACGGCGCCTCGCGCTCGGCGAGCACATCCTTCAACGGTTCGTCGCGCATCTTGCGCATCCAGGCTCGGCCCTCGGGCGAGGCGTGCAGGGACGCGATCGCCTCGACGTTGTAGAGCCACGAGCTAGTGAGGCCGGCCGTCTCCTGCTGATGATTGATCGAGGCCTTGGTGAACTTGATGGCCGGGCCGGGGATGCGCGCGAGCTTTCGTGCGAGGCGACGCGCCTCGTCCATCAGGGCGTCGGCGGGTACGGCACGGTTTACTAGGTGAATGCGCTCGGCCTCGCGCCCGTCGACCATGTCGCCGGTGTACATAAGCCAGCGTACGTGCCGGATCGGCATAGTCCAGGGCATCATCAGCGACGGCGGCCCCGAGGCGTGCCGCACCTCCGGCTCGCCGAGCATGGCGTCCTCGGCGGCCAACGCTAGGTCGCAGCACATGGCGAGTTCGAGCCCGCCGGCGAGTGCGTAGCCGTTGATCGCCGCGATGACCGGTACCTCCGAGTTCCAGATCATGCGCAGCCGGTTGCAGTTCGCCGACATGTCCTCGCGCCAGCCCTCGGTGTCCATCTCTAAGTCGTCGCTGATCAGGTCGAAGCCAGTCGTGAAGGCCCGGCCCGCGCCGGTCAGGATGATCGCCCGGATATCCGGGTCCTTCTGTGCGTCGCGGATGGCCCCATCGATCGCATCGAGCAGTTCGAGGTCGAGCGCATTCAGCTTGTCGGGTCGGTTCATGGTCAGCGTGACGAAGGCATCGTCTGGGTCACGTTTGATCAAAAGTATGGGGGCATCAGTCATGATCCGGGTTCCTTCGTGTCGGGACAGATGAGGTCGGGATCGGGCGGCTCCCGGTAGAGCCGCGCGACGAGTTCGGCGCGATTGCCGAGGCAGGTCTTCTGGACGAGATGACCCTTTTCGTTAATCTCGCCGGCGCCGTGATCGGGCGGGGTGTTGCTGATGGCGGCGCGGAAAATGGCGGTGGAGCCGCCGGGCATTGCCGCATTGTGCGCCGACAGCGCTTCCATCAAGCGGGTGTGCAAGGCCTTGGGGTCGTCCGCGCACGCGTTTTCCGTCGGGAACAGGATGACGGCTAGGCGGTCATGACCGGCACCGGCGATGGCCACGTCCTCCAGGTCAGGTGCGCAGGTGGCGATCAACGCGTGTCGCAGTGCGCCAACCTTGACGCGGGTTCCGGTCGTCAGCTTGAAGTCTTCGGCCAGCCGGCCGTCGAAGCAAAGGCCATGTTCGGGCGCGCCGTCATGCAGCGCGCGGGCGAGGTCGCCCGTTCGCAGATATCCGTCTTCGTCGGCATCAAGAGGGACGAGCCCGTCAGTTGCGATGTATCCCGGCGCGACATTGGGCCCCATGAACCGGACCTCCAGCGCGTCCTCGACCGGCGCCAGCCGCAGGCTGTGGCCAGGCAGGGGTAGGCCGATCTCGTCGGTTCGGCCTGCCGGCTCATGGCCGAGGCAGATTGTCGAGCCGGCCTCGGTCGCGCCATAGCCCGACAGCACCAGCGGCGGACCGCCGGGGCCGTGCGGGCCCGCCGCGACGGCATCCTGCAGACGCCGCCAGGTCTCTGCGCCCATGCCCGCACCGGCGAAGAAGATCAGGTCGAGGCGCGCGAACAGCGCGGCGGTGGTGTCCGCGTCCTGCTCGAGATGGTCGAGCAGCAGGTCGATGCCGTAGGGAACGTTGATGTGGATCGTCGGCCGCGTGTCGCGGATGCGTGCGGCGAAGGCGTCCATGCTGTCGGGGCCCGGCGGACGCTCGACGTGATAGGCGCCACCGTACCAGATCATCTTGTGGAAATTATCCAGTCCGCCGAAGACATGATGCCAGGGTAGCCAGTCGATCAGCACCGGTCGCCTTGCCGCGAGGAACGGCCAGTGCGCGCCATAGGCGGCCTGACAGGATGCGATCATCCGGCGCGTGATCGAGACCCCCTTGGGGTAGCCGGTGGAGCCGGATGTGAAATAGACTGCGGCGGGGTCGTCGGGCAACAGTGCCGGACGGGTATAGGCGCCGTCCGTGTCGATGTTCATGTCGTCCAGCTGGACGACGGTTCCTGCGTCGATGCCGCCGGGCAGGCTCGCGTCTTGGATGAAAGTCAGCCTCGGGTCGGCCGTCGCCAGCAGGCCCGTGAGCCGCGCCCCGCCGTGGCCGGATGACTGCAGCAACGGCGACAGAGGCACGTGCACGATGCCGGCCTTGAGGCAGGCCAGTTTGAGGGCCGCGTGCCGGTGACCGGCGCCGGCGATGACGGCGATCCGGTCGCCCGGCGCAAGGCCGCGCGCGCCAAGTTCGCCGGCTAGCGCATCGGAGATGCGATCCGTCTCCTCGTAGCTGGTAGATTGAACTACGCCGCCGATGCGTTCGCTGATGAAGGTGGCGTGGGGGTCGTCGGCCACCCATTGGTCAAACCGGTCGAGGACGTCCGGCAGGGGATCGGGCAAAGCCGTGCGGTTGTGCAACAGGATCGAGCCGTCGGGCCGGTCCTCGCATTCGATCCTGTTGGGGGCTAGCTTCTTGTCCGTGGACATGGGGTTTTGCCGTTCGTCGGTGGTGCCTGTGCTGGCCGAACAATGGCACCGCCGATCCGGCTTCCGCAACCGACCCCGAAACGACCTCTCGCCTTCCGGCGCCGGGTCGGGCTTAATCGGGACTGCGAAGTTTCACGAGGACAGTTCCATGGCATCCGATCCCATCGTCGTCACGCATCCGCTGTTGCAACACAAGATCTCATTGGTGCGCGACAAGGACACGCCGCCGATCATTTTCCGAATGCTGGTGCGCGAGATCACGCAGCTTATGCTGTTCGACGCGACGCGGGACCTGACGTTGACCGATCGTGATATCGAGACTCCGATGCAGAAAATATCTGCGCCGGTGCTGGCCGAACCGGGGCCAGTGCTGGTGTCGATCATGCGGGCGGGCAACGTCATGCTGGATGCCGCCTTGGAGATCATTCCGACCGCGGGCGTGTGCCATATCGGGATCTACCGAGACCGTGACACGCTCGAGGCGGTCGAATATTACTTCAATGCGCCCGACGATATTGCAGACCGCGCGCTCCTGCTTGTCGACCCTATGCTCGCGACAGCCAACTCGTCGGTCGCCGCCATATCGCAGCTCAAGGCCCGGGGCGTCATAGACATGCGCCTGGTCTGCATCCTCGCCGCCCCCGAGGGCCTGAGGGCCCTGGCCGACGCTCACCCCGACGTGCCGGTTTACGTCGGCGCGCTGGACACGCATCTGAACGAGAAGGGCTATATCGTCCCCGGGCTCGGCGATGCGGGGGACCGCAGCTATGCGACCTGAAGGGCGTGCTAGCGCGCGTTTGATTTTCCTTCCCGGTCCTTGGTACCGGTATTCCATCTTGATACGAACAGCCGAGAGACCGTGCTCATAGCCGCCCCGACCGACATCAATTCCGCGCTGACCGACTGGCAGAGTCCCATGGGTCTCCCGGAGTTTGCGCGCATCGACAACGGCGACTTTGCGGCTGCCTTCGCAGCGGCACTGCCGGCGCATCTCGCCGAGATCGACGCGATCGCGGGAGATCCCTCCGCACCCACATTCGAGAACACGATTGTCGCCCTAGAGCGGGCGGGCGAGATGTATGAACGCGTGTCGGGCATCTTCTGGAACCTGTCGAGCGCGAACACGAATGACACGCTGCAGGCGCTTGAGCGCGAGTTGTCGCCGGAACTGTCGCGGCATCACTCGACGATCATGATGAACGCTGATCTGTTCGCCCGTATCGATACGCTCTATTGGGATCGCGCCAGTCTGGGCCTCGATGGCGAGGCGGTGCGGGTGCTGGAGCTGACCTGGAAGGCCTTCGTGCGCGCGGGCGCCCAGCTTGGCGCAGGCGACCAGAAACGCTTGGCGGAGATCAACGAGCGGCTGGCGTCGCTGGGCACAGCCTTCGCGCAGAATGTACTCGCGGACGAAAGCGCTTACGCCCTAGTACTGCGGACCGAGGACGACTTGGCAGGCCTGCCGGACTTCCTGATCTGGAGCATGGCGGCAGCCGCCGAAGAGCGCGGGCATGACGGCAACCATGCGGTGACTCTGTCGCGGTCGATAATCGAGCCGTTCCTTACATTCTCGACCCGTCGCGATCTTCGCGAGGAGGCCTTCCGGGCCTGGATTGCGCGGGGGGAGGGTCCCGGCGAAAAAGATAACCGCCCGATCGTCGCCGAGATGGTGCGGCTGCGCGCGGAGAAGGCAGCATTGCTGGGCTACGAGAGCTTCGCCCATTTCAAGCTTGACAACACCATGGCCAAGACACCCGAGGTGGTGCGCGGCCTGCTCGAGACCGTCTGGGAGAAGGCTTGCGGGCGGGCGATGGAGGAAGCTGACGATCTGGCGGCCCTGATCGCCGCCGAGGGGTACAATCATTCGGTCGCGCCCTGGGACTGGCGCCACTATGCGGAGAAGCAGCGGGCAGCTCGCTTTGATCTGAACGAGGCCGAACTAAAGCCCTATCTGCAGCTCGAAAAGATGATCGAGGCAGCCTTCGATACGGCGAACCGCTTGTTTGGCATCAGCTTCCGCCGGCACACGAATGTCGAAACCTATCATCCCGATGTTCGCGTCTTCGAAGTGCTCGACACGGATGGCGCACGGATCGCGGTCTTCCTCGCCGACTATTTTGCTCGGCCTTCGAAGCGATCCGGCGCGTGGATGAGCTCTTTTCAGTACCAGCATCGGATTGCGGGCGAAGCGGGTGACGAGAGCCAGATACCGATCGTCGTCAATGTCATGAACTTCGCCAAGGCCGCCGCGGGTGCACCGGTCCTGATCACCATGGACGATGCGCGCACGCTCTTCCACGAGTTCGGCCATGCCCTGCACGGCATGCTGTCCGACGTGACCTATCCTTCGATCTCTGGTACCTCGGTCAGCCGGGATTTCGTCGAGCTGCCGTCCCAGCTATATGAGCACTGGCTGACGGTCACGGACGTCCTGCAGCGCTTCGCCGTCCATCACGAGACCGGTGAGCCCATGCCCGCAGCACTGCTGGAGAAACTGCGGGCGGCGGAGAAGTTCAACAAGGGCTTCGCGAATGTGGAGTTCACCTCCTCGGCCCTTGTCGACATGGCGTTCCATGCGCTCGATCCGGCCGCGGCGGCGGATCTGGACCCGGTGGCCTTCCAGGCCGAAATCCTCGCCGGCCTCGACATGCCGGCGGAGATCGTGATGCGGCACGCGACGCCGCATTTTGCTCATTTGTTCGCGGGTGACGGCTACTCCGCTGGCTACTATTCCTACATGTGGTCGGGCGTGCTCGATGCAGACGCCTTCGGCGCGTTCACCGACGCAGGCGATCCATTTGACAGTGAGACGGCGCAGCGACTTAAGCAGAACATTTACGCCTCTGGCGGGTCGATGGATCCGGAAGACGCCTATGTGGCATTCCGCGGCAAACTGCCGAGTGTAGACGCGCTGCTGGAAAAGGAAGGGCTGGCTTAGGCTGCTTCGGGAACTGCGTATCGGGCGGAATGCCTCGTCTGCTTGATCGCATCGCGCAAGCCAAGATATCGGCTCTTCCACGTACTTTCCGCATGAAGATCACCCGGTTAGGATCGTTCGTCCTAGGTGATTTCCGAAAAGCGAAGAATTCAATGACCTTTGCCGTCATGCCAGCCGCGTCGATCGAGGACATCGAGATATTTCACCATGGATCGCGGCCGCTCGTTGTACGGCTGATCCGGCCCGACGGTCCCGGTCCGTCCCCAGTGATCCTCGATCTGCATGGCGGCTGCTGGTGTAAGGGCGGCCCGTCGGAATGCGAAACGCGCGCCCGGGTCTTCGCGGCGAACGGGATGGCGTCGGCGGCGCTGGACTTTCGCCAGTCCGAGGATCGCTATCCGTCATCGTTGGAAGACATCAACTATGCGCTGCGCTGGCTTAGGGCGCATGCCGGCGAACTGCGGCTTGATGCCGGACGGGTCGGCATCTTGGGACAGTCAAGCGGTGGCCACTTGGCGATGCTTGCGGCCATGCGCCCAAACGATCCGCGCTACGGCGCGCTACCGCTGGACGCAGACACCGATGCCGGCGTGCGATGTGTCGGCATGATGTGGCCTGTCATCAACCCGCTGTCGCGTTACCGCAGGGTTGTAGGCCTGCGCGCCGCCGGTTACCCGCCGGCCTGGGTCGCCGACCTGCCCGAGCGCCACGACACCTACTGGGAGAATGAGGAGAATATGGAGGAGGGAAACCCGATGCTCGCTCTCGAGCGCGCGGAACCGGTCGCCACACCGCCTGCGTTCTGGTTCCAGGGGACACCCGATCCCGTGCATGACTATCGCGACCCGGATGCGCCGTCCGGCCTCAACGAGCCGGAACGCTTCGCCGAGAATTATCGCCGTGCCGGCGGCTCCATCGAGATCGCGCATGTGGACCAGGCGGACCGCTCCGACCCGGCGCTGCTGGGGCCGCTGGTCGCGTTTTTCCGCCAGCATCTAGCGTTACCGGCGCCGCGAGGGTAGGGGTTTCATGTCCGAACGGCTGATCGCCGTGACTGGTGCGACCGGGGTCACCGGGCGCCGTTACTGGCAGACTGCGGGCTCGTAATGTGCACCGGCGATTTGGGGAGAGACGCCACCAGCACACAGATGACCGACGCGATCATCGCCGCCATGGGATCGGTGTCCTAGCCGCGCAAGCCCAGAATCTTACACGCCTGGTCCACCGTGGCGACATCTTCGCCCTGTGCTTGGATGATGCCGACGGCGTGCTCGACAAGCTGGGCGTTGCCCGAGGCCAGTTCACCGCGTGCGATATAGAGATTGTCCTCGAGCCCGACCCGACAGTGGCCGCCAAGCTGGGTGGCGGTTTCCACCATGGGCATCTCGTGGCGCGAGATTCCGAAGGACGCCCAGACGGCATTGTCAGGTGCGAGGTCGCGCATCAGCGCCATGGCCTCGCGTGAGGCGGGTGCCCCCCAAGAAATGCCGAGGCAGAACTGAAATAGTGGGATCGGATCGGCGATTTCGCCGTCTGCACACATCTGGGCCGCCAGGCGCACATGGCCGGTATCGAACACTTCGAGCTCTGGCTTCACGCCCGCGTTCTGGATCATGCGTGCCATTTGGCGCAGGATTGCTGGGGAATTGACCATGTTCCATTCCCCGAAATTCATCGAGGCGACGTCGAGCGAGCAGATGTCCGGCTTCAGGGCGACTACATGTTCGACGCGTTGCTCGGCGGTGAACATGGCGCTCGTCGCGCCCGCCATCATTGGGTCGGCGGGGTCGGGTACGAAACGGCCGCCGGGCCCAGTGGTGAGATTGATGATTACCGGCGAGCCCGAATCGCGGATTCGCGCCACGACCTCCGCATAATATTCCAGCTTGGTGCTTGCCTTGCCGGTTTCGGGGTTGCGCACGTGGATGTGCGCGATCGCGGCCCCGGCCTTGTTGGCTGCGATCGCCTCGTTGGCGATCTCCTCGGGGGTGACCGGAACGGCGGGATTCATGCCCGTCGAATCAGCGGATCCCGTAACGGCGCAGGCGAGTATGACGGGGCGGGGCATGGCGTGTATTCCTCCTCAGAGTGGACGCTGTGTTCAACGGGCAGCTTCTCCGTTTATGTAAGATTAGAGGACCGAACGGTTTTGCGCACCCCGTACGTCTGCGGTTATGATGATGCGCGGCAACAAGGCAAACGCCATTCAGAATGAAGCTATGCTCACGGAGATCGTCTGCGTCTAAGGATGCTAGTATGAGTTGATCGACGCCTATGCGGCGCGGCCGCTGGGCAACGGCGCATATTCCGGCGTGCCTGCGTGTCACCGCATACTCGGATGGGATAATTGGCCCCGCGATGTCGTGCGAAAGACCGCCTGGTGCGGGTACAACGTCATTTCGTTTAACCCGGACATGCGCTTCGACGGCGCGCCGCCGCAGGAACGCTCCTCCGCCGTTCGCGCGTCGGGCGGTCAGGTCAACGCACAGGTGCTCGAGCACTGGGGGATTGCGATCGCGGGCTACGCGATCTCAAGACGGCCAACGGAACGGTCGGGCTGATCGGCATCTGCTCGGGCGGATGCGTCGCCTGCATGGCGTCGGCGAATATGCCCTCGCTCGACTGCGCGCTGGATTGCTGAAGCGGCCACGTGACGACGTCGCCCGACAATCCCAACGACAACCCGCCGGTGCCGCCCATCTAGACGATACTAGAGATCACGGTCTCGCTGCTAGGCCTGTTCGGCATCGACGATCCCAATCCCGAGGTCGCTCAGGTTAATGCGAGTGACGCGGCGTTCAAGAACTACGGCAAGGACTGTGCCCTCCACCGCGATGCCGGGGCCGATTAAGCCTTCTTCAACGGGCACAACGAGGGCTAACGGCCCGAGCAGGCGCTCGACACGTGGCAGAAGGTTTTCCTCTTTTTTTGAGGAGCATTTGGGGTTGGCGCTGGACAGCAGGGGAAATGGCGGAGGGAGAGAGATTCGAACTCTCGGAACGCTTGCACGCTCAACGGTTTTCGAGACCGCCCCGTTCAACCACTCCGGCACCCCTCCGCAGGCTGTCTGATATCATAGGCGATATCCGGGACAGGCCCGCAATCGCTGCGGGTGGAGGGTTTCTACCGCACCCGCCAGCCACCCTGCAACCCGACGTGATGTATGGTTTTTTGCCGATTTTCGGGCCTGCACAATAGTTGACACGCGTGGCTGGCGGCGTATAGTCCGCCCGCACTCGACGGACCGCCAAAAATCTGAGCGGTTCGCCTTGTTTTTGCTGGAACATTCGGCATTCGGGCGACCGCGCTGGCGCGTGGCACGAATGCCGCGACATAACGGATGCGGAATATGTACGCAGTCATTCAAACCGGCGGGAAGCAGTATCGCGTTGCCAATGGTGACGTGATCAAAGTCGAGAAGCTCGAGGGCGAGGCGGGCAGCACCCTGTCGATCATGCCGGTGCTGATGCTCAACGATGGCAATAATACGCAGGTCGGCACACCGATTGTCGAGGGCGCCGCCGTCACCGCAGAGGTGGTTGAGCAGACACGGGGTAAGAAGGTCGTCGTCTTCAAGAAGAAGCGCCGCCAAGGCTATCAGCGTACCCACGGTCATCGCCAAGAGCAGACGGTGCTGCGCGTGGTCGACGTGACTGGCAAGGCGAAGGCGCCTGCGAAGAAGGCCGCTAAGACTGCGCCGAAGGCGGGCGCGGCGCCGGCCGAGGCCGCTGCCGAGGCGAAGCCGTCCGCTAAGAAGGCCGCGAGCACGACCAGGAAACCTGTGGCCAAGAAGCCGTCCGCTAAGAAGGCCGCGAGCACGACCAGGAAACCTGCGGCCAAGAAGCCGTCCGCTAAGAAAGCCGCGAGCACGACCAGGAAACCTGTGGCCAAGAAGCCGGCCGCTAAGAAGGCCGCGAGCACGACCAAAAAACCTGTGGCCAAGAAGCCGGCCGCTAAGAACGCCGCGTCGGACAAGGAGTAATCAGAGATGGCACATAAAAAGGCAGGTGGCAGCTCACGCAACGGTCGCGATTCCGCCGGCCGGCGGCTCGGCGTCAAGAAGTATGGCGGCGAAGTTGTTATTCCTGGCAACATCATCATCCGCCAACGTGGCACCAAATTTCATCCCGGCGACAATGTCGGCATCGGCAAGGATCACACCATCTTCGCCATGAGCGAAGGCAAGGTCGAGTTCACCCGCAAGCGCGGTGGCCGGACCTATGTGTCGGTTGTCCCGCCGGCCTAGAGGGTCTGCCGCGAGACTGGATTCTTCGGGGAGATTGGCCAGCCGATCTCCCCGTTTTTCATTTTGGGACCGGATCATGAAGTTTCTCGATCAGGCGAAGGTGTATCTGCGCTCCGGCGACGGCGGCAATGGCTGCGTCAGCTTTCGCCGCGAGGCAAATGTACCCCGGGGCGGTCCCGACGGCGGCGATGGCGGCCGCGGCGGTGACGTCGTGGCCGTGTGCGTCGAGGGGCTCAACACGCTGATCGACTATCGTTACCGACAGCATTTCAAGGCTGCGCGCGGCACCGACGGCATGGGCAAGGCGCGCTATGGCGCCGGCGGCAAGGACTCAATCCTCGAGCTACCCGCCGGCACCCAAGTGTTCAGCGAGGATGGCGAGGCCCTGATCGCCGACCTGACCGAGCCCGGCACCCGGGTAGTCCTGCTCGAGGGCGGTCAGGGCGGGCGCGGCAACATGCATTTCAAGAGTTCGACAAACCAGGCGCCGCGCCGCGCGGACACGGGCGGCCTCGGGTGTGAACGATGGGTCTGGCTGCGCCTGAAGCTGATCGCGGATGCCGGGCTCGTTGGCCTGCCGAATGCTGGCAAGTCGACCCTGCTGTCCGTTGTAAGCGCCGCCCAGCCGAAGATCGCGGACTATCCCTTCACTACTCTTCACCCTGGGCTGGGCGTCGTCGAGACCGATGATCGCGCCTTCGTGCTTGCCGACATACCCGGACTGATTGAAGGCGCGCATCAGGGCAAGGGGCTAGGCGACCGTTTCCTTGGCCATGTGGAGCGTTGCCGGGTGCTGTTGCACCTTGTTGATGTGACTCAGGGAGCTGAATTGGTGGCTGAGGCCTATCGCACGGTGCGTGCGGAGCTGGAAGCGTATGGCGGCGGGCTGCCCGACAAGCGCGAGGTCGTCGCGCTCAGCAAATGCGATGCCGCGCTGCCCCAGGATATCGCCGCCTGCCGCGCCGAACTCGAAAAACAGGGTGCGGCGGATATCGGAGAAATCTCGTCGATCACCGGCGTGAGGATGGCTGAGACGTTGCGCGAACTGGGCCGTATCATTGATGCGGCGAAGGCGGCTGAACGGGGCGATACGGATGACATCGATCATGTGGGTTTGGCTCCGGAGTCGGTTTGATGAGCGCGGAACACAAGCTTTCCGGCAGCAATCGGGTCGTGGTGAAAATCGGTTCGGCATTGCTTGCCCATGATGACGGTCGCCTGCGTGCCGAATGGCTGGATGCGCTGGCCCGGGATATCGCCGAGCTGCGCGATGACGGTGCGGAGATCATGATCGTATCTTCGGGTGCGATCGCTGTCGGACGCCGCCTGCTCGGCTTGGCGCGCGGCCCGCGGAACCGGGCGCTTCGCCTCGAGGAAAGCCAAGCCGCCGCCGCCGCCGGACAGGTGCGTCTCGCGCATGCCTGGCAGGAGACGCTGGGGCGCTTTGATGTGCCGGTGGCGCAGATCCTCCTGACCATCGAGGACACAGAAGACCGTCGTCGTCATTTGAATGCACGCAATACCATCGCGACCCTGCTGCGGCTTGGGGTCGTCCCGGTGATCAACGAGAATGATACGGTCGCGACCGACGAGATTCGATTCGGCGACAACGACCGACTCGCCGCTCGGGTCGCCCAGATGATGGGAGCGGATACCTGCGTCATCCTTTCGGATATCGACGGGCTCTATACGGCAGATCCGACCAAGGCCCCCGAAGCGGAACATGTGGCCGAGGTCTATGCGATCACCCCCGAGATCGCTGCAATGGCTGGGGAGACTGCCGGGGACGATGGTTCCGGCGGCATGATTACGAAGATCGAGGCGGCCCGCGTCGCGATGCAGTCCGGCTGCCGGCTGGTGATCGCCGATGGACGCGTAACGTATCCCCTGGCCGCGCTCGAGGACGGCGCGCGGGCTACCTGGTTTGTGTCCAACGCCGAACCCCATACAGCCCGCAAACGCTGGATTGCAGGGACGCTCAAGCCCGAGGGTACGATCACCATCGACGCTGGAGCTGCCCGCGCGCTCGCGAACGGAACGAGTCTCTTGCCGGCTGGTGTCACCGCGGTCGAGGGACGTTTCGAGCGAGGCGATCCAGTCGTCGTGTGCGATGCCGACGGCCGGGAGCTGGCGCGCGGCCTAGTGGCGTATGACAGCGCGGACGCGCAACGGATTCTTGGGCGCCAGTCCAGCGAGATCGAGACCATTCTGGGCTATCGCGGCCGCGAGGAGATGATCCACCGCGACGACCTCGTCGAAAGCTGAGGCGTGTGCGATGGCCGCCATGCGCGCCGGCGATACGCGGCAAAAGGAGCAAACGGGATGAATTTTGGCGGCAAATTGACTATCGTCGCCGCTCGGGCCGGAGAAGAGAAATGACGGCAGCACATAATATTGCAGCTGATGCCAGCGATATTCAAATCCTGATGCGCGAGTTGGGCGCGGCGGCCAAGGCGGCAGCGCACGAACTCGCCACCGCCAAGCCGGATACCAAGAACGCGGCATTGCTCGGTGCAGCCGCGGCGATTGGCAAGCGTGTGAACGAAATCCTAGCGGCCAACGCCGGTGATGTTTCGCGCGCCGAACGGAACGGGGTCAAGGGATCGTTCTTAGATCGCCTGATCCTCGACAAGGACAGAGTTGAGGCGATGGCGCGCGGCTTGGAAGAGGTGGCTGCGCTGGCCGATCCGGTTGGCGCCGTGCTGGCAGAGTGGGAACGCCCCAACGGGCTGAAGATCGCCAGGGTTCGGGTCCCGCTGGGCGTGATTGGTGTGATCTACGAGTCCCGCCCCAACGTGACCGCCGACGCTGGCGGACTCTGCCTCAAGGCGGGCAACGCTGCGATTCTGCGCGGTGGTTCCGAGAGCTTCGAGTCCTCTCGGGTGATACTGTCTTGTTTGCAGGAGGGCCTCCGTACAGCTGGACTACCGGAGACCGCGATCCAAGCGCCGCCGTCGACGGACCGCGCAGCGGTCGGGGAAATGCTGGCTATGGCGGACTTCATCGACGTGATAGTGCCGCGCGGTGGCAAGTCCCTGATCGAACGGGTGCAGACCGAGAGCCGCGTTCCGGTCTTCGCGCATCTCGAGGGGCTGTGTCATACATATGTGCATGGCGCGGCCGATCCACAGATGGCCCGGGATATTGTCCTGAACGCCAAGATGCGCCGCACCGGGATTTGCGGTGCGACCGAGACGATCCTCATCGATCGCTTGATTGCGTCGAACTTGCTGCGCTCGATCGTGGACGATCTAGTAGGTGCGGGCTGCGAGGTGCGCGGCGATACCGCAGCGCAGGCAATCGACGACCGCATCGTCCCCGCCGATGACGCGGACTGGAACACTGAGTATCTCGACGCGATCGTCTCGGTCAGGGTGGTGGAGGATGTCGATGGTGCGATTGAACATGTGAACAGCCACGGGTCGAACCATACGGACGCCATCATCACGTCGGACGATACAGCGGCCGAGCGTTTCCTAGCCCAGATCGACAGCGGCATCGTGCTGCACAATGCCTCGACCCAATTTGCCGACGGCGGCGAATTTGGGATGGGGGCAGAGATCGGTATTTCGACTGGCAAGATGCACGCGCGTGGCCCCGTGGGTGCCGAGCAGCTGACTAGCTACAAATATGTGGTGCGTGGCGCCGGGCAGACCCGGCCCTGATCGCCATGGCGCGCGCCGGGAGCATGCGCAATGCGGGCCGGCGCATCGGCCTTTTGGGCGGATCGTTTAACCCAGCCCATGAAGGACATCTATACATTAGCCACCAGGCGTTGGCGCGGCTTGGTCTCGACGAGGTTTGGTGGCTGGTCTCGCCGCAGAACCCGCTTAAGCCGGAGGCGGACATGGCCGCCTTTGATTCGCGGCTCGAGATCGCAAATTCGGTGGCGTGGGACCGCCGCATCCGCGTTTCCGCGATCGAGGCCGAGCTGGGTACCCGCTACACCGCCGACACGATTGCAGCCCTGCAAAACCGCTATCCGGCGGCGGGTTTTGTCTGGATGATGGGGGCAGACAATCTGATCCAGATTCCGCGCTGGCGGGCATGGACACAAATATTTAATACAATCCCCATTGCCGTCTTCGCGCGCGATTCATATGATTCGAAAGCGTTGTCGGAACGCGCGGCCATTCGTTTTCGTTATGCGCGACTTCCGGAACGTGCGGCACGGTTACTGCCCGACGCGACATCGCCCGCCTGGGTTTTCCTGCGAATCAAGTCGCACCCGGCCACGGCGACCGCGCTGCGCCAGAGCAGCAGTTGGCCTACCGATAGGATGAATTGAACGCGCCATTTGTCCGGTGCCGTTTGGAGGCGTAGTTTGAGAACGAGGATATCGTCATAGCACGCAAGAAAAAGGCCTCTCCGCGGCCGACTGCGGAGGCACTCTTGGCTCTCGTCGAGACGTCCCTTGATGACGACAAGGCCGACGACATTAAGGTCATCCCCCTGACCGACAAATCTGACATAGCAGACTTTATGGTCGTGGCCAGTGGCACGTCGGGGCGGCGTCTGGATTCCATTACCGAGCATCTGCTAGCGCGTTTGAAAACTGCGGGCGTCAAGGATGCCCATGCGGAGGGGCGCCGCTCGGGCGAATGGGTGCTGGTCGATGCCGGGGATGTCATCGTTCACCTGTTTCGACCCGAGCTTCGGGAGCATTACGCGATTGAGAAACTCTGGGAAGCCGAGTTTGCCAACCGGGCCTCGCAGGAGGCAATGCCCGCCTGATCGGGGAGCCGGATCTTGCAAATAGTCATTGGCGCGATCGGTCGCCTTCGCGCGGGGCCGGAAGCCACGCTGTTCAGACATTTCCATAAGCGGATTACGGCCTGGCAGGTCGAGGTGAGGGAATTCGAGCTCAAGCGCAAGGTCGCGCGGGAGCGTGTATGCGACGCCGAGAGCGAATTGCTGTTGTCCGCGGTGCCCGATGGTGCGCATGTCATCGCCCTCGATGAAACTGGGAAACTTGCGACGAGCGCGGGCCTCGCAACCGATATCGGCTTTTTGCAGGATTCCGGCTGTCGAGATCTCGTCTTCCTGATTGGCGGGGCGGACGGGCATGGCGCGGCCGTTCGGGCCCGTGCGGACCGAACGATCGCGTTCGGGCGCAACACCTGGCCCCATCTCCTGATGCGAGCCCTGCTGGCCGAACAGGTCTATCGCGCCCAGCAGATCATTACGCGGCACCCCTATCATCGCGCGTGATGCTGGCGAACCGGCCTCGAATCGGGCAAAACCAGCTTCAATGAAACGACTGACTGCGCAATTCACAGGAATTTGCGGATGAACTACCTGATTATCATGCGCCACGGCCAGAGTCAGTGGAACCTGGAAAACCGCTTCACGGGCTGGGAAGACGTCGATCTGACCTCTGCCGGCGAAAACGAGGCGCGACGCGCCGGTCTCCTGATTAAGGATTTCCCGATCGATGCGGTTCATTCCTCAACCCTCAAGCGGGCCCGGCTAACCGCTGGGATTGCGCTCGAATCTGCGGCCGAAGCCGGCGCGGATCTGTCTCATCTGCGTGATGGAGATGGCTGGCTTATCACGTACGACCACGCGCTGCGCGAGCGGCACTATGGCGACCTCGTGGGGCTGAATAAGGCGGAAACGGCTGAGAAGTACGGCAACGAGCAGGTGCAGCAGTGGCGGCGTGGCTTCGAGGTGCGTCCCCCGAATGGCGAGAGCTTGGCCGATGTTGTTGAGCGAGTGCGGCCCTACTACGACGCTGAAATCGGCCCGCTGGTGCGGACCGGCAAGAGCCTCTTAGTCTCCGCGCATGGCAACAGCCTGCGCGCGCTGCTGCTTATCTTGGGCGAATATACGACCGACGAAATTCCGGGTGTCGAACTGCCGACAGGCCGACCGCTGGTCTTCGAGTTCACCGATGGCGTCAAGCAGAAGAGCTACTATCTCGGCGAGTAGCGGGATCGTTCCGTATTGCCGTGCCTGCCGTGGCGCGGTCCTCCTCACGCCTGTCCTTTTTCTGCTGTCCGGCCTAGTGACGGGCGCGTTGGCGGAATCTGCGGAACCCGACGCGGTCCGGGGACAGCTTGAGAATCTTCGTGAGGCCCTCAAGGCTGACGAGAAGTCGATGGCGTCGCTGGCCCGAGAAGCGGAGACGCAGGCCCGGGAATTGCGCACCCTGCGGGCTGAGCTGAGTGCCGCCGCACGGGCCGTGCAGTCGCACGAGGCCGCACTCGACAAGATTGAGATGGAAATCGCCGGCCTCGAACGCGATGCCGGTGCGAAACAGTCGCAGTTTGCCGAACGCCATAGCCAGTTGGTTGGCACGCTTACCGCCCTGCAGCGCCTTTCCCTACGGCCGACCGCGGCGCTTCTGGTCACCCCAGGTGATCCAAATGACGTGGTGCGAAGCGGTCTTCTGCTGCGCGCGGCGGTACCGGAAATAGTGCACCAGGCCAATATTCTGCGTCATGATATTGCGTCGCTGGCGGATCTGCGCAAACGTATCGAGATTCGCCGGGATGCATTGCAGCAGGCTGCGGTCGATCTGCAGCGGGACCGCCGGCGGCTCGAGATGCTTTCAAAGGCGAAGAATCAGGTTCTGCGCCAGACCCGCGATGCGCAGTCTGCGGCAGACGCGCGGATCGTAAACCTACGCCGGGAGGCACAGACCCTCGAGGAATTGCTATCACGTCTGCGTGAAAGCAATGCGCGTGCTCCGGTCCATCCGCGCCTCGGCACACCCGATGAAAATTTCGTATCGCCTACCCTGTCGCCTGCGGGCCCGTCGATTGCGTCCGCGCGCGGGAACCTCACGCCGCCCGCCCATGGGCAGATTCTTCAGGGCTTTGGCGAGCCTACGCCGGCCGGACCGCGGGCGCGTGGAATCACCTGGCGGACGAGGGCGGATGCGACGGTGGTCGCAACGTGGGATGGCCGGATCGCTTTTGCAGGGCCATTTCGGCGCTTCGGCCAAATCTTGATCATCGATCATGGCGAGGGATATCATACACTTATCGCCGGATTGGGGCGTATCGAGGCTCGGGTCGGCCAATGGGTTCTCACTGGAGAACCTCTCGGTCGAACGATAGTGGGTGCGTCTTCTGACCGTAGCGCCAGCGAAGGTACGAGAAGCGGGGGGCAGGCCGTGAGGGCCGAAGACCGGACGCGTGGAGCGCGGCTATATGTAGAGCTTCGCCGGAACGGTGAACCGATCAACCCGTTGCCCTGGTTGGCAGCGCAAACGAATAGGACACAAGGCTAATGCGTAAACTGATCACCGCGGTCGCATTCTCGGTGATGTTGACGGTGGTCCCCGTCGCCGCCATCGCGACGGAATCCGACGAAGAGACGTTCCGCCAACTGGAGTTGTTCGGCGACATCTTCGAACGGGTGCGTTCCCAGTATGTCGAGGAAACGGCGGACAAAGAACTCATCGAGTCCGCGATCAACGGGATGCTGCAATCGCTCGATCCGCATTCGAGCTACCTCAACGAGGAAAGTTTCCGCGACATGCAGGTGCAGACGCGGGGCGAGTTCGGTGGCTTGGGCATCGAGGTTACCATGGAGCAGGGCCTAGTCCGTGTGGTATCTCCCATCGATGATACGCCGGCGGCACGTGCCGGGATCGAGGCCGGCGACTTCATCACCCATCTCGATGGCGAAACGGTGCTGGGCCTGACTCTCTCGGAGGCCGTGGACAAGATGCGCGGGCGCGTCGGCTCTGATATCAACCTAACCATTCGCCGCGAGGGGCGCGAGGCATTCGATGTCGCCGTAACCCGCGATGTGGTTCGGATCAAGTCGGTTCGCAGCCGCATCGAAGGCAAGGTGGGTTACGTCCGGATCACGACCTTCAACGAGCAGACCAATGAAGGTCTAGAAGCCGCGATGGCTGATATCAAGGAGAAGATCGGCGACGAGATGATAGGTGTGGTGCTCGATCTGCGCCGCAATCCCGGGGGTTTGCTCGATCAGGCGGTCAAGGTCTCCGATGCTTTTCTCGACCGGGGGGAAATCGTCTCGACCCGCGGCCGGGACAAGGATGATTCCCAGCGTTTCAACGCTCGCAAGGGCGACTTGGCCAACGGGTTGCCGATGGTGGTTCTGATCAATGGCGGATCGGCGTCTGCGTCCGAAATTGTCGCCGGAGCGCTGCAGGATCATAAACGCGCGGTGATTATGGGTACCGAGAGTTTCGGCAAGGGTTCGGTGCAGACCATCATGGCCATACCCGGCCACGGAGCTATGCGCCTGACGACAGCGGCCTATTTCACCCCCAGCGGCCGGTCGATTCAGCAGACGGGGATCGACCCGGACATCATCGTTGAGCAGGCCCGGCTCGAGACGGAGGAAACGCCCCGTGGCCTGCGCGAGCAAGACCTGCGCAATGCCCGCGACAACGAGGGTCTGAATCCGGAGGACGGTGATGCGGATGCGACAGATGAAACTTCAGCACTAAAGGACTATCAGCTGGCCCGTGCGCTCGACCTCCTGAAGGGTATCGCCACCTATAACGTTCGCGCGACGAACTAGCAGGCGTCCGGTCGCCGCGCGAACGACGGGCCAGCTCATGAGCAACGACACGGACCAAACGTCACCGCGGCGGGTGCGCGTAATGCTACCTTGGGCGCTTGCGGTCCTGTTTTTCATCGTGCTCTCGGGACTCGTCGCCGCCATGGTTGTCGGATTGACCATGGAGCCGGCCACGGAGCTCGCACTTGCCGAAGTGCCCGGAGTGGCAGCTATGGAGGCGCCGCCGGCGCCACCGCCGGAGACGACAGAAACCCCTTCACCCGACCCGGATCTCCCAGCCAATAGCCCTGTGGCGCTGCTGGATGACCCAAGCGAAGCAGTGCCAACCAAGGCAACGCCGACGGAGCCTGCACCTGCCGAAGTGCCCGCGCCGCAAGAGAGCACTGCGCCCGAAGCGCCGCGCGCAGCCGGTGGCGTGGTGTCCGAAGAACCGAAGCCACAGTCAACTGCGTCGACAGAGAAGCCGGCACCCGAGGTGGCAGCCGCACCTCCGCCGGCGCCGCGGATTCCGATACCGCCCGCGGCCGCCGTGCGCGGCCGCGGCCTGTTATCGGCGCCCTACCCAACGTTGATCGAGCCGTCAAGTTTCGAGCCGCTACCGCGCATCGGGCCCGCTGGCCGCGAACCTTGGCAGGCCTATGCCCGTCCGGTGGACGAGCCCGATGACCGGCCCCGGGTTGCGGTGATCCTGAGCGGCCTAGGTCTGTCCAGTGCGGCGACGGAGGCTGCGGTTCAGGGGCTTCCCGGTGAGGTCACACTCGCCTTCCAGCCCTTCGCGGACAACATTCAGCAATGGGTTCGCCTAGCTAGGGCGGCAGGTCACGAGGTCCTGCTCAACCTGCCGATGGAGCCGGTGAAATTCCCCGAGAATGATCCGCGACCGGGTGCGTTATTCGTCACATTGTCGTCGAACGAGAACGAGGAACGACTTCGCTGGGCGCTTTCGCGGGTGACTGGATATGTCGGCGTCGTAAATCACATGGGCTCGCGCTTAACGACGTCGCGCGATGTGATGAAACCGATCTTAGCCGAGATCAAGGCGCGCGGGCTGCTCTATGTCGAGGCGCGCTCTTCGGCGCGCAGCGTCGCTACGGTCATGGCAAGTGAGATGCGGGTGCCGCGGGCGATCAACAATCGGTTCCTTGATGCACGCGAGGTCTCGCGCGTCACCATTGATGCGCATCTGACAGAGCTGGAGCGGATTGCCAAGGATGCCGGCGTTTCGATCGCGATCGGTCAGGCATTTCCGGTGACGATCGAGCGGTTGCGTGAATGGACGAAGACGCTCGACAGCAAGGGACTGGCGCTGGTGCCCGTTTCCGCTTTGGTGAACGTACAGGCCGACCGATGACGGCGTTGATCGCATCCGAGGCGGACGAGGCCTCCTACCGCCGTTGTGCGGGCGTCATGCTGGTAAATGGGTTGGGCCGGGTGTGGGTCGGCGAACGCGAGGATCTCCCCGGAGCTTGGCAGATGCCTCAGGGCGGTATCGATGCGGGCGAGGATCCTCACAGCGCCGCGCTGCGGGAGCTGGAGGAGGAAACCAGCGTGTCGAACGTAGCCTTTCTGGCCGAGGCACCGGACTGGTTCAAATATGAACTGCCGCCCGAACTCAAGGCGCGTGCATGGAACGGACGTTGGCGCGGCCAGATGCAGAAATGGTTCGCCTTACGCCATCTAGGCCCGGATTCCGAAATTGATGTCCGTGGCGTGGACTCGCCAGAATTTGCCCGCTGGCAGTGGGTCGATATCGACGAGGTGCCGCGGCTGATCGTCGATTTCAAGCGCCCGGTCTATGCGGCGGTCGTCGAGGCCTTCCGGCCCCATATAAGCTGACGTCAGACGCTGACCGGGTCGTTTCGGCCAGCGCGCAGATTCATGAACCAGCAGGTGGCACGGGCGATCCAGTTCGACAACCGTCCGTGCGGTGTGAACCCGACAGCCTTCAGGACGAGGGTGACTGCGCGCTCAACATGGTGGGTCTCGTAGAAGCCGTAGGTCCGAGACATGTAGGCGCGGATGCAGCGTTTTCGATTGTAGGGCTCGCCGTGGTTGTTGGCCGCATAGTAGGCATATGCGAGCTCGTCATCCTCACTCTCGCCGATCCGGCCTAGACCGACCAAGAGACGCTTGATTTTCCCCAGCCCCTCGATGGTGCGGTAGCGTTCCATATGCGTGAAGAACAGCTTGTAGTGCCGGATTTCATCCTGGGCGATGCGGCGGCAAATCTCGCGCAGGACGGGTTCGTCCGTCGCCTCGTGCAGGGCCGTGTAGTAGGAGGAGGTGCCAACCTCGACCATGCAGCGCGCCACCAGTTCGCCGCACCGAGTGCCACGGACGGATTCCTCGGCTGCGACCGGCAGCTGGATCTTCTGGGAGAAGTCGGCAAATCGTGCCTCGAAGTCGAAACCGGGGTCGGCTATTTCCGCCCATCGTGACAGCGCCTCGCCATGCTGGACTTCTTCAAGCGACCAGCGCCGGGCGGCGTCCTGGAACTCCGGATCGTCGCCAAAGACGTTGCAAAGATAGTCGGCATAGGTGTCGCCATTATACTCCACCATGGCGGCGGCCTTTACGATGCGGAGCATCTCCGGATCGACCTTTGTCCTGTCGAAGCGCTCCCACGGGATATCGTCGAGCGTCCAATGTCTGTTTTGAACTTCGGTCATGGCGTCACATCAACGATTGGCATCGCGAATCCCCGATCTGCGACTCCATTATATATCGTCGGTTTGATGCCGAGGTCAAAAGCCTGTGTACCGATGTGCAACAGGATGTTAACCCACTGAATTTATTGATAAACGAGGTTGTCCATGGCGGCGAGCTTGGCGCGTGCGGTCGCTGCGCGGCTCTCCGCAATGGCTAACTGCGCCTCGTCTCCGCCCGTGTCGCGAATATCCTCGTTCGCATCCTGCAGGTCCTTTTCCACGACGGCCCGGTCTATTTCGTCGAGCGGCATCGCCTGCTCGGCGAGGACCGTGCAGCGCGCAGTCGTGACTTCGGCGAAACCGCCGGCCACGAAGATACGCGTCTTTACCGCGCCCGCTTCGAAGATGTGGATTACGCCCGGACGCACCGTCGAGATCATCGGGGAATGGCCCGGCAGAACGCCGAAGTCCCCCTCGGCGCCGGGTACGACCACCATCTCTACATCTTCCGAGAGCAACAGCTTCTCGGGCGATACGAGCTCGAACTGAACCGCGTTATCCGCCACACGCCGTCTCCCGCTAGGCCGCCTCGGCCGCCATGGTCTGAGCCTTCTCGACGGCCTCGTCGATGGTGCCAACCATATAGAACGCCGCCTCCGGCAGATCGTCGTGCTCGCCGGCAACGATCTGCTGGAAGCCCTTAATCGTGTCTTCCAGGTCGACGAACTTGCCCGGCGAGCCGGTGAAGACCTCAGCCACGTGAAAGGGCTGCGACAGGAAGCGCTGGATCTTGCGGGCCCTCGCGACCGTCAGTTTGTCTTCTTCCGAGAGCTCGTCCATACCGAGAATTGCGATGATCTCCTGCAGGCCCTTGTAGCTCTGCAACGTCTCCTGAACCGCGCGGGCGACGTTGTAATGCTCTTCGCCAATGATGCGAGCGTCCAGAATACGGCTCGTGGAATCGAGCGGATCGACGGCGGGGTAGATGCCCAGCTCGGCGATCTGACGGGACAGGGTCGTCGTCGCATCGAGATGCGAGAAGGTCGTGGCCGGCGCAGGGTCGGTCAAGTCATCGGCCGGCACGTAGATCGCCTGCACCGAGGTGATCGAACCCTTGTTCGTCGAGGTGATGCGCTCCTGCAGATTACCGAGCTCGGTACCCAGAGTCGGCTGATAGCCAACCGCCGAGGGGATGCGGCCGAGAAGCGCCGACACCTCTGAGCCCGCCTGAGTGAAGCGGAAGATGTTGTCTACGAAGAACAGCACGTCCTGACCTTCCTCGTCGCGGAAATACTCGGCTTGGGTCAGGCCGGTCAGTGCGACGCGGGCGCGGGCCCCTGGCGGCTCGTTCATCTGGCCGTACACCAGCGCCGCCTTGGATTCGCCATCGGGCTGGATAACGCCCGATTCCATCATCTCATGATAGAGGTCGTTGCCCTCGCGCGTGCGCTCGCCGACACCGGCGAACACGGAGTAGCCGCCATGGCCCTTCGCGATGTTGTTGATCAACTCCATGATCAGGACCGTCTTGCCAACGCCGGCGCCACCGAACAGGCCGATCTTGCCACCCTTCGCGTAGGGGGTGAGGAGGTCGACAACCTTGATGCCCGTGACCAGCTGCTCGGTTTCCGTCGACTGGTCCACGAATTCCGGGGCGGTGCGATGAATCGGGAAATTCTGCGAGGTGCCGATATCGCCGCGTTCGTCGATCGGCTCGCCGATGACGTTCATGATCCGGCCGAGTGTTTCCGGTCCCACCGGGACACTGATCGGGGCGCCTGTGTCGACGGCCTCCTGACCACGCACGAGCCCCTCGGTGGTGTCCATGGCGATGGTGCGTACGGTGTTCTCACCAAGATGCTGGGCCACCTCGAGAACCAGGCGGTTGCCATGGTTATCGGCCTCCAGCGCGTTCAGGATCGGCGGCAGTTCGCTGTCGAACTGAACGTCGACGACGGCGCCGAGAACCTGTGAGATCTTGCCGACAATATTCTTAGACATTTTTCTTCTCCTCGCCCGTTGTGAGCCGAGTGGTCTAGAGCGCTTCCGCGCCAGAGATGATTTCGATGAGTTCCGTGGTGATCGCCGCCTGACGGGTCCGGTTGTACTCGATGGTGAGACGATCGATCATTTCGCCCGCATTTCGTGTCGCGCTGTCCATCGCCGTCATCCGCGCACCCTGTTCCGATGCGAAGGACTCGAGCATGGCCCGGAAGACTTGGACCGACAGGTTGCGCGGCAGAAGATCTGTCAGGATGCCTTTCTCGTTCGGTTCATATTCGTAGGCTGCATTGCCCGTGACCGCTGTATCGCCGTCCTCGCTCGCGTCGTCATTCTCGGGGAGCGCGAAGGGAATCAGCTGCTGCGGCGTGACTTCCTGTGTCAGAGCCGAAATGAACTTGTTGTAGACGATGGTGCAAACATCGCACTCGCCCGCCTCGAACATCGTGTGCACACGCTGGGCAATCTCGGCGGCCGTCTCGAATCGCGGCGCGGGTCGCGCCGTGTCCTCGAGCGTATCGATGATGATGTCGCCGAACTCGGCCCGCAGGATGCCGCGTCCCTTGCGGCCGACGATCAGGAGCTTGACCTCCTTGCCCTCGGCGCGGAGCGCTAGGATGTGCTGCCGGGCCCAGCGGCCGATCGATCCGTTGAAGCCGCCACACAGGCCACGATCGGTCGTCATGACGATGACAAGATGAACATTGTCCTGGCCGTTGCCGGCGAGCAGCGGCGGGGCGTTGCCCGAAGCGGCGGCGCTTTGGGCCAGCGAGCCGAGCATCCGCTCCATCCGCTCGGAATAGGGACGTGCAGCGATCGCCTCTTCCTGTGCCCGACGCAGCTTGGCGGCGGCTACCATCTTCATCGCCGACGTGATGCGCTGTGTCGACTTCACCGACGCGATACGGACCCGAAAATCCTTGAGACTGGCCATCGTTTCGTCTTTGCGCTATCTGACCGGTGCTAGGCGAAGTTCTTCACGAAGGCCGAGGCGGCGTCTTCGAGTTTCTTTTCGGTCTCTTCGCTCAGCGCGCCGCTTTCGCGAATGTCCGTCAGGATGTCCGCATGATTGTCGCGCACATGGTCGAGGAACTGAGCCTCGAAGCGGTTTACGTCGTTGATCGCGATGCCGTCGAGATGACCTCGCACACCGGCGAAGATCGCGACGACCTGCTCTTCCACCGCCAACGGCGCATATTGCGGTTGCTTCAGAAGCTCGGTCAGACGCGCACCACGTGCCAGCAGCTGCTGGGTCACCCGGTCGAGATCGGATGCGAACTGCGAGAAGGCCTCCATCTCGCGATACTGGGCGAGTTCGAGCTTGATGCTGCCCGCCACGGACTTCATCGCCTTGGTCTGCGCGGCGGAGCCGACGCGGCTCACCGACAGGCCGACGTTAATGGCCGGGCGCGCGCCTTTATAGAAAAGGTCGGTCTCGAGGAAAATCTGACCGTCCGTGATCGAGATCACGTTGGTCGGAATATAGGCCGACACATCGTTGGCCTGAGTTTCGATGACCGGCAGGGCGGTCAGCGACCCCGAGCCGCTGTCGGGGCCCATTTTCGCGGCGCGCTCGAGCAGCCGGGAATGGAGATAGAAGACGTCACCCGGGAAGGCTTCGCGGCCCGGCGGACGCCGCAGCAGCAGGGACATCTGGCGATAGGCCGTCGCCTGCTTGGACAGATCGTCGTAGAAGATGACGGCATGCTTGCCGCTGTCGCGGAAGAACTCGCCCATCGCGCAACCGGCATAGGGAGCGAGGAACTGCAGCGGCGCTGGATCGGAGGCGGTCGCCGCGACGACGATGGTGTAATCCATCGCGCCATATTCCTGTAGGGTCTTCACGACCTGAGCCACCGTCGAGCGCTTCTGGCCGACCGCAACGTAGATGCAGTAGAGCTTCTTGGACTCGTCGCCGCTCTCGTTGATCTTCTTCTGGTTCAGGATTGTGTCGATGATGACGGCCGTCTTGCCGGTCTGGCGGTCACCGATGATCAGTTCGCGCTGGCCGCGGCCGACGGGCACCAGGGCGTCGAGCGCCTTGAGGCCGGTCTGGACGGGTTCGCTGACCGATTCGCGTGGGATGATGCCCGGCGCCTTGACGTCGACGAGGCGGCGCTCGGCGCCGTCGAGCTCGCCACCGCCGTCGATCGGGTTGCCGAGTGCATCGACCACGCGACCGAGCAAGCCCATGCCCACAGGAACGTCGACGATGTCTCCGGTCCGCTTGACCGTGTCGCCTTCCTTGATGTCCCGGTCACTGCCGAAGATCACGACACCGACATTGTCGGTTTCGAGGTTGAGGGCCATACCCACAATCCCGCCAGGGAACTCCACCATCTCGCCGGCCTGAACATTGTCGAGGCCGTAGACGCGGGCGACACCGTCGCCAACAGACAGGACCTGACCAACCTCAGAGACATCGGCCTCGGCATCGAAATTGGCGATCTGATCCTTCAGAATCGCCGAAATTTCCGCGGCACGAATTTCCATCCTCTACGCTCCCTTCATGGCGTATTGCAGGCGCTGAAGCTTGGTTTTCAGCGATGCATCGATC
>PBPM01000049.1 GCA_002724635.1 Rhodospirillaceae bacterium
CCGTTCGGAACGCCGGCGCCGGCCGCGACGATGAAGCGAGCACTTTTAACTGACCTGTGACTCAGAGCCGCTCGGCGAGCCAGTCGACCATCCCGGTCCTTACCTCGAAGGCACGGTTGTGGCAGCAATGGACCCCGTCCTCGACCATCCACAGCGTTGCGTTGTTCGGTAGCGCCGCGGCGATACGTTCAGCCTGCGCTGCCTTGAAAATGGCATCATGGCGGCCATGCACCACGAGGACGGGCGACGCTACGTCGGCAATGCAGTCGTCGAGCGTCGCATCCGCGACCTGAGCCAGCGCATCGTCCTCCCCTTCCGCACCCGTCGCCCAGACGAAGCCAGCGCGGATCAGCGGCGGCATGGTCGGCCAGTCGCCCAGGTCCCACGCGCCGCCAAACACAACGGTCGCCCTTATGCGCCGGTCGGCGGCGGCCTTGACCACATAGATGCCGCCGAGGCTTCGGCCGATGGTGCCGATCCGGTTAGCATCGACCTCGGGCCGGGCGGCGAAAGCGTCTACTGCGGCGGAGATACAAGCCTCGTAGTTCTGACCGAGCAGAAGATCTGGGTGGGCCTCCCCCTGCCCCGGCCCGTCGAAGGCCAGCACCGCTAGCCCGCGCGCGACGATCATTTCCATCAAGGTTGCGAAGTCCTCCTTGGTGGAATCGAGGCCCGGTACAAGCACGACCCCGGCGACGGGTCCTTCTCTACCCGCGGGAATACGGATGTAGGCCGGCAGCGTGGTATCGCCGAACGGAATCGATGTTCGTTCCGCCGGCGGTGACATTAGCGGCGCAGCCCTAACGAAGGCCGCCGTCTTGCTAGCCTGCAGATCAATCTTCAGATCGGGCAGATGAAACGCCACAACTTGGGCGAAGTGGAAGCATATGGCCGCGCGCACATAAGCCGCGGAGGCACTCGGCGCATGGCCGCGGCCCTCACGATCGGACCCAATTGCCAGATAGCTCTCCGCGATCTCGGCCCAAGCGACGGGCCATTCGTCCCAGGTCGCGGCGCGGTTGCGCACCGCGAGCGCGTCATTCGGATCGCCGCCGTCGGCGACCAAGCGCGGAATCCAGTAGCGCAGCAACTCGTCATCATCGATCGGTCGATTGGTGTTCATGGCGCTGTCCCCTTTTCCAATACGCGGATCCACATGGTCACTTTGCGTGCGCCGAGCCGCAAGTGTAGCCAAAGCTTTTGCCCTGCAATAACCCAAACGCCTATAGTGCACTTAGGTTTTGGATGGAGCTTCGAAGAGCGAATTTCATGACAAGCGCACAGTTGCAGACGGCGGAGAACCTCACCCGGCTGGGGACCGAATCCGCCTTCGAGGTGCTTGCCCGGGCCGAGGCGCTCAAAGCGGAAGGCCATGAAGTTATCAACTTGGGAATCGGCCAACCCGACTTCTCGACACCCGAGCACATTGTCGAGGCGGCGGTTAAGGCCTTGCGCGACGGGCACCACGGCTACACCCCGGCGCCAGGCATCGCGCCGCTGCGCGAGGCGGTCGCGGCCGACATTGCACGGCTGCGCGGCGTAGAGGTGGACCCCGGTAATATTGTCTGCGTGCCCGGCGGCAAGGTGACAATGTTCTTCGCCATCATGATATTCGGTGAGGCCGGCGCCGAGATCATGTATCCGAATCCGGGGTTCCCGATCTACGAATCCGCGATCAACTATTCCGGCGCAAAGGCCGTCCCCATCCCGCTTCTGGAGGAGAAGGACTTCTCGTTTGATGCCGAGGAGGTGTTGTCGCTGATCACCCCGGCGACACGGCTGATGATCATCAACACCCCGGCGAACCCGACCGGCGGCGCGGTGCCGCGGGCAGAGATGGACAAGCTCGCGGAGGGTCTAGCTGGGCACCCGCATGTGGCGATCCTGTCAGACGAGATCTACGGCCAGATGACCTATGACGGACACGAGCATGTGAGCCTCTTGTCCTATGAAAATCTGCGCGACCGGCTGATCCTACTAGACGGCTGGTCCAAGACCTACGCTATGACGGGCTGGCGGCTAGGCTACGCGCTATGGCCCGAAAGTCTGGTGGATGCCGCTACGCGGCTGGCCATAAACTGTCACTCCTGCGTCAACGCTTGCACCCAGTTCGCCGGCATCGCCGCGCTGGAAGGCCCGCAGGATTCGGTACACGCGATGGTGTGCGCCTTCAACAAACGACGGCACGTGATCGTTGAGCGGCTGAACGCGATCAACGGCTTCAGCTGCCGCACACCCATGGGAGCGTTTTACGCCTTCCCCAACATCTCGGGCACTGGCCAGTCGGCCCGGGAGGTCCAAGACCGGCTCCTGACCGAGGCTCATGTGGCGACGGTGGCGGGCACCAGCTTCGGGCATCTAGGCGAGGACTATGTGCGGTTTTCTTATGCAAACTCGGTGGAGAACATCGAGGCCGCGCTGGACCGGGTGTCCAAAATATACGACTAGGTGATTATTATTTGTGCATATTGCCTATTTTTTGTTCTCTTTTTCCGAACAGAATGATGGCGGTGAGATAATTATCGCTTTAGTTTCAGGATTTTGCAGGGAACTTCGAACTGGCATGAACCCTGCTGAATGCAATCCGTCGGTGTCAGGTGCGCCGATTGAGCAAAGCGGTGGAGGCACATAGGTAACGAATGAAGAAGATCGAAGCCATTATCAAACCGTTCAAGCTCGACGAGGTGAAAGAAGCGCTGCACGAAGTAGGGCTCAAGGGCATCACGGTGGTCGAGGCTAGGGGTTTCGGGCGCCAGAAAGGCCATACGGAGCTCTATCGCGGCGCGGAATATGTCGTCGACTTTCTACCCAAGGTGAAGATCGAGGTCGTCCTGGAGGACTCTCAAGTCGAAAGAGCTATCGAAGCTATCCAAGATGCGGCCCGCACGGGACGCATCGGGGACGGCAAAATATTCGTCTCGACGATCGACGAGGCAATCCGAATTCGTACCGGCGAACGCGGCGCAGAAGCCGTGTAGGGGTTTTAAATACGAAACCGCAATATATCACCCAGCAGAGATTTTTCCGAAATATTAGGAGAGCCTAGGTATGTCTGACACCAAAACCGTACTGGACATAATGAAAGAGAATAACGTTGAGTTCGTGGATTTCCGGTTTACCGATCCGCGGGGCAAGTGGCAGCATACAGCGCAGCACGTCTCGACGGTGGATGAGGACCTGCTGACCAACGGGGTAATGTTCGACGGGTCGTCGATCGCCGGCTGGAAAGCCATCAACGAGTCCGACATGATCCTGATGCCGGACCTCGCGTCCGCGGTCATGGATCCCTTCACCGCTCAGCCGCAGCTTATCCTGTTCTGCGACGTCCTAGAGCCGGCGACCGGAGAGCCCTACACGCGCGACCCGCGCGGTACGGCGAAACTGGCGCTCTCCTACCTTGAGGCCAGCGGTGCGGGCGACGCGGCCTATTTCGGCCCGGAGGCCGAGTTCTTCGTTTTCGACGACGTCCGCTACGAAGCGTCGATGAACCGAAGCTTCTACGAGGTCGACAGCGACGAGGGCCCGTACAACAGCGGCCGCGACTTCCCCGAAGGTAACCTTGGCCACCGCCCGGGCATCAAAGGCGGCTACTTCCCCGTCGCGCCGGTCGATTCCATGACTGATATCCGCGCCGAGATGGTGACCACCGCGCTCGAGATGGGCATAGCCATGGAGAAGCATCACCATGAGGTGGCGCCGAGCCAGCACGAGCTGGGGCAAAAGTTTGAAACGCTGCTGCGTTCCGCCGACCAGATGCAAATCTACAAGTATGTAGTCCACAACGTGGCCGCCCAGTATGGAAAGTCGGCAACCTTCATGCCGAAGCCGATCGCGGGCGACAACGGCTCAGGCATGCATGTGCATCAGTCTATCTGGAAGGACGGCAAGTCGGCCTTCGCCGGATCGGGCTATGCCGACCTTTCGGACACCTGCCTTTACTATATCGGCGGCATCATCAAGCATGCCCGCGCGCTGAACGCTTTCACCAACGCCAGCACTAACAGTTACAAGCGCTTAGTGCCCGGTTTCGAGGCGCCGGTTCTACTCGCCTATTCGGCGCGCAACCGCTCGGCATCGTGCCGCATACCCTATGCGACGAGCCCGAATGCCAAGCGCGTCGAGGTGCGCTTCCCCGACCCGACGGCCAACCCATACTTGGCCTTCTCGGCCATGCTGATGGCCGGCCTGGACGGCATTGAAAACAAAATCCATCCGGGCGACCCGATGGACAAAGATCTCTACGACCTGCCAGCCGAGGAACTTGAGGGTGTACCGACGGTTTGTAGTTCGCTGGGACAGGCGCTAGAGGCGCTCGACGCCGACCGCGACTTCCTGAAAAAAGGCGACGTGTTCACAGACGACCAGATCGACGGCTACATCGAGCTCAAGCAGGAAGAACTCACCGCCTTCCTCCAAGCACCGCACCCGATCGAGTTCGAGATGTACTACTCGGTATAGGCCCGGCAGACAGGTGAAACGACAAAAGGCCCCGCCATCCGGCGGGGCCTTTCCCTTTTACGGCGCACAGCGCGGGCCTGTTAGGACCGCTTGGTCGTGAGCTTCTCCTCGGCATCGCCATCGATAAACACCGCATCCAACTTCTCGCTGAAAAGCAGAGATAGCTCCTGATTTGGGCGCGTTAGTGTACCGCGCCGGGGTAATACCAGACGATATCCACCTAGGCGAGCAACCAGCCAGCGAAGATGTCTCCGCTGGGATTGGTGTCGGCGGGCATCGCGACGGTCTGGATACAGAGCTCGCCCTCGAGTTCTTCTAGCGGCTCTTCTGCGTCGTCGTCTGCGTTCTTCATTGTCACCTCACCTGCGAATCATCACATATTGCCCCTGATCATCGCCATCTTGGAATACTCCTGAATCTCTCGAATCCAGTTTACGACGCAATCTAGAATTACTTTTGACTGAGGCCAACGTGGCACGCGCGAAACGCAAGACCGAAGATCCCGACCTGTTTGCCAATGACTCCAGAGGCGGCAGCAACTATACCGCTCAGGATATCGAGGTTCTGGAGGGGCTGGAGCCGGTGCGCCGGCGCCCAGGCATGTATATCGGCGGCACCGACGACGGCGCACTGCATCATCTGGCGGCCGAGATCCTTGACAACGCCATGGACGAGGCTGTCGCCGGTCATGCGGACCGGATCGCGATGCATCTGGGCGTGGACGGCGCTCTGGCTATAACTGATAATGGCCGCGGCATCCCTATAGATCCGCATCCGAAATTCAAGAGTAAGTCGGCGCTCGAAGTGATCCTCACGACGCTGCATTCGGGCGGCAAGTTCGACGGAAAGGTCTACCAAACGTCGGGCGGCCTGCACGGCGTCGGCCTGAGCGTGGTGAATGCGCTGGCTGCGACCCTCAAGGTCGAGGTCGCGCGCGATAAGCAGCTTTGGGCTCAAGAATATGCACAGGGCAAACCGAAGGGGAAGCTCAAGAAGATCAAGGCGGTTAACAACCGCCGCGGCACCACCGTGACCTTCCTGCCCGACCCCGAAATCTTCGGCAAGAACGCGGCCTTCGCCGGCGCGCGGCTCTTCGAGATGGCCAAGTCCAAGGCCTATCTGTTCCGCGGCGTCGAGATTCGCTGGTCCTGCGACCCGAAGATCGCGGCGGCGGAGGACATTCCCGAGGCTGAGACGTTACAATTCCCGGACGGAATCTTGGACTATCTGCGAACGACGTTGGGTGTGCGTCCGCTAGTCGGCGCCGACATCTTCGCCGGGCGGGCCGACCTGAATGAGTCGAACGGCCGGATCTAGTGGGCCGTGTGCTGGCCCGCCGACGCACAGGGCTTCGTCAGTTCCTACTGCAACACGGTCCCCACGCCCAACGGCGGCAGCCATGTGGCCGGGGTCCGCGGCGCGCTGACCCGCGGCCTCAAGGGTTATGGCGAGCTGACCAATAACCGCAAGGCGGGCCAGCTGACCGCCGACGACATCGCGGAAGGCGCAGTGATCGTCCTGTCGCTGTTCATCGTCGAGCCACAGTTCCAAGGCCAGACCAAGGAAAAGCTCTCGATGCCGGACGCGGCGCGGATCGTCGAGGCGCAGATCAAGGACCATTTCGACCATTACCTGTCGAACGACCGACAGAACGCCGATGCGCTGCTCGAATGGGCGATCGAGCGGGCCGAGGAGCGTAAACGCAGGCGCGAGGACCGAGCCCTAAAGCGGAAGACGGCGGGCCGCAAGTCCAGGCTGCCTGGCAAGCTCTCCGACTGCAGCCGTAACAGCGCCGAGGGGACCGAGATCTTCTTAGTAGAGGGCGACAGCGCCGGGGGCTCGGCCAAGCAGGCCCGCAACCGAGAGACTCAGGCGATCCTGCCCCTGCGCGGTAAAATCCTGAACGTCGCCAGCGCATCTGCCGACAAGCTGCGTAGCAACCAGGAGCTGAGCGACCTGATTCAGGCGCTGGGCTGCGGTTCGGGCAAAACCTTCGATCTGTCGACGCTGCGCTACGAACGGGTCGTGATCATGACCGACGCCGACGTGGACGGCGCGCATATCGCGTCGCTGCTGATGACCTTCTTCTACCGGGAGATGCCGGAGCTGGTGACCCAAGGTCACCTGTTTCTCGCGGTGCCTCCGCTCTACCGCCTCGCACGCGGCGGGGACGTGGTCTACGCGCGGGATGATGCCGACCGCGAACGGCTGATGGCCAAGCATTTCACCGGATCGGGCAAGGTCGAGATCAGCCGCTTCAAGGGGCTGGGAGAGATGCCGCCCGGGCAGCTGCGCGAGACGACCATGGAACCGAAGAAACGCCAGCTGATCAAGGTTGCGCTACCAAGCGCCACGGACGCCGATAAAGTGCGCGCCCGCGAGGCTAAGGCCACGGCACAGCTGGTCGAGCAGCTGATGGGCCGCAAGGCCGATCTGCGCTTCCGCTTCATTCAGGATAACGCAAAGTTCGTCGCCGAGCTGGACATATAGCTGCACGCAGCCACAGATAACCATGGGCGGAACGCGATAGTCTATCATGAACGGACGCCTACCTAGCGCTACATAATCGCATTACTTTAAAAAAATAAAATATAAACAGCATCTTCTGTAAATTTTTTTGTGTAGCCTATTAGCTTTATATCCGATAAGCGACCATCGCGCATTAGGATCGACAGCAGGTAGTCAGTGACACTGCAGAACTTGACCTATTTCGTCATGCCGATGAGCAACCTGTGGCGCATAAGTTGCTCTTCCATATCGGCCCGCGCCGAGATATCGATCAGGGCCATCCAGGTTACCCGGCCGGGCACGCGGTGCATGATCACACGGGCCACATAGCCACCTATGGACAGGCCCGCCAGGGCAAAGGTCTAGGGCGCGGCGGGGAGCACATGATCCGCCAGCTTGTCGATGCTCACCGCACCCGTGATATCGGCCACCATTTGGTCAGCGGCGTCTGTCGGGTGGGCGCTCTGATGGGCCCACAGACATTATTCACAAAGGAGCTAGGAGTTCATCATTAGGTTCCGAGGATCGAATGCCGTCGTCATGCGTTGTCCCCCAGCGGAGCCAAGGTTCCTGGGACCAAGGTTCCCGCAGAATGCGCCCGCCAGAGGCCGCGATATGCGACCTCGAGCTTGCGCGCGAACCCATCGCCTGCATCCGCCCGTCCGAGCGCACCTGACAGGCGCGCACGCATTTCGTGTAGCCACTCTGTGTCCGTACCCATACGGATGGCGGCCTCGATGTACTCCGATGCGGTCTCCGTCACCAGCTCGCTCAGGTCGTGGGCATGGCACAGGCTCGCCCCCACCCTCGCCGGCATGGCGCCGCCGACCCGGGTCAGTAAGGGCAAACCCAGGGCGATCGCGTCGGCCGCCGTGGAATGCGCGCCGTAGACGAAGGTGTCGAGGAACAGGTCTGCGTGCCAGTGACGAGCCAGATGATTGGCTATGGCGGGTGCGGTGGGCGCGAAGACAAGCCTTTGCGGATCGATCCCTGCAGTGCGGGCAGCGGCGCGCAAGTTCTCGGTGGTGGTTGGCGCATGCTCTCGCAACCAAAGAACCGCCCCTTCTACGCCCGCGAGAATGTCCATCCACGCAGCAAAGGTCTCAGGATCGATCTTGGTCGGCGCGTTGAAGGCGCAGTAGACGAAACCATCATCCGGCAGGCCTTGGTCCGCGCGCGCGCCAGCGCCGTCGCCCGGGGCATCGAAGCAGTTCAGAGGCATGAAACTGCCGGGTAAATAGGCCACCGCCTCGGCAAAGCAAGGCACGACAACCGGCGGCACCGCCACATCGTCGGCCAGCAGCACATCGTTAAGCCCGCCCATAGAACCGCAATAACCGAGCCAACCAACTTGGAGGGGTGCCGCCCGCGCGGCCAAGATTTCTGGGCGAGCGCCGAGAGTGAACCCGCCGAGATCGACGAGTATGTCGGTTCCGCAACCCCGAATTCGTTCCGCCGCCTTCGCGGGCGACATGCGGGAGAGATTCTCCACCGAGGGTACTCCGGCATGAATCGCCTGCTGGGCGTCGCTGCCATCCGGATCCGCGAGAATGAACGCCGTGACGTCCACCGTATCGCCGTCGTGGCGCGGCAACACGTCCGCTAACAATCGTCCGACCGGGTGTGCGCCAAGATCGGCTGACAGGTAGCCGACCCGCAGGCGATCGGACGACGCCGTGGTGATATGCTCAGCCGGCGCCGGCGCCGCGAGGTTGACCGCGCGGGCCGCGCCGATCCTGTTCAGCTCGCCCTGCGAGAAGGGCAGGTACAATGCGACTAGCGGCGACAGTTCTCCCAGCAGCGCCGGCTCTGCGCCGAGCATTCGGCGGAAATTCTCGACGAGCTTAGCGTAATCGGCCCAGTCGCAGGCGTGCAGCGCCGTGTAGAAGAGCTGAGTGGCAGCACGCACGAAACCCGGATCAAGACGCAGAGCTTCACGAAACTGCAACGCTGCCCTCGTATAGTCGCGCAGCGCTGCCAGAGTCGCGCCCAGGCTGTGATGGGTCTCAGGGTTGTCGGGCGCCGCCGCAACCGCCCCCTCGAGCGCATCGCGCGAAAGGTCCATTCGGCCCGTAAAGCGGTAGAGGTTTCCGAGATTGGCCAGTACTTCGGGATTGTTCGGAGCTCTTTCACGCGCGGTTTCTAGACGGCCGATCGCCTCGTCGTACTGGCCTGCGCGCGCCAGTGCGCCCGCGAAATTGAAGGCGAGTGAGGGATTGCCCGGATCGTATTTGTCCGCCGCCGCGTAGTCGGCGACGGCACCGTCAATATCGCCGAGATCGAGGCGTAGCTTGGCGAGGTTCGCGCGGATGCGAGCGTCGGCTGGCGCCAGCGCCACCGCGCGCTTCAGAAGCGCCAGTCCGTCTGCCGGCGCCCCGGACTGGGCATGCAGGATTCCCTTGAGTTGCAGGACTTCGGCGTGATTTGGCGCGCGTGCAAGAACGGAATCATATAGGCTTTTTGCGGCGGCGAGATCACCGTCCCGATGCCGTAGGCGGGCATCGGCGACAATTTCGTCTAGATCGGGCGGGGAATCGTCCATCGTGCTCTTCTTCCAGAATCCAGCCATCCATGCAATACCCCACGGAAATACTGGACTTTCCGAAGCGTCACGCTCATTTTCCGCACAACACGTGCCCAAGAGCGCGACTTCAACGCAGACGAGCGATATGCAATTTAAGGAAATGGGTCTTAGTGACCCACTTTTGGACGCAATTGGATCGGCGGGGTACGAAAACCCGACGCCGATTCAGGCGGAGGCGATTCCCCATCTCCTTATGGGCCGCGACATCATCGGTATTGCCCAGACGGGCACCGGCAAGACGGCCAGCTTCACGCTGCCTATGATCGAAATTCTCTCCACCGGACGAGCGCGCGCGCGAATGCCGCGCAGCCTGATCTTGGAACCGACCCGCGAACTCGCGGCACAGGTGGCCGAGAATTTTGAGGTCTATGGCAAGAACCACAAGCTCAGCATGGCGCTGCTAATCGGCGGCGTGTCCTTCTCGGAGCAGGAAGACAAGCTCGACCGCGGCGTTGATGTACTGATCGCGACCCCAGGCCGGCTACTCGATCATTTCGAGCGCGGCAAGGTCCTGCTTGCGGACATCAAGGTGCTGGTGGTCGACGAGGCCGACCGGATGCTCGACATGGGCTTTATTCCGGATGTCGAGCGGATCATCAAGCTTTTGCCACAGATCCGACAGACGGCGATGTTTTCGGCGACTATGCCGTCGGAGATCAAGCGGTTGACGGACGCCTACATGATGAGCCCGCGCACGGTAGAGGTCGCGCCCCCGGCGTCGGCCGCCGAGACCGTGACACAAGGCCTGCTGCGCGTGAGCGGCGGCTTCAAGGAGAAGCGCGCGGCGCTACGCAGCCTTATCCGCGAAAGCGACGTCAATAACGCGATCGTGTTCTGCAACCGAAAGCGCGACGTCTCGGCCCTGGAGAAATCTCTGCGCTCCCACGGCTTCAACGCCGCCGGCCTGCATGGCGACATGCATCAAAGCGCGCGAATGGAGACGCTGGCAAAGTTCCGCGACGGCGAGATCAAACTTCTTGTAGCGAGCGACGTTGCCGCGCGCGGCCTCGACATTCCCAACATGAGCCATGTGTTCAATTTCGACGTGCCGATGCACGCCGAGGACTACATCCACCGCATAGGCCGCACCGGCCGGGCCGGCAACGAGGGGCATGCCTACACGCTGGTGACTCGGGACGATGCGAAGTTCCTAGGCGGCGTCGAGCGTTTGCTAGGCAAGCCCATCCCGCCGATCGGCGGCGCCTCGGCAGCGTCGGGCGATACGACGGATGCCGACAAGTCAGACTCAAGGTCCGAGGGCGAGGTAGGCGCGGCACCGAGGCGACGGCGGCGCAGCCGGCGGAAGCCCGGTGCGGAATCGAAAACCACCGAAAACACGCCCGAGATGGGTGCCGAGGCGGCGTCCGATTCGAATGGTAACGGCGACGCGGAACCGCGCGAACCCGTCCGCGGCGGCACATCGCGCGACGCTCCTACCAAGAAAACGCGCCAGCGAAAGGAAGACCGTGACGACGATGGCGGCGACGCTTTCGGAAAAGATGAAACACCCGCGTTTCTATTACGCTAGCGACTTAGGCTAGAGTCCAACAACGCTTTCGCAACAAACGGCAATGCCATGCAGACGATCTTTGTTCAGGTGAAATGCGAACTCGGCCGCGCCTATGACGTTGCTGACGAGGCCGCGCTTAACGTCGACGAGGTCTCCGAGGTCTATTCCACATCAGGCCAGTTTGATCTGCTCATGAAGTGCTACTTGGCCGACGAAATGGATATCGGCCATTTCGTCACCAGCAATATCCAGACCCTGTCCGGCGTGGCGGACACGTTCACGACCATCACATTCAAGGCATTCACCTGATCCACAGGCCGGTTCCATGACTGACATCAAACTTCCCGATCTCCGCGGCGAGCACCTCTTCACCGCAAAATTCGACGTTGCGACCCCGACTGTCCTCGAGAACACGCCGTATGGCACAAGGATCATCGCCGGCATCAGCGGCGGCACATTTGCCGGACCAAAACTCAATGGCGTCGTCGCGCCGATCCCGGCCGGCGACTGGATCCTGGTTCGCCTTGACGGGACTTGGCAGATGGATGTTCGGCTTACGCTTGTCACCGACGACGATCACCATATCTTCATGACCTATCGCGGCGTGCGCCACGGGCCCAAGGATGTGCTAGACCGGCTGGCGAAGGGTGAACCCGTGGACCCATCGGAGTATTATTTCCGCAATACGCCTTGGTTTGAGACCGGCTCGGACAAGTATGACTGGCTGAACCGCATTGTTGCGGTGGCAACCGGGCACCGATTCCCCGAGGGACCGACGTACAAGGTCTACGAGATTCTCTAGAGCGCCCGCCGGCATTCTGGTTCGGGCACCGACCGCAACGTCGAGTTCAGCGTCTGATCGTTGTCTTCCGGCTCGTCTTTGCTGATCGTGCCGGCCGGCTGCGCCTTATCTAAGTTATCCCGGTCGAGCTTGTAATCGCCCAGATCGCGGTGCGACAGATCCGCCGGCTGACAGTCCTTCAGACCCTTGATCCAATGGATATGCAGCTAGATTATCTTAGGAATTTCCAGCTTCCGCATAGAGCAACACCTTAGACAAGTTTTTCTGTCCCAGCGAGCGTAGCGGGAAATGGTTACGAGATAGGTCAATTCCGCCGCCACCGGCGCACAATCAGAGGAAATGACGCGTCACGTATAAGTTTCGGGATTCGCCCGCGCAGAGAAAAGTCTCACGGAAATCCGCTTCAAAGGCGGCTGCGCCGTCACAGCCCTGCTTAGCGGCTAGTCCGCCTTTGCGTCTTCCTCGTCGAGCACCTTGCGCGCGACGCGGAAGGCCTCCATGCCGCAAGGCGCGCCGCAATACATAGTGATCTGCAGGAGCGCCTCGCGCAGTTCCTCGCGGGTCAGCCCGTTGTTGATGGCGCCTCGGAAATGCCCCTCAAACTCGTTCATCCGCCCGAGCGCCGCAAGCATGCCGAGATTGAGCAGGCTCCGCTGCTGACGGGTGAGCCCGTCGCGGCCCCACACCGCGCCCCAGCCCATCTCGGTGATGAACTGTTCCATGAAGTCGCGGTTGAAGTCGTCGAGATCCGTCATAGAGGCGTCGACGCGTTCGTCGCCCATCACCTCGCGGCGAATCCGCTCGCCCCTCGCATACAGATCCTTGTCGATCATCAATCGTCTCCCTCGCCGGCCGCCGGGAACCGGTCCCGGTCGTGCGGCGCTGCGTAGAAGCCTTCTTGGCCCTCGGGGCCGATCGGGACTATCCCGTTCGGGTTCACCCGCTCAATGCCGTAATAGTTCATCTTCGCGTAGTCGAACGAGAAGGTCTCGGCGATACCCGGGATCTGGTAAAGCTCACGAGTATAGTTGGTCAGGTTCGGATAGTCGGCAATCCGCCGGATATTGCACTTGAAGGCACCGACATAGCAGGCGTCGAACCGGATCAGGGTGACCCACAGCCGCCAGTCCGCCTCGGTCAGCAGGTCGCCGACCAGGTAGCGCTGGGTCGAGAGCCGATCCTCGAGATCGTCGAGGGTCTCGAAAAGCGCGACCACCGCCTCCTCATAGGCCTGCTGGGAGGAGGCGAAGCCGGCGCGGTACACGCCGTTGTTCACCCTGTGGTAGACGCGCTCGTTGATCGCGTCGATGTCGGCACGCAGGTCAGCAGGATAGTAATCCTGGGTCACGTTGGTGAAGGCGTCAAACGCGCCATTGAACATGCGGATGATCTCGGAGGATTCGTTGTTCACCACCTGGCCCGTCTGCTTGTCCCAAAGAGTAGGCACCGTGACCTTGCCGGTATAGTCGGCGTTAGAGGCGGTGTAGGCCTCGTGCAGATGCGCGAAACCGTTCACTTGGTCGGGCCCGCAGTTGGGGAAATCCGGATTGTCGGCATAGGTCCAGCCCTGCTGATGACGGCCCGGCTGGGCCATGGACACGGTGATGGCGCTGTCGAGCCCCTTGATCGCGCGAAAGATCAGCGTGCGGTGGGCCCAGGGACAGGTGTGCGACAGATAGAGGTGATATCGTCCGGGCTCAGCGGCGAACCCACCCTCGCCCGTCGGTCCCGGGCTACCATCCGCCGTGATCCAGCTGCGGAACTGGCTTTCCGAACGCCGGAATTTTCCATCCTCCGCGACTTCCCGCGCCGTGGCGTCATTGTCGAGCCAGGCGCCGTCGAGCAGCATTCCCATTTATCTCTCCTAGTGCGGCGTCGCACCGCGCTACTCCTGCAGAGGCTTCTTGAGTTCGGATTCCGGCTCGCCCGCATGGAACCGCGCGGCCAGTTCGTCCATGTCGATGGTTACGCCGATCGGCTCGCGATCGAAAGCGCCGGTTGCAAACCATTCGTTGAGGGCTGCGACAGTCTCGAAATTATCGGTCTGGAGTTCGACCGCGTTGCCGTCGGGATCGTGATAGTAGAGCGATGTCGTCGGGCCATGATTGATCTGCCGATAGGGCTTGATCCCGAATTCCTTGAGCCGTTCATAAATCGCGATTAGGTCGGCGAGCGAATGATAGGTATAGGCGAAATGGGCCATCCCCAGCGTGTTCGGCACATGGTCATCTAAGTCGTCACGCTGGATGACCGCGACACGATGATGCTCGTCATCATAGGTAAGGAACGACAACCCCTTGGAATCCGCGGTGATCCGTGCACCCAGAACCCTGCAGTACCAGTCCACCATCTCGGGTCGGTTCTTCGTGTAGAGAACGATATGGGCAAAATAGGCCGGGCTCGGGGTCTCATCCGGCTCGGGCACCTGCGCGTAGGCCTCTGACATCGGGCAGTCCTCTTTGATCGATCAAGTCGGCGAATACTAGCAGAGGGTGCGGCGATACACAGCCTCGCCTTACAACCCGGTCATTCACACATAGCCTCGGCAGGCTCAGCCGGATATAACCGGGGCTTCCGAACCCGCAGGACATGGCACGATGGCCCTCGACCCCGAAACACTCGACCAGCTGCTCGACACGGTGCGCCGCTTCGTGCGCGAGCGGCTCGTACCGCACGAGGCCGAGGTTGCGGAAAATGACGCAGTGCCGCCCGAGATCATCGCGGAGATGCGCGATCTCGGCCTGTTCGGTCTCTCGATCCCCAACGCCCATGGCGGGCTCGGCCTCTCAGTCTCCGACGAGGTCCGCATAGTCCACGAGCTCGGCTGGACCTCGCCCGCCTTCCGGTCGGTGTTCGGCACTAATGTTGGCATCGGCTCTCAGGGCATCGTTATCGACGGGACCGACGAGCAGAAGACTCAGTGGCTGCCGCGCCTAGCGAGCGGCGAGATTATCGCGTCGTTCGCCCTGACCGAGCCCGAGGCGGGATCCGATGCGGGCTCGCTGCGCACGTCGGCGCGACGCGACGGCGACGAATATGTGCTGAACGGCACCAAGCGCTACATCACGAACGCACCCCATGCGGGCATCTTCACCGTAATGGCCCGAACCGACCCCAACACGCCCGGCGCGCACGGCGTCTCTGCCTTCATCGTCGAGCGGAACAGCCCGGGCCTGTCGGTCGGGCCGCACCACAGAAAGATGGGCCAGCAGGGCGCCCACACTGCAGACGTGGTGTTCGAGGACTGCCGGGTGCCCGCCGCCAACCTCATCGGCGGTGTTGCGGGCAAAGGTTTCAAGACCGCCATGAAGGTCCTCGACCGAGGCCGACTGCACATGGGTGCGATCGCGACAGGCATCGCCGAACGGTTGATCGACGAAAGCGTGGGTTACGCGAGCGAACGCCAGCAGTTCGGCAAGCCGATCGGCGAGTTCCAGCTTGTTCAGGCGATGCTCGCCGATAGCCGCACTGAGGCCTATGCCGGCCGGACCATGGTTGCGGACGCGGCTCGGCGCTTCGATGCGGGCGAGGACATTGTCACCGAGGCAGCCTGCTGCAAGCTCTTCTGCACCGAGATGGCCGGCCGGGTCGCCGACCGGGCGGTACAGATCTTCGGAGGCGCTGGTTACATGGCCGAGTACCCGATAGAACGCTTCTACCGAGACGTTCGCCTACTGCGCATCTACGAGGGCACGTCGCAAATCCAACAAATCGTGATTGCACGCAAGATGTTGCGCGCGGCCGCAAACCGCTAAACAACAGCAATCAAACCATCAAACGGGGGACACCGTGAAGTTCATCAGCTATCGAGTGGTTAATCGGGAATCCTGGGGAACCTACGCGGCGGACGGCGGCGTGATTGACCTGGGCGCGGAATTCGGGACCACGATCCCAACACTGCGTGACTATCTGGCGGCCAACGAAGCAGCCAAGGCAAAGGTGGCTGAATATGTGAACACCGGCTTCGGCAGTACATCCGGCAAGGCCTCGGACTTCTCCGCCTCCGACATCACGCTGCTGGAGCCGATCCGCAACCCCGAAAAGATCATCTGCGTCGGCTGGAACTATCGCGAGCACGCTAAGGAGGCGGGTATCGAGCTGCCCGATCACCCCACCCTGTTCGCGCGCTGGTCCAACAGCCATGTACCCCACGAGCATCCGATCCTCCTGCCGAGGGAATCCGAGAAGTTTGACTATGAGGGCGAGTTGGCGGCGATCATCGGCAGGCCTGCGCGCCGGGTGTCGGGGGCCGACGCGCTCAGCTATGTGGGCGGCTATTCAATATACAACGACGCCACTGTGCGCGACTATCAGCGCCACTCCTCCCAGTATATGCCGGGCAAGAACTTCTTCCAAGCGGGCGCTTTCGGGCCGTGCATGGTGTCGGCGGAAGAGGTCCCCGAGCCTGCCGAGCTCACGCTGGAAACGCGGCTAAACGGCGAGGTGGTGCAGCACACCGGGATCGACGACCTGATCTTCTCGATCCCGAAACTGATCGCGTACATCTCGAGCTTCACAGAACTGGTGCCCGGCGACGTGATCGCCACCGGTACCCCGAGCGGCGCGGGCCTCGGACGCACACCGCCCCTGTGGATGAAGGACGGGGACACGATCGAGGTCGAAGTCTCGAAGGTGGGAATCCTGACCAACCCGGTCAAAGCTGACTGATCAGGGCGCGACTGACCGTACGCCGGTCGGCTACTCCATGACGAGCGCAGCGCGCCCCGTGACCAACCCCTGGTCCAGACGCGCATGCACCGTCTCGGCCTCGGCCAGCGGATAGGTCTCGGTGACCATCGGCCAGACATCGCCGCGGGCACACAGTTGGAGAGACTCGACCACCTGCTGTCGGGTGCAGTAGCGACTGCCCATCAGCTCGAGTTCCTTCGCCAGCATCGCCGGTGCGGGCGCCGTGAATGGCTGGCCCGCACCGCCGAGAGTGACGAAACGCCCGCGAATGCCAAGGCTCCCGACGGCCTGCTCCGCCGTGGACTGGGTCGAGACATAGTCGATGGCAACATCGACGCCCGCCCCGTCGGTGAGATCGAGAATTTCCTCGACCACCCGATCGTTGGATGCATCGACCACCATGTCGGCACCGAGCTCCTTACAGACCTCGAGCTTGTCGGCCATGACGTCGACCGCGATGACCCGTGCATGGGCCCATTTCGCCATCATGATCTGGTGCACGCCGAGCCCGCCACCGGCGCCGAATACCGCGACCGTGTCGGTCGGCGCGACGCGCGCTCGCGACAGAACCTTGTAGGGAGTGGCGATCGCGTCGGTGATCACGCCTACATCCGCCGGCTTGCCCTTCCAGTCGAGCCCATCGGGCAGCTTGATGAAGTTGCGCACCGGCAGCTTGATGAACTCGGCATAGCCGCCGTCGATCTGGCGGCCAATATAACCAGCGTTGGCGTTCGAGATCGGGTCATGTCCGAGGCGTGTCCACTTATCCTCGCCATCGGTCAGATAGAAGTAGGAGGTCACGGGGTCGCCGACCTGCAGGCCGCCCGGGTCGGCGCCCTTGCCAACCTCGACGATCTCGCCGGTGATCTCGTGCCCGATGATAATCGGGAACTCGGCGGCCGCGCGCCCAGCGCGCACATGGTGAATGGTCAGACCGGCCCCACAGGCCAGAACTCGGGCAACAGCCTCACCGGGCCCGGGCTCGGGATCGGGCACGTCCTCCAAGCTGAACGGCAGGCCCGCTTTGTGAAGAATTTGGGCTTTCATCGGTTTTACTCCCGTTTTCCTATCTTTCTAGGATTGTGTGCGCGTCGGCAACCCTTGTTTCGCTTGCGTGACGCGAAGGCATCTGGCACCCAGATGCCATGGCGCATTTCATAGTTGGACGTTTGTTCGGATGGCCCGAATTCGCCGAGGACGGCGATGATATCTGGCTCATCCATATTGAGGAGCCGACCTTCTTCCTGCGGATAATACACCGGCCCGAGGACCTGATGCCATCAGGCGATCTGAACGATCTCTATTTCCCGCTTGAACACGATACTCGCTATGCCGTCGGCAACCTGATCTTCGTGGAGCCACGCCCCGCAGACCCGCGCGAGGTAGCGCAACTAGTCGCGATGAGTATCGAAGCGATCCAGCAAGAGGTTGTGACCCGGTTGCTGGCGCTGCCCACACGCCCCTTCAACCCGTCATCAGCGGAGCTTCAACCCGAAGATGTGCCAGTCGGCTTCGTCACAGGTGTCTTCTATGACAGCGATAGCGGAGACACGGACCCGATGCCGTGGATCGCGCATCTCGGGCCACCGCCGTTTGCAATGCGGGTGTGCGACCTGAATGACGAGGATCTCGAACCGGACGATATCTGGGCCAATGCCGGAGATGGCTATGCACTGGCGCATCTGCACTGGCTGTCGAACTTAGCAAGCGATCGCGATGATATTCGGTTTCTGGCAGAGACCGCCGCCGGTATCGTAGCCGACGCAGTCGAGGATGTGATGCCCGATCTGGTGCCGTCCTAGGCAAGCGCACGAGCGACCGGAACGCACAAGCACTCTGATTTGTTCAGAAAGCCGGTTAGTCTCGGATCTTCTCGACCCACTCCTTTACGTTGGACAACCACGGGGCCGCTACATCTCCGCAAGCATAAGAAGCGCCGAGATGATCACAGTTATACAAGCAGCAGGTCTCGACGGCGGCGCCTGCGGCGCGCAATGCGTCTGCCATTGCCCCCGCCTGTGTGATCAAATGGGGGAAATCTGCATCGCCCCAAGTCATCAGGAACGGCGGCGTGTTAGCGATGTTGTGAATGGGGCTAGCATCCCGGTCATTAGCCACCTTATCACCAAGAAACCGGGGCCGGGCTGGCATGCCGCCGGCCTCGGTAAAATCATATACGCCTGACACCGGCAGCACCCCGCGGATAACATCTTCAGGAACGCCCGCCGCCTGTTGCCAGTCGTCACGTACCGCCAGCCAAGTCGCTTGGTGCCCGCCCGCCGAGTGGCCGCCAACGAAGATGCGTTCGCGATCACCCCCATGCGCCGCGATGTTCGCATGCACCCACTTGATGCCTGCAGCCGCATCCTCGACACCGGCGGGCCAAATCACAGCCGGCGCAAGACGATAGCCCATGCTGACGAAGGTAATACCGGCGGCTGTCAGCGGTGGCGCCATGAAGGCCAGCCATTCCTTGTAACCGTTAGTCCAGCCGCCGCCATGCATGAAAGCGATCACGTCCCCGGTGGGCTTCGGCGCCGAAAATACCGCGACCTCCTGATAGGGATCGTCGCCATAAGCGAAGGATTCACCACAAACGCCGGCGCCCAGTTCTAGGGTCCGGATATGATACCTGACGCCAATCTCTGAGAACGGTTCCTGCGGCGGATAGTTATCGATGTCGCGAAGGCCCATCAGCGTTCCTCGCGTTCGACAATCATCTTCTCGTCGACGATCCCTCCGCGGTCGATCACGACCTTATTGTCGAGGATAACGGTGCAGTCGCGCATCGGCACATCATAATGGCCATTCGTGCTTCGCGAACCGCCGCCCTGAGTATTGGGACCGGTGGAGAACAGGAAGTTGCCCGGGAATGTGCGGGCCGAGGCGTGCGAGCGCTCCGGGCTGTCGCCATGGAGCGCGATATTGTACCAGCGCGACTGCGGGTTCATTCCCCATCCCAGATGGGAGACAGCATAGGGGTCGAGATCGTCTTCCGAGACCTTGTTGTCGTCGAGCCAATCGGTCATCAGCTTAGCGTCCAGTCCACCCTCGATTTTGCGGATGAAGCCGTCACGAATCTCGAGGCGCACCTCGTCATGGACGTAGCGACAATAGGGCAGGATCACGATATCGCCGGGAGACATCACGACGGTACCGTTGGCCGAACCTTCGTCGGGGAATGTATGAATGTGACCCACGCCCCACTGGTCAAAATGCCCGGGCTCGTCGGAATATCCCCACTGGCTCATCACAGGAAAATCGCCACGGGCATAGGTGAGGTCGGTGCCTGCATCACTCAGGACCCGCACCTCCTTCGTCTTCGTGTAAAGCGCGTCAGCGTATTTCACCGCCTCCTTAAGTCCCTTGGGCGCCAAAAGCAGCTCGAGATCGTCGGGCGCATCGATGATCATAAGAAAGCGGGTTCCCGTCCCCATCACCTCGCGCAGCCAGCTGGTGAATAGAGGAATATGCAACGCGACCACGATGTCGGCTGCCTTGAGCGCTTCAAGCATGCCGCTGATCCGGCCAATTGTGTCGACCCCCACCTTGGTCCATGACGGGATCATGTTCACGCGCATCTCGTAACAATCCGCGCCCAGCTCGTCCGCTGCGGCGAACGCGGCCTCTACATATTCCGTGCGGGTGGTGACATCTGAGAGCAGCGCCACCGTCTCGCCCTTCTTGACGTTGGACATTCGAAACTGCTTTAGGAACAAACTCGGAATCTTCCCGGAGTTGATCTCCTGATGGCGCACGGCGGCGGGCGTTCTCATGATCTAATCTCTCTTGTTGGAAGGGCACTAATGGAATTCATCATGCTAGCCGATCTTCCCGGATCGCGCGAGACACCCGCATTCACAAGCCGCATGGATTTTCGCGGAGACATGCGCCTGTTCGTGTGGTGAGATATTTTACGCAAAATCAGAATTTTTTAGGGAGAGAGATAATGATGCAGGCATTCACCGAGCAGAAAATGAGACGTTTCGCCGAACAGCGCTGGATTCTGGACGCAATCATTTCGACAGTCGGGATGGAGTGGGACCAGCCCCGCCTCGGCTACACAATGTATCCCTGCGGCCCGGACGCCATCGGGGATTTCCGCACCGTCGGAATGCGCACTAAGAAGTTCGCAGACATGCACCGGGAGTTCGCAGGCGCCGCCAAGCGGCGGGAGATCAAGGCCAAGGCGTTCGAGGCCGAGGAACGTCTCGTCTCGGCGCGCGAGAGCTACTTCATCGCCTCACTTCTATACTCTGCCGCGCGCTGGCCGATCTTCGAAGCGAATGCTTTGCACAAGGACTACAACCAGCGCATGGTGGACTGCTACGATAAGTACATCGAGTATGCCCCCCGGCCGATCGAACGTGTTGAGATTCCTTTTGGCGACGGCGTCCTTCCCGGATACCTAGCACTGCCCCATAAACCCGCCCCGGACGAAAAATTCGCCTGCGCTATAGGTATCGACGGCATGGACGGCTCTAAGGAGATCATGTGTTCGATGTATGGCGATAAGATGCTAGAGCGCGGCCTCGCGAGCTTCGTCTATGACGGGCCGGGACAGGGCGAGTGTCCGGTCAACGGCGTATACGTCACCAAGGACAATCACATGGAGGCAGCACAGGCAGTCTACGACTGGCTGATCCAGCACCCGCATATCGACAAGGACCGGCTGGTCATCTTTGGCATCAGCTTTGGATCCTTCTTCGGCGCACAGGCCGCCGCACAGCTCGGCGACAAGATCAAGGGTGCGGCGCTCTCCTTCGTGTGCCACGAGCCGGGCTGTTACACGATCTTCAACATGGCCGCGCCGACCTACAAGCTCCGCTTCATGTTTATGGCTAATTATGATGACGAGGCCGAATTCGACGAGTTCATCAGCGGGTTCTCACTCGACCCGATCACCAACCACATCAAGTGCCCGATTCTGATTCAAGCCGGACAGGATGAGGAACTTAGCCCCATCGAATGCTCGGAGGAGTTCGCCCGGAAGCTGAACGTGCCGCGCAAGCTGGTCGCATATGAGGGCGAGCGCCACGCAATCGGTGGCGGTTCGGCTGCCTATCTGGGTGAGAACTGGTATACGATGCTAGCTGATTGGTGTGTAGACCGGATCAATGACAAGCCCGCGCCGAACGAGTCCGTTCTTATAAACGCGCTCGGCCAAGCTGAGGCGACGTCCTTCTAGCGATTACTGCGCAGCGGTGGCAACCCGGAATTTCGAGTAGAAATCCGGCGCCACCGTCCCCGCAAAACGCTTGAGTCTGTTGCGCCGCAACTCGCGGGGAATGCCTAAGGTCGCCGTTTACACGGTTATCTGGTTCAAGCCGATGTCGCGCAGCCGCTTGGGCCGTTCCGCCACGGTCTGGGTGCTACCGATAAAATTGTGGGCGGAGAAATCATCAGTATACACCGGCTTCGACAACGCAAACAGATTGCCAAAATTCTTTTGAACCGCTCCCAACCCATGATACCGGTCCACGGCGTCGAATCCGCCTCACAGTGACCGCTATGCTGCCGGAAGAACTTCAACAGATGGATGCGCATCAACGCGAACGCCTCGTAATCGGTCTCAGACCCGATACAGCGGGTGACGCTCTACCGGCGTCCCGCGCGTCCCAAGAGCCCGCCTGAGCTGCGCTCTCGTCCGAGCTCGCTATGCTTTTCTTTAGGATATGGACCGGAAACTTGTAGACGTTGAGGGGCGCGATCGCCATCTCGCTAGTGAGATATGCGCTCGCCAGGCTGCCGGTAGCACCAAAAGGTCTTGTGCTCCATCATCGTCGTTGACGCGGACGGCTCCCGGCGCGTTGAATTGAAGCGAAGAGGGGGAGAACCACCATGTATATCGATCCGCAGATAAAGAGCTTCATCGACGATCTCGTCGCTACAGACATGCCTCATCCGGTCGAACTCGGCCTCGAGGCGACCCGTGACGGGTTTAGCCAACTCTGGCAACAGGTGAACCCGCCGATCCGCGCCGGCGTGTCCATTGCGGAAATCAGTATCCCCGGCCCCACCGGCGATATCCGCACCAAAACCTACACACCCCGGGGCGACAAACCGTTTCCCGTGCTGGCCTATTTTCATGGCGGCGGCTGCTGCATGATGGCGCCCGAGGATTATGAAGGTACCAATACGGCGCTTGCCGAAGATGCGGGCTGCATCGTCGTAGTCCCTGCCTATCGCCGAGCGCCGGAAAACCCGTTTCCCGCGCCCCTCGAGGACTGCTTCGCGGTTTTTACCTGGCTGCAGGCAAATGCAGGGGAGATCGGCGGCGACCCGGCTCGTATCGCGATCGCCGGCGATAGTGGCGGCGGCTACCTCGCGGCCGCGGTCGCCCAACAGGCGAAACGCGAAAGCACCCCCCAGCCCCTCACCCAAGTCCTGATCTACCCAATGACCGACATGGGTGGCCTGCCCCCAAGCCGGGTCGAGGAGACGATGTTCCTCGATGACCGCACCCTACAATGGGTAATCGGCATGCATGTGGGCGACAACCGCCTAGACCCGCGGGCCTCACCCATTCTGGAACCGGACGTATCCGAGCTGGCGCCGGCGCTGGTGATTGCCGCGCAAATCGATCCGCTGCGCGATGAAGGAAAGGCCTATGCCTCAAAGCTGCGCAACGCTGGCGTACCGGTGCACTACCAAATCTATGACGGGGTGGTGCACGGCTTCTTCAACATGGGTGGGTTTTGCGACCAAGGGAATGTGGCCGTGGCTCAGGTGGCTGATGCGCTCAGAAAGGCTTTCGCCATGAGGTCATGAGAGCCTCGGCTATCTGTCAAGCTGTATCGGAACGCTCGGCGGCCTCTTAGACTTGGCTCATCATGTCGATCGCCGCCTTGGACATCTTATGGTCGAGATGCGCCCCTAGGCCGCAGGCATTCATGCCAATACTCCCATGGTGGGTGAGGTCCGTGGACCCGATAGTCCAGCGCTAGGCGTAAGGTAAAGAAGTTTGGCACTAATGGATCCCGTCTCCCATTCGCTTAGTCTTTGTCGAAGAAGGCAAAGACCCGGGTCTCGAGGCTCTCGCGCGGCACGGCGTCGGCGGGCGCGGTGGGATCATCGAAGGAGGTGTGCAGCGCGTAGCGTGCACGCCCATCCTTCGCGGTGTCGTAGTTCTTGATCAGTATCGCCTCGCCCGGTGTCATACACGGGAAGTAATACCATTTGTTTTGTGCGTCATAGGAAGCGTGTCGGGTCTGGCCGACCCGGTTGTAAGCGCGCCTTTCCACCGTGTGCAGATGAACATCGTCCACGCTGTCCCAGCTGCACAGGGCCAGCGGCCATTCTTCAATCGCGCCTGCGCGTGAGCGCCAGACATTGACGATTGCGAAACGTTTCGACAGTAGCGTCTCCGCCTCGTCACCCATCACATCCTCGACCCGCTTGCGGGCCGACCAGTCGGTGTAGTCGGTGTGTGCCGCATTGGCCGGGTCGCGGGCATTGTGTGCCTCGCGCAGAGCCTGAGACGAGGACCGGCGGGTATGATCGAAGACGAGAGCACGGCTGGCGCCCGTGTGGGCACAAACCAGCGCTTCGGCCTCGGCGTTGTAGATCGACACCAGCTGATCATCGTCCTGAAAATCGGTGACCGCGGTCTCGTGTGCGACGAACGCAAAGCCTTCGTGATCCAGCGTGAAATCGTGGGACAAGAGGCGCGCATTGCGCACAGTCATTGAGTGAAACTCACGCTCACCCTCGAAGTTAGTCCGCTCGCCGGCTACATTCGACTGATAGAAGACCGGCAGCTTACCGGTGTTCACCAAATAGCCAATGGGCGCTTTGATACTTTCCGTTGCCATAAGACTGCTCCGTCCCGGACCAACAGACTAGGCAAGGATCCGAGCGATGGGCAAGCCCTCCGACGGCCCAGATATATCTGGTCAGACGAAAACAAATCACGCACGTTCAATGTTGCCCTCATCCTGCGATGACGGCAACACCGACGGGCATGTTGCACTTGCGGATCAAAGCACGGGACCCCGATCCGGCGAATGGCCCAGAGAACGGACCGGGCCGAGACCCGGTCCCTCCGGAACATCAGATACTCGGGCGGCGGACAAGTCGACGGCCTTGGGGCCGCGCTGATCGTCCTGAACCTGGAAGTTGACCTTCTGGCCCTCAGTCAGGGTCCCCATGCCGGCCTGTTCGACAGCGGTCACGTGCACGAACACGTCCTTGCCGCCGTCATCCGGAGCAATGAAACCAAAACCACGAGTTGTATTAAAGAACTTTACGGTACCTGTAGGCATTTAAACTTTTCCAATCGTCGTAAGACACGCGGACACCATGTCTGCGTGGTGAGACCAGCTTCGCCTGCTTATCCGGAGGTCCTATCGCCGCAAGAAGATTGCGGAATTCGGCTCAATCGAAGTCAGAGAGCAGATTTCATTGACGCGAACATGGCCCCAGCGACCGGCGATAGCAAGTAATCTCTTGTTTCTCTTAATGGAGTTATTGACTAAATGCCCGATTTCGGGCGCTTTTGCTGCTATTGTACGGACGGACGCCGAGAAACGCCCGCGCCGCAAACAACTCAGGCAGCGCGGCTGGCCTTCTTGCGCTCGTGTTCCTTGAGGAACTTTTTGCGGATCCGAATCGCGTTCGGCGTTACCTCGACTAGCTCATCGTCGTCGATGAACTCGAGCGCATATTCCAGTGTAACGCGTACGGGGGGGACTAGAATCAGGTTCTCGTCGGTGCCGGCCGCACGGATATTGGTCAGCTGCTTGGCCTTGAGCGGGTTAACCATGAGATCGTTGGCGCGCGTGTGGATGCCGATCACCATGCCCTCGTAGACGTCGGCGCCATGGCCGATCATCAACTGGCCACGCTCCTGCAGGTTGAACAGCGCGTAGGCGCGCGCCATGCCCGTGTCCGTGGAGACTAGCACGCCGCGCTGTCGCTGGGCGAGCTCGCCCGCGACCCGGGGGCCGTAATGATCGAAGGCGTGATACATCAAGCCGCTCCCCGACGTCTGGGTCAGGAATGTCGAGCGTATACCGATTAGCCCGCGGGTCGGAACCATATAGTTAAGTCGTACCCGGCCGGTGCCGTCGGGCGCCATGTCGCGCAGCTCGGCCTTGCGGGTGCCGAGCAGTTCCATCACCGCGCCCTGGTGTTTCTCCTCGACATCGACGGTCAGGGATTCCCAAGGCTCACAAATCGTACCGTCTACCTCCTGAAGAATCACCTCCGGCCGCGAGATCGCCAGCTCGAAGCCCTCGCGGCGCATGTTCTCGATCAGAATCGAGAGGTGCAGCTCGCCACGACCGGAAACCTTGAACCGGTCCGGGCTGTCGGTATCCTCGACGCGCAAGGCGACGTTGTGCAGCAGCTCCTCCTGCAGCCGGTCGCGCAGGTTGCGGCTGGTCACATACTTGCCGTGTTTACCGGCAAAGGGTGAGTCATTGACTTGGAAGGCCATCGAGATGGTCGGCTGGTCAACGCTGAGTGCTGGCAGCGCCTCGATCGCCTCGGGGTCACACAGCGTGTCGGAAATGTGCAGCTCCTCTATGCCTGAGAAGGCGATGATATCGCCCGCCACAGCTTCCTCGCGCTCGACACGGCCGAGGCCTTGGAAGCCGAGCACCTGAAGCAGGCGGCCCTGGCGTTTCGCACCGTCGACGCCGATCACGGTCACGGGGGCGTTGCGCCGTGCCCGGCCACGAGCGATACGACCGATGCCAATCACACCCACATAAGACGAATAGTCCAGCGCCGAGACTTGCAGCTGAAAGGGGGCCTCCCGGTTAACGTCAGGAGGATCGACCCGGTCGACAATTGTCTGGAAGAGGATGTCCATATTGTCGGTGACGCTGTCGGAAGAGCCCGACGCCCAGCCCTCCATGGCGGAGGCGAAGACCGTGGTGAAGTCGAGCTGCTCGTCGCTGGCGCCGAGCCGGTCAAACAGGTCGAATGTCTGGTCCACCACCCAGTCGGGGCGCGCGCCGTCGCGGTCGACCTTGTTAATGACGACCACCGGCTGTAGCCCGGCCTCCAGCGCCTTACGGGTGACGAAAACGGTCTGGGGCATGGGACCCTCGACCGCGTCGACCAGCAGGAGCACCGAATCCACCATCGAGAGCACGCGCTCGACCTCGCCGCCGAAGTCCGCATGCCCCGGCGTGTCGACGATGTTGATGTTCCAGCCCTGCCATTCGATGGCCGTATTCTTGGACAGGATCGTGATACCACGCTCGCGCTCGAGATCGTTGAAATCCATAACCCTCTCGCGCGCGGCGACCTCACCATAGGTCGCGAGCGTGCCCGACTGGCGAAGCAGCTGATCGACCAAGGTGGTCTTGCCGTGATCTACATGGGCAACGATCGCGATATTACGGATTTTCTTGGCGGAATCGGGCATGCAGACGGAACCAGGGACGCGTGAAGAGCTGGGAAACGCGCGTTCCCTATCACACTTGGTCGCGTCTTTCCGGAAAATCGGCGCTAAGCCGTGTCACGGCTTCGGATGTCGTCGACCGCCACCAGGATTGCCTCCGGCGTCGCCGGCGCATCGAGCCTCGGCAAGTGGCGGTTATCCGAGATACGCGAGACCGCGTCGCGGATCGCCAGCCAGACCGAGATCGCCAGCATCAGCGGCGGCTCGCCCACAGCCTTGGATCGGAACACGGTCGGTACACGGTTGGGCGCGTCTTCGAGAATGTGCACGTTGAACACCGGCGGCACGTCGCGGCTGCCTGGGATTTTGTAGGTGGAGGGACCGTGGGTGAGGAGCTGACCCTTATCGTTCCAGACCAGCTCCTCCGATGTGAGCCAGCCCTGACCTTGGACGAAGGCCCCCTCTATCTGCCCGAGGTCGACCGCCGGGTTGAGGGAGTTGCCGCAGTCCTGAAGTATGTCGGCCCGCAGGACACGGCTCTCGCCGGTCAGGGTGTCGATCACCACCTCCGCGATCGCCGCACCGTAGGTGAAATAATAGAAGGGGTTGCCGACCAAGGCCTTAGCGTCCCAGTGCAGCCCCGGCGTCGAATAGAAGCCCGCGGCCGAGAGTTGGACGCGGCGGTTGTAGGTCTCCGCGGCCAGCTCGGCAAAGGACATACTTTCATTGTTGGCATAGACCCGGTTCTGGCGAAACTCGATTTGCTCGGGCGCGGTGTCAAAGATCTTGGCTGCTACCCCGGTCATGCGTTCCTTTATGGTGGTGGCGGCGTTAAAGGCCGCCATGCCGTTCAGGTCCGATCCCGCAGAGGCCGCCGTCGCCGAGGTATTAGGTACCTTGTCCGTCCGGGTCGCGGATATCTTCACATTGTCCATATCGATCTGGAACACCGAGGCCACGATCTGGGCGACCTTGGTGAACAGGCCCTGCCCCATCTCGGTACCACCATGGTTCAGGTGTACACTGCCGTCGGCATAGACATGCACCAGCGCGCCGGCCTGATTGAGCTTGGGCGTATTAAACGAGATACCGAACTTCACCGGCATCAGCGCGAGCCCCTTTTTGAGTATCTCGTGGGAGGCGTTGAAGTCATCGACCGCCTCGGTCATAGCCTCGAAGTCGACCTCCCTGCGTAGCCGGTCGGTCAGCTCAACGATAATATTATCCTGCACCGTCTGCTGATAGGGCGTCACGTTGCGGTCGTCGATGCCGTAATAGTTCACCGCGCGAACCGCATCGAGGGTTATATCGAGCTCGCGGGCGATATGCTCGAGTATCGCCTCGATGACGATCATGCCCTGCGGACCGCCGAAGCCGCGGAACGCGGTGTTCGAGACCGTGTTGGTCTTGCAGGGGTAGCCCCGAAGCTTCGCGTTCGGCAGGTAGTAGCAATTATCCACATGGCACATTGCGCGAGCCAGCACGCCGGGGCTCAGGTCGGCGACATTGCCAGAGCGCATGCCCATTAGAATGTCGACGCCGGCGATCCGTCCAGTCGCGTCAAAGCCCACCTCGTAGCGGAACAGGAAGTCGTGCCGCTTGCCTGTCACGATCATATCGTCGTCGCGGCGCAGGCGCAGTTTGGCTGGGCGGCCAGTCATGTCGGCCATCAGAGCGGCTATCGCGGCGATGATGGTCGGTTGGCTCTCCTTGCCGCCGAAGCCGCCGCCCATGCGCCGTACCTCGACGGTCACGGCGTTGGACGGGATGCCGAGCGTATGGGCGACCCCGTGCTGCACTTCGCTGGGATGCTGGGTCGAGCTGAAGATGTCGAGGTCACCGTCGTCGCGCGGCACCGCCAGCGCAACGTTGCTCTCGAGGTAGAAGTGATCCTGCCCGCCACAGCGCAACTCGCCCTCGATACGGTGCGGCGCGCCAGCGATCGCTGTCTCGGGATCGCCGAAGGTCATAATCTGCGGCGGATAGGTATATTGCCCGCTTTCGAGTGCATCCTCGATCTCAAGGACCGGCGTCAGTTCCTCATAGGTGACCACGACCGCCGCGGCCGCGGCGCGGGCCTGGTCGTATGAGTCGGCGGCAACCGCCGCCACAGGCGCGCCGGCATATTCCACAACCGCATCCGCGAGGACCGGTTCGTCGTCGAATATCGGGCCGATATCGTTATGCCCCGGGATGTCGGCCGCAGTCACGATCCCGCGCACGCCGTCCATCGCAAGTGCCACCGACGTGTCAACCGAGACGATCCGCGCATGGGCGTGCGGGCTGGTCACCAGGACAATCTCCTGAGTACCGGGTAGGAGCGGCATGTCGTCTATATAGCGTGCCGATCCTGTCACATGGCCGCGCGCACTATCGTGGCGGACGCTCGATTGGACTGCACCACGGATGCCGTCGTCGGCATTCATAGTGTGGTCACCTCGATCTTGTCGGCGCCCTCAAGATCGCGATGAAGGCGTACGAATAGGTTACCGGCGACCCGCAGGCGGTAGTTTGCCGTCGCCCGGTGGTCGTCGATGGGCCGGAAGTCTTGCCGTGCCGCCTCGCCCGCACGCCGCGCCGCATCCTCGTTCCAGATTTGCCCGACCAGCGCCGCCTCGCAGGCCGGGGCCCGCTTGGGCGTGGCGGCCATGCCGCCGAACGCGATCCGCGCCTCGGTGACGGTGCCGTTGTCGATGGTCAGGCGGAACGCCCCAACCACGGCCGAGATGTCCTGATCGTAGCGCTTGGAGACCTTGTACGTACGAAAGACCTCATTGTCCGCGAGCTTCGGGATGGTCAGAGACGCGATCACCTCGTCCGCTGCAAGCTCGGTCTTGCGGTAGTCTATAAAGAAGTCCTCAAGCGCGATGTCGCGCGGACCGGTCGGGCCGTGCAGGGTCAGGGTAGTGTCGAGCGCGATGAGGCAGGGCGGTGTATCGCCGATGGGCGAGGCGTTGCCGATGTTGCCGCCGAAGGTGCCAACATTGCGGATCTGGCGCGAGCCGATCCGACGGATCAGCGCCGCGAAGGACGGGTAGAGTTCTTCAATCCGGGGAAGCGCTTCGGAATAGGTGACCGCGGCACCGATGCGGATACCGGCGTCGCCCTCCTCGATTCGTTTCAGCTGGGCGACGTTCTGGGTGAAGATCGTCACTGGGAACGCCCTGCGGTCCTTACTGAAGCTCAGCCCCAGGTCCGTGCCGCCAGACAGGAGCGGCGCGTCTGGATGTGCAACGCGCGCGGCGACGAGAGCGTCGAGGCTCGTGGGCGCGAGGAATGCCTGTCCCTGCGCCTCGTAGGTCTCACCCGCCGCCGGCGCCGGGGTTGCCATGACCGGCGAGGCGTCGCCCGGCGCGGCGATCGCTGCATGGGCCGCCGCGACGATGGAACGATAGCCGGTGCAGCGGCACAAGTTGCCTGCCAACGCATCGTGGATGACCGCGTCGCTCACCAGCTCGTCGCCGTGGCGCAGCGCATGCAGTGCGATCACGAAGCCAGGCGTACAGAAGCCGCACTGGGTGCCGTCCTCGTCGACAATCGCGGCCTGAACCGCTTCGAGTTCGCCGGCTTTCTCCGACAACCCCTCGACCGTAGTCAGCCGCGCGCCGTCGAGCTGGCCTATGGTCAGCAGGCAGGAGTTCACGGCTTCGACCCGGTCAGAGCCGTTGCGCACAAGTACGACAGAACAGGCCCCGCAGTCGCCCTCGGCGCAGCCCTCCTTGGTCCCCGTGAGGCCGGCATCCTCCCGCAGATATTCGAGCACCGTGCGCGTCGGCGACACCAACGCCTCGCTGCGCGCCTCGCCATTCAGTACAAAATTGATTGCCAAGATCCGATCCGTCACGTTTTGCGCAAGCTACTTAGCCTATAACGGCGCGGGACCGTCTGGCGAGACCCTTGCGGTGTTTTCCGCCCGAACGTGCGTGCTACGATCCAGCGCAGCAAAAGGGGCAGGTCATGGACAAGAACAACTTCATGCGCGCGGCTGCCGCGCTCGCCGAAAAGAACGTTGCCGACGGCACCGGCGGCCCATTTGGCGCGGTCATCGTTCGCGACGGCGAGATCATCGGCGAAGGCACGAACCAAGTCACGAGAAGCAACGATCCGACGGCCCACGCCGAGGTGGTCGCAATCCGCCAAGCCTGCGAGAAGCTGGGCACCTTCAACCTCGCGGGCTGCGAGATTTACACCAGCTGCGAGCCGTGCCCCATGTGCCTGTCCGCCATCTACTGGGCCCGCCTCGACCGCATCTACTTCGGCAATACCAAGGCTGACGCGGCGGCGATCGATTTCGACGATAACTTCCTCTACACCGAGATCCCAAAACCCATCGAAGGCCGTGCGATCCCCACCGAGCAGATGCTCCGCGAGGAGACCATCAAATCGTTCGATGCCTGGGCAGTCTCAGAGACGAAGATCCCATACTAGCGGAACCTAAATGTCGAGGTTGACCGGCGGGTACGCGGTCCGGCGTCCGGACTCGCTGCCGACATCTACCGGAAAAGACGCGGGCGGCCCGCTACTCCCACCAATGCAGCGCATCCTGGCCCTCGCCTTGAGTACCGTTGGGCCCGCTTCCGCCCGTTCGTAGGTACATCTTGCGGTCGTGACCGGCACCATATTTCCCAGCTAGCGCATCGACCAACCAATCGTGGCACATCATGTGATGGTCGTGGCGTGTCTGCTCCTCGCCGAACATCCGTGCCTGATGGTAGGTGTCCTCGTAGACCCAGAGTTCCTTAGGCGCCTGAATTTTATCATAGAATTCGTATACCAGCTCGACGGGGCTTCGGGAATCATACTCGCCCACGGTCATCAACACCGGGCACTTGATGTCGCGCTCGCGGCCCTCGACAGTCATCTGAGAGACCCAGCCGTCAAGTTCCTCTTCGCTGGACGCCCCCATAAGATAGCCAAAAAGCTGTTTATAGCGAGGCGAGAAGGTGTCAAGGATGAAATACTTGTCGAGCGCCGACGTCCATGGCGCGGCCACCGCCTTGATCAGCGGATGGCCCGAGGCCGCCACCTCGAGGCCCCAGTGAGCACCCATCGATAGCGCATAGACTACTATCTTCTCGGCATCGACCTCGTCGCGCTCAGCCATATGCTCCGCTATAGCGAGCACCGCGCGCTCGTAGTTTGTCGGCGTAAGCTTGAGCCCGCGCAGGTTCGACATCCCCTGCCCCGGCCCGTCGATGACCAGCATGTGCATGCCGCGCAGATGCGCCTGCATGATGCGCGGATCGGGATAGTTTTCCTTGGTCATGTCGCAGCCGGGAATGAAAATCACCAGCGGCGCGCTTGGTTTGCCCGGCAGCATATGGAAGTTGCACTGCAGATCGCCACCCTCGAACGGCACCTCGAGCCGCTCGATCGGATAGGGCGCGTGCTCGATCACCTTTTCATAGTTGGCGATGCAGCGGCCGTGCAGGTAGCGTTTCTCGTCATTAGTCTCGAGCACTGGATGCTGGGCCAGCGCGAAAGTGGACGACGCTCGGTAGTAAAGCTCAAACGCGGTCGCCGAATGTCCGGCCGCCTCCTCCTCCGCAGCTACGCGCTCGAGCCGCTGGCCGATGCGGCCTAGATGCTTGGAGATCTGGGCGTGGCTCTTAACCGATTTGGGCAGCGGCCGGCCCTCCTCGTCCCAGTGGAAAACCTTACCGGTCTCCTGTACGAGATAGTCAAAAATCCACTGCTGGCGATCGCGATCGAGGCGTGGCGTGCGCATGGTAGGTATCCCCCAAGTGATTTCCGTATTGTAGTTCGCGAAAATATTTCGGGGAGCGGCAAGAGTCGACCCCCGAGCGTTAGCCCATGACCCTTAATAAACAATCGTCCTTATGGACCGCAGCCTGCGGGCGCGCAGCACATGCAGCTGAAGCGCATGGGAACCGACCAGCGTCGCAGCTACTCCAGTTTTTCGTTTAGGAACGGAGCAAACTATGACGAAAAACGAAATAGTCAAACTTGGCCCCGATGACCCGATTGTTCAGTGTGGTTTCGTGATTTCATCACGCCCTGTTCGGCCCAAACAATTGAGGTGCCGGCAGAAATGCAAGACGATGTAAATACCGAAAAACCCAAAAAGCAGGACTGATCCACAAATATTATCAAATTTATGGCTATCGCTATCAGAATAAATAGTCGGTATTGATACTTATTCGGAATTAAATTTTTTGCTGACAAAGAAAATGAATAAATACACTTTGAAATGGCCTGGGACCGGTTTTCTTGTCGTAGGAGGTGTGGCCGTCGCAGGTACTATGGTCGGCCAGCTTGGTGCAACTTCGGCAGTAACATACGCCTCAAGCGGAAGTGGCGGCATTGAGACCGGCATCTTCCTGGGCTTGATGTTTTTATTTGCAGGAATTGCTTCGGCTAACGTTCATCGAATTGCTGCTCGTTGGGGACGAATGAGAGTCTTTACGATCGCGCAATTTGGCGTTGTTGCCTCATGGGCATCCGTTGGTGTCGTGGAGACCCTCACGGACGCAAGCATCGTCGTCTTATGGCTGGCCGCACCTGTTTTTGGTCTCTTCTCCGGCCTCACAGCAGTTCTGACGCCTTTCATAGCTCGCTCATATCTTTACCAGTCCAATATCACGGATTCCGTATCTCGACGTGGAGCCGTGGCCGGTGTGGCAGCTATGATCGGTGCATCATTTGGTGGCTTCCTCATCCACGAAACCGATCCAGGTGTTGGCATCTTTGCCAACGCCCTGCTGACTGTACCGTTGGCGATCTTTTTAATCCTAAGCCAGCCTCGCGCCGCTGATGAGGTCACAAAATCCCCGGCTCGCTCTGCCCGGGCTCTCTTGGGCGCACTCTGGTCCAACCCTCGATTACGTCAACTTGCTTTGTTAACCGCATCGGTGAATATCTTTATTGTTCCTTTCTTTAACATGGTCGTACCAATACTTAATGATCTCAAGCACTCACCTCTTCCTTCAGGCGCTGGTCTGATGATTGCCGGCATCGCGGGGGGCAGAATTCTCGTTCCCGTTTTCATAAGAAGGCTTCTTCGCTCGAACTCAGAGTTTGGAGGGGCGATATCGGCAACCATCCTAGGATCTGGGCTCATGCTTACTTTTGCAATTAGTACAGTGCTTCCGGTGTCGGATTTTGATCTTGTGATCTGGACAATCATCGGCTTTGCCCTCGGCGCAAGTCGCTTCACTGCAAGGTCTTTATTAACCGGTGCAGGAGCAAAATCCGATCCACAAGGTGACGAAATCTCCGGCGTCGCTGCGCTAGCCCTTGTTATTACTTTAACATTACCGATCGGGATGATGATTTGGGGCACCGCGATGGAATTCCTGTCGGCGCCAGTTACTGTGGCCACCGCCGCACTCGTAATGGCGATGGTATCGGTCGGGCTTGCCGGGCACTCAAGCACGAATGTGGACGAGAATCAGTAGAAACTCGCAATAACAGAATTAAATAGTAGCCTCGAGCCACATATTAAAATACAGGCAAGCAAGCTCAGAAGACATTAGAGGAGAGAGAATTTGAAGCGGGATGAACTAAAAAATCACTTCATGTTACAGGTGCAGCTTCGCGAACTTTGTGATGCAGCCGGAATTGAAAGACCGCTATCGAAACGCGAAGTACAAATCGGCCTGCTCGCGCTTCAAGCAGACGCTATTATTAAGGACGATGAAGCCAGCGACGTGGACTTAGGCCTTTCTATATAAATGTATTCTGACTTTCTTGAGAGTGCTGGTGAGGAATCAGCCCTTGCATGAAGCCATTAGGGTGTTTGTACAAAGACATTGGAACATCTTGCGGCACTTCTAGACCACGGTGCCATTACTCTTAGCGTTATTCAGCATCCCCCGCCTCTCAGCCCGACTTGGTATCTGGCTGACTTGCGGCTTCATTGAACTCTTCAACGAACTCAGCGGCCGGGTTGTAGCCAGCCTCATAGGCCTCGTTGATCCAGTAGATGCCGAGGGCTTCGTCTTCCTCTGTGGTGATCCCAAAGTAGTAAATCAGCCCAAGGGCAAACTGAGATGGCTCATGGCCTTGCGTCGCTGCGCGCTTGAATAGCGAGATCGCTTGCGTGTTCTCAGAGGAGGTAAAGGGGTTGTTGCCACTCTCTTCGTTGAACAAAAGCCTAGCCAGTCGATAGAGAGCCTTGGGGTCATCGGCTTGAGCTGCCTTAAGCAACCATGAGAGTCCGCCGATGGCGTCTGCTTCGCCCAACTCTCCAGAAAGCAAAAGCTCGCCCAAGTTCACCTGCGCCTGAGTGACCCCTCTGTCTGCTGCGAAGAGGTATTCGGCCTTTGCACGTTCCATATCAACCTCGTAGCCGTATTTACCAAAGTGATAGTCGGTGGCGATGAAGAAGCTGGCCTTGGGGTGTCCGAGCCCTGCGGCTCCCTTGCAGACGTATGTTCGCGATGCGTTGTAGTTGTCCTTTCGACAGGATGACTCGCCCATCAAATAGGTCAGGGCAAAGACCCCTGCGACCATCAATCCAAAGAGAACGGCTGCGGTTGCGAAAGAGAGGTAGGACAGCTTCAAAAGGGACTTGACGAAAGCTCTCACAGGAAACCTCCACAGTGACTCAAGAAGGCCCATAGACACGCCTTGGGGCCATGTGGGCACCAAGGAGAGGTCCGGAGAACTACTGGGGGTCTTCGATGACGCTCCTGAGGCCTTGCAGGCACATGCGGCTCAGCGGGTCAGGGATGGGGGATAATGTCCCGCTTCGACCCTGAAAATTTGGAGGGTTAAAGGGGCTTTGGAATGCTCAAAACTTGGCATTTTTTGGGCTAGGAGAATTCGACTACTGCGGCACCGGTGTTGGCCCTCGATCACCAGACCGCTAAACCCAGTCGGCCAGAGCAAAAATTTATCGGGGATCCCGTTTATAAATTTTGGGACGTACAGGAGTTTTGCCCCCCCTATCCCGCATCCCGGGGCTTGAGGGGTGTTTACTAAAATTGGCGTCCCCAACGGGGTTCGAACCCGTGTCTCCACCTTGAAAGGGTGGTGTCCTAGGCCTCTAGACGATGGGGACGCAGCAGCCGATATCCGACGCTGACGGATTACCCACTGGACACGGTTAAATCAAGCCCGCGCGTGGCGATTTAGCGGATGCCCCCTTCACTGCGGGGGTGGCATCCAAACCCATTCTGCGTTTAGCCCGGCAACGACCATGTCTACACCGTCCTTCAGCGAAGAAACCCGTCGCGCACATAGCAAACTCTGGCAGCCGGTGGTCGAACACCGTTTTGTCCAGGAGCTTGTAAACGACACTATCGACGATGCGGTCAATGCCCGCTACCTCACCCTCGACTGCGACTTCATCAACAACCTGACCGGCGCGGTCGGCCATGCGGTCGCGATGGTGCCGGGGATGCCGGAGAAGACCTGGTTCGCCCAGTTCCCAAGCGTGCTTACCGACAAGGAGAACGACTATTTCCTGCGGAGCTTCTAGCGCCGTTTGGGCTCGACGCCTCCGACGTTCGACAACCCCTTGCAGCACCCGGTGCTAGACGGCTTCGCCGCGCTAATAGACCAACAGCGGTCTACGGTTACTCAGCTAGATATCTTCGCCGTGCTAGTGCCGGTTGAGTGGTTTACTTCACTTGGGCGTCTGAGGCCGCTGCCAACGACACGCCGAAGCCTAAGCGGTTCTATCTTATGAAATGGATCGAGCTGCACACGCTGCCCGCATTCCGCGACTTCGTGGAATGGATGCGCGCGGAATTCGACCGCGAGGCGGCAGCAGTAGACGGGCCGGTGTGCGAACGCGCCGCCAAAGCCTTCGGCAACGCATTTAAACTCGAGGCGCGGTTTTTCGACGTGGCGTTCGAGGCCTAGCTGCCGTCAGGCAGCCGCCGCGTCATCGATAATCAGTTGCACGTCCTCGCGGCCCTGCCAGTTGTCCGGCCGGAGTTTGCCTGCAAGCCGGAGCGCGAGGCCGTCTGTCTGCAAAAGCGAATCGCCGATCGGCTCGCCCGTCGCGCGGAATGCGATCGCCTTGAGTCGGCCGCCATCGGCCCCCGACAAGAAGCACCGCACATGGCCTGCACCGACCACGTCGGCTTTGGCTACACGCACCGAGGGTAGCATGAAGCGCGGTTCGGCATTGCCCGCGCCGAAGGGTGCGAGGCGCTGCAGGGATTCGACGAAGTCTGGCTGTACCCCCTTCACCGCCACCGAACCGTCGATGCGCAGGGTCGGCACCACGGCGTTCCGGGCCACGTCGTCGGCGACGCGCTCATCGAGGAAGCGCTTTATCTCGGCGAGTTTCGACCGTTCGACGGTCAGGCCCGCCGCCATCTTGTGGCCACCACCATTGACTAGCAGCCCCGCCTGACGCGCCGCGATGACAGCGCTACCGAGATCCACACCCTCGACCGAGCGGCCCGAGCCCTTGCCCATGTCGCCTTCGAAGCCGATAACGAAGGCTGGGCGGTTGAAGCGTTCCTTGAGCCGTCCCGCGACGATGCCGATGACCCCCGCGTGCCAACCCTCGCCCGCGACGACGATCAGAGCAGCGTCACCGGCGTCCGCCTCGGCCTGGGCCATGGCCTGTTCCAGGACCATGGCCTCAATCTCACGCCGCTCGTTGTTCCATTCATCCAGCCGTCGGGCAAGCTCGGCGGCTTGGCTCGGGTCCTGCGTCATCAGGAGCCGGGCGCCAATGGGCGCCTCGCCTACGCGCCCACCCGCGTTGACCCGGGGGCCGAGCAGGAAGCCGGCATGATACTCGGTCAGGCGGGAATCCACCCGGGCCACATCGGCGAGCGCGACCAACCCGGGGTTACGGCGCTTCGCCATGACCTTGAGTCCTTGGGCAACGAAGGCACGGTTGAGCCCAACCAGCGGGACCACGTCACACACGGTGCCAAGCGCTACGAGGTCAAGCAACCCGAGCAGATCAGGCTCCTTGCGTCCAGATTTTTCATACCAGCCCTGGATGCGAAGCATCCGGTTAGTGGCGATGGCGAACAGGAAGGAAACGCCAACCGCGGCGAGCGTGCCGAGACCGCTCGTGTCGTCCAGCCGGTTCGGGTTGATCACCGAGACCGCGCGCGGCAGGGCGGGTTCAGCGACGTGGTGATCGACGACGATGACATCGAGCCCGGCTTCGCCTGCCGTCTCCAACGAATCGAAGGCCGTGGTGCCACAATCAACAGTGATCACTAGGCCGATACCCTCGGCGCGCAGCCGCAGCATGGCGGGGCTGGTCGGCCCGTAGCCCTCCTTCATGCGGTCGGGGATATAGACGCGGGCCGGTACTCCAATGGCAGAGAGGAACCGCGCGAGCAGCGCCGAAGATGTCGCGCCATCCACATCGTAGTCGCCGAAGATGCCGATCACCTCGCCATCAACGACCGCGCGCACGAGGCGAGCCGCGGCCTCGTCCATACCGGCGAGGACCGACGGGTCGGGCAGCGCATCACGGAGCGTGGGATCGAGGAAAGCCTCGGCCGCGTCGAGGCCGATCCCGCGGGCGGCCATGACCCTGCCCACCACCTCCGGCAGGCCGAGGCGCTGGGCGAGCGCGAGGCCAGCCCGGTCGTCTGCGCCGCGCATGACCCAGCAGCGGCCGGTGACCGATCTCGGGACGAGGACGTTCCCCTCAGACGTCGCGCTCCAAACCGGATCTACGGCCGCGTTCATGCCTCACTCATCTGCGGGTCAGTCGTTCCAGCCGGGCTTGCGGTCGAAATTGTGCCGTGTGATGACCTCACGCACGGTCCCGGTGACAGAGCGCATGACGATAGAGTGGGTCTCCGCCCCGCCACGGAACTTGCGCACGCCCTTGAGCATAGACCCGTCGGTTACCCCAGTAGCGCAGAAGATCACGTCACCGGAGGCCAGATCGTCGCGGCTGTAGACTCGGTCAAGGTCCTCGATGCCGAGCTTGCGCGCGCGGCCGATTTCGTCGTCGTTGCGAAACAAGAGCTTGCCCTGAATCTGGCCGCCGATGCTCTGGAGCGCCGCCGCTGCCAGCACGCCCTCCGGAGCGCCGCCACTGCCCAAATACATATCGATCCCGCTGTCGGAATCGGAGGTGGACATGACGCCGAAGATATCGCCGTCGGAGATCAGGAAGATGCGGGCACCCGCAGCCCGCACACACGCGATAAGTTCTTCATGGCGCGGCCGGTCGAGTATGCAGACCGTAAGGTCGCCGATGTCGCGCCCGGTCTCCCTAGCTAGCTTCGCTAGATTATCGGCTGGCGCGGCATCGATGTCGATAATCCCGTCCGGGTAGCCGCCGCCGATAGCTATCTTCTCCATGTAGACGTCGGGTGCATTCAGGAAGTCTCCGTCAGGCGCGAGCGCCAGCACCGCCATTGCGTTCTCGTTGGCCTTGGCGGTGATCGTAGTACCCTCGAGCGGATCAAGCGCGATATCGATCTTCGGCCCGCCGGCCCCCACTTTCTCGCCGATATAGAGCATCGGCGCCTCGTCGCGCTCGCCCTCGCCTATCACCACGGTGCCGTTGATTTTAAGCCTATTGAGTGCCGTGCGCATGGCGTCGACCGCAGCGGCGTCCGCCTCGCGCTCGTCGCCGCGTCCTACCCATCGCTCGGCGGCGATCGCCGCCGCCTCCGTGACACGTACGGCCTCGATCGCCATATTGCGGTCCATCACCGCCTCTAGTTGGCTGGCCATGAAACTCCCCTTTAAATTCTAAGCTTTAACGACGGTCATCCAATGTTATTTAGTTCAATGGTTCGATTCTGATCATTGTCGGCTGTTGGACTACAGAATCCAATGCCTCGATTCGCTCAAGCGTGCGGCGCATCGCAGCCTCCTCACACACATGGGTGTTGAGCACGACCGGCACCGCTTCAGTCTCGGATCGTGCGCGCTGCAGCATAGATCCAATCGAGATCGCCTCGTCGCGGAAGACCGCCGTGATGTTGGCGATCACGCCCGGCTCGTCGCGAACCATCAGACGGATGTAATAGGCGCCGCGATGCCGCTCTATCGGCACGGCCGCTGTATCGGCAAGTGCCCCGACCGGCACACCGAAGGTCGCGACCGCAAAGCCGCGCGCCACGTCGACGATGTCGGCGACTACCGCCGACGCGGTTGGACCGGCACCAGCCCCCCGCCCCTCATACATGGTGTCGTCGACGAAATCGCCATGGGCGACGACCGCGTTATAAGCATCCTCGACATGGGCGATGGGCTTGTCCTTGCTAACCATGCAGGGAAACACCCTCTGCTCGAGGCCATGCTCGGTCATCCGGGCACTGCCAAGGAGCTTGATGCGAAAGCCGAACTCCTCGGCATAGTCTATGTCCTCGAGTGCGATCCGGCGGATACCCTCGGTGTAGACGCCTGCGAAGTCGACCCGGGTACCGAAGGCCAAGCTTGCGAGTAGTGCCAGCTTGTGGGCCGCGTCGATACCATCTACGTCGACGCCCGGCTCCGCCTCCGCATAGCCGAGATTCTGCGCCTCGGCCAGTACCGTCTCGAAGGACAGCCGGTTCTCGCGCATCTCGGTCAGGATGTAGTTACAGGTTCCGTTGAGGATTCCGTAAACCCGGGTCACACGGTTACCAGTAAGCCCCTCGCGCAGCGCCTTGACGATGGGAATGCCGCCGGCGATGGCGGCCTCGTAGTTGAGCGACACCCCGGCCGTCTCCGCCGCCGACGCCAGTGCATCGCCATGTATGGCCAGCAGCGCCTTGTTCGCGGTCACCACATGCCGCCCCGCGGAAATGGCCGCGTCGCACACGGCCTTGGCGGGCCCGGCCTCGCCGCCGATCAGCTCCAATACTAGATCGACATCGGCCTCGCGCGCCATGGCGACCGGGTCGTCATACCAATCATAGGCATCGAGGCTGACGCCCCTCTCCTTAGCACGGTTTTTCGCCGATACTGCCACGATATCGACGGGCCGGCCGCCACGCCGGGCGATCAGCTCGCGATGCTCGGTCAGGACCGACACCGTGCCGGCGCCGACCGTGCCCAGCCCCGCAATCGCAACACGTAATGCAGTAGACATATCGGGCCTCGGTTACTTGACCGCGATGGACATCTGCGCGGCATCGCCCGCATCGGCGAGCGCCTTACCGGGATCGGCGAAGAGCTGACGGACCGAACGAGTAGCTTGGCGGATGCGCTGAGTGTTCTCAACTAGTGCGATGCGAACATGGCCGTCGCCGTATTCGCCGAAGCCAAGACCCGGCGAGACCGCGACATTGGCGTGCTTCAAGAGCAACTTCGAGAAGGCGATGCTGCCCAGCGACTTGAACGGCTCGGGGATCGGCGCCCAGATATACATACTGGCGCTCGGCGTCGGTACGTCCCAGCCCGCGCGGGTCAGCCCCTCGACCAGCACATCCCGACGCTCGCGATAGATCGCGCGGGTCTCTACGACACAGTCCTGCGGCCCGTTGAGTGCCGCGGTCGCGGCCACCTGGATCGGCGTGAAGGCGCCATAGTCGAGGTAACTCTTCACCCGCGCCAGCGCGGCAATCAGGTCAGGATTGCCCGCCGCGAAACCGATGCGCCAGCCGGGCATCGAGTAGGTCTTGCTGAGCGAGGTGAACTCGACTGCCACATCCTTCGCGCCCGTCACCTGCAGGATCGAGGGCGGCGGATTATCATCGAAATAGATTTCAGCATAAGCGAGGTCCGACAGGACGATGATCTCGTGGGTTCGGCAGAAGTCGACGATCCGGGCGTAGAAATCGAGATCCGCCGCCACGGATGTCGGGTTCGCCGGATAGCAAAGGACCAGCGCCACGGGCTTCGGCTGGGAATGTAGCACCGCGCGCTCGAGCGCAACCAGAAACTCGTCGTTAGGCGTGACGGGCAGATATCGCACCGTGCCGTCGGCGATGATGAAGCCGAACTGATGGATCGGGTAGGACGGGTTCGGCACCAGCATCACATCGCCGGGGCCAGTGATGGCCTGGGCCAGATTGGCGAGCCCCTCTTTCGAGCCGATCGTGACGATCGCCTCGCACTCGGGATCGATATCGACGCCAAAGCGGCGCTGATAGTAGCCGGACAGCGCCTTGCGCAGCCCCGGGATGCCGCGCGAGTTCGAATAGCGGTGGGTGCGCGGATCTTGGACCGCCTCGGCTAGCTTCTCGACGATATGCGGCGGGGTCGGCAGATCCGGGTTGCCCATGCCAAAATCGATGATATCCGCACCCGCCGCGCGCGCAGCCGCCTTCATCGCATTCACTTCAGCAAATACGTAGGGTGGCAACCGCTTGATGCGGTGGAATTGCGTCTGCATGGGTCCCAACCGGGTTCTGTTTAACAAATATCAGGTGCCGGCGTCGCCATGGGCAACGCCGCGCGCTCTTTTACAGTCCTCGGGGCGGGCTTGCGAGGCCCTTTTAATCTAGCGGAGGAAGAAGATCTCGGTGCGGCGGTTGCCCGCTTCACCGTTGGGCATCGATTCCGCATAGATCGGCTGATCATCCGACACCGCCTCGACCGTCACCAGGTTCGAGGGCACGCCCGACTGGATCAACGCCTGGGCCACTGCGTTGGCGCGCTTGAACGAGACCTGGAAGTTCGCGACCTCTTGGCGTGCCCTCGACAGCTGCCGGGTCCGGCTGCTGGCATGACCGACCACCAGGACGCTTGCGCCCATCTCACGCTGGTCCGATGCGACCGTCAAAATTATCGCGCGGTCCTTCGCGCTGAGCCGCGCGGAACTGTGGTTGAACTGGATCGTCGCGACTTGGGTATGCGGCGCCACGCGCGCGGATGTCGGAACATAGCCGCCGCCACCGAGGGCGCTCATGTCGACGATGACGGAGCCCGAACCCTGGGTGATCGGACCGGGCGGCGGTGCCGGGCGCGCGGGCGAGGTGGCCGGACGCGCCGCAATCGTGGGTGGCGGCGGGGTCACAGACGGCGTTGGATCGGCGCTGGCCGGCCGCGGAACGGGAACGACCCGGTCCCGCTCGGGGGCGTTGACGCGCGCGGCGGGCGCGGGCGCCGCAGGCGCCGGTGTTGTCACGGTTGCCGGTGCGGCCGGACGAGCTGCGCTCTGGGAGGCCGCGGGCGCGCGGGTCGAGCCCTGCAGCCGGATGGCCTCGTCGGTGTATCGCGCATTCTCGCGATCCGAGATCAGGCCTTCCACGACACGTTTGCGGTTCGTGGAGGTCGGCGCTTCCGGCCGGCTCGGCACGGTCGTGAGCGAAGGCGTGTCAGCGTCGTCGGACGCCGCGCGTTGCGCGTCACTCCGGTCGCGCACGCCCTGATCGGCCGAGGTCTGAACCGCCGGCTCATCATCATCGAACACGCTCAAGACATAGTCGAAAACCGAACAGCCCGACAATGCAAACACGAAAACGATCGGCAACGCCTGGCGCGTGATCTTGTAAGGCCCCGACTTCATCTGCTTCCACCCCTTCATGGTGTTGCGCGAATCAACTGTCCCACGTTTACTCGCTTGATTTTTTGTGCGGTGCAACATAACTTGACCCATCACGCACAAAATCAGCGCGTACTCACATCATGTACCCCGACCTTCCACGTTCGATCAAGCGTTTCGCGAGACCCGTGAATCGTAAAAAGCGTAGAAGTTATAGAGGATTGGCGGATGGCTGATCAACAAAATGCAAAGAATGCCGGCGATGATGGCGCCGACGCAGAGGCCCTCGCCGAATCGATGGCGAAGATCGCGGAGCGCAGCCAGACTCTCGTAAACGGCTTTCTTTCGAACCAGTCCGCTAACATGGGCATGGCCGATCCGCTGAACGTCGGCAGCGCCTTCATCGAGCTGACCCAGCGCATGATGGCCAACCCGGCGCAGCTGATTCAGGCCCAGTTCCAACTCTGGCAGGATTATATGGATCTCTGGCAGACCACGACCCAGAAGATGATGGGAGCCGAGGTCGACGCCATACACGAACCCGACGGCGAGGACCGACGATTCCGGGATTCCGAGTGGGACGAGAGCATCCTGTTCGACTACATCAAGCAGTCCTACCTGCTGTCGTCGCGCTGGCTGATCAACACGGTCCGCGAGGTCGAGGGCCTGGACGACAAGACCGCAAAGAAGGTTGATTTCTACACCCGCCAGTTCGTGGACGCGCTGGCCCCGACCAATTTCCTGATGACCAACCCCGAGGTCATCCGCGCCACGGTCGAGTCCGGCGGCGAGAACCTGGTGAAGGGGCTCGAGAACCTCCTGGACGACATGGAACGCGGCGACGGCCAGCTGCGCATCCGCCAGACCGACGAGACCGCCTTCACCCTTGGCGAAAACGTCGCCGTGACCCCCGGCAAGGTCGTCTACCAGAACGACCTGA
>PBPM01000050.1 GCA_002724635.1 Rhodospirillaceae bacterium
ATGCTGTCCGACGGTAGCGCGCGGGAGATCAGGCCGTGCGCCTGGGTGCGCGCCATCATTCCCGGCGCCACCTTCGCGGCCGGGTCGAACAAGCCTTTGTTCTCCTTGTCTGGCGTGAGCTCCAGCGCGGCGAACAGGCCGATGCCGCGGACCTCGCCGACCAGCGGGTGGTCCGCGAACTGCTGCATTTGCTCCTGAAAGGAGCCCATGACCGAGCGCACATGGCCCAACGTGTCGCGCTCCTCGTAGATGCGCAGCGTCTCTAGCGCCACCGCGGCCGAGACCGGGTGTCCGGAATAGGTGTAGCCGGTATTCCACATGCCAAACTTGTCGCTGCCCTCGCGCAGCACTTGATATATCTCGTCGGTCATCAGGACTGCGCCGATGGGCAGGTAGGCTGAGGATAGAGCCTTTGCGATCGACATTAGGTCGGGTTTGATGTTGTAGGTCTCGCACGCAAACATGTTGCCGGTGCGCATGAAGCCGGTGATTACCTCGTCGGCAATCATCAGCACGTCATGCTTCTTCAACACGGCCTGTATCTTCTCGAAGTAAGACGCGGGGGGTGGGATCAGTCCGCCGGCGCCCATTACGGGTTCGGCGATGAAGGCGGCGACCGTGTCCGGGCCCTCCTGCATGATCAGGTCGTCGAGCTCCTGCGCCAGCCGGTCTGCGAAATTCTCCTCGCTCTCGCCGTCCTGGCCCTCGCGCCAATAGTGCGGCGTGGTGACGTGCAGGAACCGGTCAAGGGGAACGTCGAAGCCCTTCTGGGCATACTCGACGCCGGTGAGGCTCGACGCGGCGAGCGTGATACCGTGATAGGCCTTGTGCCGGCCGATAATCTTCTTCTTCTTGGGCTTGCCACGGGCATTGTTGTAGTACCAGACGATCTTCACTTGGGTGTCGTTGGCCTCAGAGCCGGAGTTGGTGAAGAACACCTTGCCCATATCTACAGGCGCCATCTTGACCAGCTTCTCCGCTAGGTCGATGGCGACCTCGTTGGATCGGTGGGTGAAGCCCTGAATGTAGGGCAGGCGGAGCATTTGCTCGTAGGCCACCTTGGCGAGGCGTTCCTCGCCGAAGCCGAGCGACGTACACCAGAGGCCGGCCATGCCCTCGATATATTCTTTGCCCTGTTCATCGTAGACATAGATGCCCTTACCCTCGTTGACAATGAACGGGCCATTCTCCTCATGCACTTTAGGGTTAGTGAACGGGTGCAGGTAGTACGCGATGTCGCGCGCGGCCGGGGAATTGGGTGCAAACTGGGTGCGGTCGGACGGTGCCATGGGACTTACCTTGTCTGATGAACGTGCGTTTCCCTACGAACGTTAAGCTTACGGGACGGTCGCGGCAAGCGGTGCGGGGGAGATTCCCGGTTTCATGGAGTTTCCAGCCGCTCGAACTCGTCCTTGCCTGCGTTGGGGCCGGCCTGCACCTCGATCAATGTCAGCCCCTGGTTTTCGGCGGTGGCGAGCGCGTGGGCGGCGCCTGCGGGGATGGAGATGGACTCGCCCGGCTCCAGTTGCTGGGTCGCGCCCTCGAGGGTTACCTCGGCTGTGCCTTCGATGACCATCCAGTGCTGGGCGGCGTTCCGGTGGCGCCGCAGGTTGACCCGTCCCCCCGCATGCACGGAGATGCGCTTGACGTGGAAACCGGGGCCGGCGTTGAGGGTCTTATACCAGCCCCAAGGCCGGTAGACCTCGGGGAAAGTTACAGCCTCGCTGCGACCGGACTTGCCGAGTGCATCGACGATGTCCCGGACCTGCTGCACCTCGTCCTTGGGAGCGACTAGCACCGCATCGGCCGATGCGACGACGACGAAGTCCTCGAGCCCGATCGCGGCTACTAGCGTGCCGTCGCTGCGCAGGTAGCAGTCTCGCGCGCCGACCTGCACCACGTCGCCTACGACCACGTTTCCGGCATTGTCCCTGGTACCAATTTCCCACAGCGCGCGCCAGGAACCCACATCTGACCAGCCCATATCGACTGGTACCACGGCCGCGTGCTCCGTCTTTTCCATCACCGCATAGTCGATCGAGGCCACGGGCGCAGCCGTGAACGCGTCTGCGTCCAAGCGGAAGAAGTCGAGGTCTTCGGTGCCGCGCGCTAGTGCAACACGACAGGCGGCGCCGGTGTCCGGAGTCAACCGGTCGATCTCCGCGACCAACGCGTCGGCCCGGAATACGAACATGCCGCTGTTCCAGTAATGGTTATCACTCGCTACATATTTCCGAGCCGTCGCCAGGTCGGGCTTCTCGACGAAGCCGGCAACGTCGCGCACACCTTCCAGATCTGCGACCGGGTTGCCGGCCGCGATGTAGCCGAAGCCCGTCTCGGGCGTGCGCGGGGCGATCCCGAACGTGACGAGGCGGCCCGTTCGGGCAGCGGCTGCGGCTGTGTCGGCTGCCTCGCGGAACGCGGCAACATTCTGCACCACATGATCGGACGGCAGCACGAGCATGAGCGCGTTGGGGTCGCGGTCTAGCAGCCACAACGCTGCGGCGGTTAGGGCCGGGGCGGTATTCCGCCCGACTGGCTCGAGTAAGATCGCCTGCGGCTGCTGCTCTTGGCGGCGCAGCTGTTCAGCGACCATGAACCGGTGTTCCTCGTTGCACACCACGAGCACGGGGGCGAAGCGCTCTGGCACACCAACCCGCAGGGTGGTGTCCTGCAGCATTGTCTGGTCGCTCGCGAGCGGCAGGAACTGCTTCGGATAGTCCCTGCGGCTCATCGGCCAGAGGCGGGTGCCCGCGCCGCCAGACAGGATGACGGGGGTAATCAAACCGCTTGCCACACCAAATCTCCTTCTTGCCCGCTCTTGCTAGCGAAATTTTGGGCGCAGGCCAACGCCGCTGTGGCCTCGCGACAGGATTGCCAGGCTGGGTTACAATGCCGCGATGAAGTTTAGCGCCCTGCAGATGAACACCCGCAGTGAGAAAACCGCCAACCTTGAACAGGCGCGTTCGATCGCGGCGCAGGCCATGGCTGACGACGCACCGGACATGCTGGTGCTGCCCGAGGTGTTCGCCTTCATGGGAGGCTCGATCACTGAAAAGCGCGCGGCGGCGGAGGAGCTTCCGGCGCCTGGCGAGGTCGGCGGTCCTGCCTATGAGATGTTGCGAGGCATAGCCTCAGATCACGGTGTCTTCGTTCATGGCGGCAGCTTCGTTGAGCGCGCGGGCGACGAATACTTCAACACGACGATAGCCTTCGACCGCGGAGGTGCTGAACTCGCGCGCTACCGCAAGATTCACCTGTTCGACGTATCGACGCCGGATGGCCGCGAGTACCGGGAATCGGCTGCCTTCGGCGCGGGACGCGAGATTGTTACCTACGCGGCCGGCGATATCACGGTAGGCTGCAGCATTTGCTACGACCTGCGCTTCGCGGAGCTCTATTGCGCGCTGGCCGAGCGGGGCGCCAACGTGATCATGGTGCCGGCCGCGTTCACCTTGCAGACCGGCAAGGATCATTGGGAGGTGCTCCTGCGCGCGCGCGCTATCGAGACCCAAACATTTGTCGTCGCGGCCGCCCAGACTGGCATCTACCGCGAGGAAAACGACGAGCGCGCGAGTTGGGGGCATTCGATGATCGTCGATCCCTGGGGGCATGTGCTGGCGCAGGCGCGCGAGGGTATCGGCTATGCGACGGCGCGCATCGAACTGAGTTATCTGGAGATGGTCCGGCAACGTATCCCTGTTGCCGATCACCGCGTTCTCTAAGATGCCTTGAAAGGGAATTAGATGAACATCAAGGACGAGATCGCCCGCGATCACGAGTTGCTGACGGCGTGGCGCCGCGACTTTCATGCTCACCCCGAGCTGGCGTTTCAGGAGGAGCGCACCTCCGCTCTGGTCGCTGAAAGGCTTGAGAGTTTCGGGGTCGGGGTCCATCGCGGCTTGGCTGGGACCGGCGTTGTGGGGCAGCTCACCGCCGGTACCGGCAACCGCGCGATCGCGCTGCGGGCGGACATGGACGCGCTGCCTATGGACGAGGGGAACGACTTCGATCACGTCTCTAGGACACCGGGTGTCATGCATGGCTGCGGCCATGACGGGCATACGACGATGTTACTGGGCGCGGCTAAGTACCTTGCCGCGACCAAGCAATTCGATGGTACGGTCTATTTTATCTTTCAGCCCGCCGAGGAGGCCGAGGGTGGCGCCGAGGTGATGGTTAAGGAAGGCCTGTTTGAGAGGTTTCCCGTAGAGTCCATCTACGGTATGCATAACTGGCCAGGAATGCCGGTAGGTGAGTTCGCCATCGCGGCTGGCCCGATGATGGCGGCCTTTGATATATTCAATCTGGTAATTCGCGGACGCGGCAGCCACGCAGCGATGCCCCATCAGGGCATCGACAGCATAGTTATGGCGTCCAAAGTGGTGGACGCACTACAGAGCATCACGAGCCGGAACATCGACCCGATCGATTCCCTCGTTGTATCGGTCACCCAGATTCATGGCGGCGACGCCTACAACGTTATCCCCGGCGAGGTTGTTCTAAACGGCACGGTCCGGTCGTTCAGCGAGGCGGTGCGCGATCGTGTGGAGCCGGCCATGCGGCGTATCGCCGACGGGGTTTGCGCCGCGTTTGGCGGCACGGCGGAGTTGCATTATGAGAGGCGCTATCCGGCGACGGTGAACAGCGTCGAGGAAACCGAACACGCCGTAGCTGCTGCGTCGTCGATCGTGGATAAGCAGAAGATCGACCGTAGCCCCGTTCCGAGTATGGGGTCCGAGGACTTCGCCTACATGCTGCGCGAGAAGCCCGGCAGCTATGTCTGGGTCGGCAACGGCGCGGTCGAGGGCAGCTGCATGCTCCACAATCCGGGCTATGATTTCAACGACGAGATTATTCCGCTCGGCGTGACCTACTGGTCGGAATTGGTCGAGCAGGTGCTGTCCGCGGACCGGTCGAGCTAGGCTCGGATCACGCTTAATTCCGTTTAACCATATGGCAAGGCTTGGGCGGCCCTCTGTACCACGAGCCTATGTTACTATTTCCGCATATCATCATCACTTCCTACTTCGTGCTGGCAACCGCCGCTGTAAAGACCGCGCCGAGCCTCTTGCTGGCTCTATCGGTCGACATGGCGCCGACGGCCGCCGGACTGGTTTTTCTCGGCTTAGCGTTCGCGCATTTGATCTTCACCCAGTCCGAGCGCAACCGCCGGCTTGTCTAGGAACTGTCCCTAGTGCGCTGCCCGACGCATGCGATCGCCAAGGATCTTCTAAATACCCAGACGCAGGTGTTGAAGGGGTTGATCAAAGCCTGCTCGCGCCAGCAGACCAAGGGTGCCCTGTCTGCCGGCGCGGCACTGCTCGAACGGCCCCATCGCGTGGCCGTCGAGGGTCGCGAGGCCGTCAGCGCCCCATCCGCAGACTATCTCAGCGATGTCGATGACCCTGAGGTGATCGACATCGCGCGCAAGGCCCACATATCGACCGGGTCGATGTGTATCTCCAACCGATCGTCAACATATCCTAGCGGATGAGCCGCCACTGCAAGTGCTAAACCCGCAATCGCTAATTTGCATTCACGAGCTCGGGCGCTTTCCTCTCGGTGGCAGACATGGCATACGCCTGTCCTATGAACACAGAACTCCTGCCGGGCTTTCGGAGCCTCGGGTCGCGATACGACTACCTGATCGTGGATCTTTGGGGTACCTTGCACGACGGTATTGCGCCGCTGCCGGGTGCCGTGGAATGCCTAGAAGAATTCGGCGCTGTCGGCACTCGGATCACCCTGCTGTCCAATGCCCCTTTCCGCGTTGCCGGGGTGCGCGAGCTGCTGGCCCAGATTGGGATTCAGGATTCGATCTATGAAGACATCTTCTGCTCCGGCGAGATCGCGTGGCGCGCTATTCGCGACCGGGCCGACTCCTGGCACGCAAAACTGGGGCGGCGCGTGGCTTTCATTGGGCCGGACCGCCACCGCTCTATGCTCGACAATCCCGGTATCGACGCGATCGCCGAGATTGAGGACGCGGATTTCTTGATCTGCACGGGACCGCGAGAGGCGGGACATGTGCTGGACGACTATATGCCCGAACTCGCGCGCGCGTCGGCGGCAAAGCTGCCGATGGTCTGCACCAACCCCGATCGCGAGGTTTTGCGCGGCGACACCCGGGAAATCTGCGCCGGTGCGTTGGCCGAGGCCTACGAAAGCCGTTTCGGTGGCGATGTCGCGTGGCATGGGAAGCCCTACAGGCCGGTTTTCGACGAGGTGCTGCGCATTCTCGGTAACCCCGATCGGGCCCGGGTGCTGATGATCGGTGACGGTCTGGCCACCGATGTGGCCGGCGCGGCCGGTGCGGAGATCGATGCGGCCTTCATCGTCGGTGGCATCGCCGCCGAGCGTCTGCGCGCCTCACCTGGCGCGTTGCCCGACCCGGGGAGGCTTGCCGCGCTTCTTGGCGAGGTGGGGCAGAGCCCGCGCTATGCTATGCCGGGCTTGATCTGGTAACAGCCTGCGAACGAAGATTTTAGCGAGTCGGTTTTTACGCGGGGCCGCGCCTCGTTTGTGACGAAACGGCTTGGTTCAACAAATCATGGGTTTGAGTGTGTACCGCCATAAATGGGACTCGTACTTCGATTTGCCCTTGGAGACGGCCTGACCGACTCTTTCGGACCTGACGCGCTTCAACGAGGCGGCCGAGCTTCCTAGGCATCAAATAACAGGGACACCTCCGCTAGATGATTCGGTGCCTTAAACTGCCGAGGCCAAGCTAGGTTCGTTCCTGCGGATCTACAAAGCCATACACAGGCCCGTGATCTCCGACCAATAGACCGGCCAGAGGCCACGCACTATAATTTGTAAACATCCTTAACGCGGCAGTGTGAGCCGGAAAATGGCCGACTTTCCGAAAAACAGCCTTGGTGAATGGACCGCACGCGCGGATGAAGAATTGCGCGAGCGCGCAGCTGACGACCTGACCGTCGACACGCCCGAGGGAATTGCAATCAAGCCGATCTACACGCCGGCGGATCTCGGAGGAATTCCCTGGCTGGACAACATGCCTGGATTTCCGCCCTTCATTGGCGGCCCGAGGGCGACGATGTATGCCGGCCGGCCCTGGACCGTGCGCCAGTATGCGGGCTTCTCGACGGCCGAGGAATCCAATGCCTTCTACCGCAAGGCGCTTGAGGGGGGGCAGCGCGGACTTTCGGTCGCCTTCGATCTTGCCACCCATCGCGGCTATGACAGCGATCACCCGCGCGTTGTCGGCGATGTCGGTAAGGCCGGGGTGGCAATCGACAGCGTCGAGGACATGAAGCTTCTCTTTGATGGCATTCCGCTCGACGAGATGAGCGTTTCGATGACCATGAACGGCGCGGTGCTGCCGGTGCTCGCGAATTTCATCGTCGCGGGCGAGGAACAGGGGGTCGCGATCAAGAAGCTCTCCGGGACCATTCAGAACGACATCCTCAAAGAGTTCATGGTCCGCAACACTTACATTTACCCGCCGGCGCCCTCAATGCGCATAGTCTCGGACATCATCGGCTACACGGCCGAGAACATGCCGCGGTTCAACTCGATCTCGATCTCTGGCTATCACATGCAGGAGGCCGGTGCGACGGCCGTGCAGGAGCTCGCCTTCACCTTGGCGGACGGCATCGAATATGTCCGCGCGGCCGTTTCGAATGGACTCGACGTCGACAAGTTCGCGCCCCGCCTGTCTTTCTTCTTCGGCATCGGTATGAACTTCTTCATGGAGATCGCCAAGCTGCGCGCGGCCCGTTTCCTATGGGCGCATGCCATGCGCGACATGTTCAACGCCGCCGACGAGCGCTCGCTGATGCTGCGCACCCACTGTCAGACATCGGGCGTGTCTCTGACGGAGCAGGACCCGCACAACAACATCGTGCGCACCACGATCGAAGCGCTGGCCGCGACCCTCGGTGGCACCCAGTCGCTGCACACCAATTCTTTTGACGAGGCAGTCGCGCTGCCTACTCCGTTCTCGTCGCGCGTGGCGCGCAACACCCAGCTCATCCTCCAGCACGAGGCCGGCATCACACAGGTCGTCGATCCCTTGGCGGGATCCTACTATGTGGAGAGCTTGACCAACGCGCTGGTGGTCGAGGCCCGCAAGATAATAGACGAGGTCGAGGATCTTGGCGGTATGACGCGTGCGGTCGAGTCGGGAATGCCCAAGCTGCGGATCGAGGAAGCTGCGGCACGGCGTCAGGCGCGGATCGACCGTGCTGAGGATGTGATTGTCGGCGTCAACCGCTACCAGCCAGACACGGCCGAGGAGATCGACGTCCTCGATATCGACAACACCAGGGTTCGCGAGACGCAGATTACGCGGCTGAAGGATGTGCGCGAAGCGAGGGATGTCGCGAAATGCACCGCCGCACTCGAAGCGCTGACCCGAATCGCGCAATCTGGTGACGGCAATCTGCTGGCGGCCTGTGTCGAAGCCGCGCGGGTGCGTGCTACCGTGGGGGAGATGTCGGATGCAATGGAAGCGGCCTTCGGTCGGCACAGTGCAACCGTGAGGTCGATCTCGGGGGTATATGCCGCAGCCTATGAGGGCGATGAAGGTTTCCGAGAGGTCCTTGAACATGTTGATGCGTTCGCTGCGGAGGAGGGCCGCCGGCCGCGCATGCTAGTGGTCAAGCTCGGTCAGGACGGGCATGACCGCGGCGCTAAGGTGATCGCCACGGCCTTCGCCGATCTCGGGTTCGACGTCGATGTCGGGCCGCTCTTTGCGACGCCGGAGGAGGCGGCGCAGCAGGCGGTTGAGAACGATGTTCATATCGTCGGTGTCTCGACCCAAGCAGCAGGCCACAAGACCCTCGTGCCAAAGCTCACCGAAGCGTTGCGTGCTGCGGGTGCTGAGGACATCGTGGTGATCTGCGGCGGCGTTATTCCGACCAAGGACTATGATTTCCTGAAGTCGAGCGGCACTTCAGCGATCTATGGACCGGGGACCAATATTCCGGAGGCTGCCCGCGAGGTGCTAAATATGGTTCGGTCGCGCCGGGGCGAAGTCGCCTGATTTAGGGTTCCGAGGACGACTGGCCGGACAACGAAGACGCAGTCGGACCTGCTGAGATGCGCGAGCAGGCGCTGAATGATCCGTTCGGCGGTGAAGAAGACTACAATTATGACAATGGCGAAGCGAACGGGGACGGTTCCGATGATCCCACTCGTGCGCCCGAGATCATGCGCCGGTTTGTCAAGGGCGAGCTAGGTGGGGTGCGGAGAATCTCCGCTCAGGTGAAGAACCCGATCACCGTCAACCCCGATGCGTGAGCTTGAGCATCTGCTGACCCAAGCGGGCGAGGCGGATCCCGATGAACTTCTGAGTGAGAGCCTGCTGATGTCGGACGTGGGCACGGCCTACCCGATACTGTCGCCCACCGTCGAACGCCACAGATAGCCAGAGACCTTCCCTGTCACGTGTCTCGCGCGCTTCCTGACAAATGTCATGTTTAATTCTTCAATAACTACGATATGAAGATATATTTTTATTAGAATATTATGATTGTTAAAAAAATAATTAAAAAAAGTGACAATTGGGACTTATTAATGTTATTAAATTTTCGTTTGTTATTTTTATAAGGAAAAAGTTGTACGAATGGAAATTAATCTCGACGGTACAGACCGAATGCTTCTAGATGTCCTTCAGACGGACGCCCGATTGTCGTTCCGCGAGATCGGACGGCGCATCGGAATCTCGACCCCGTCTGTATCCGAACGAATTCGGAGACTGGAAGCGGCCGAGATCATTCGCGGCTACAGCGCGCAGGTGGACCGGGCGGCCGTCGGCCGCGAGATCGGCGCGTTCCTTCGCCTATCGGTATCCGACAAGAATTTTCGACGCGTGACGGGGCTCTGCCGTTCCCTCGACGCGGTGATGGAATGCCACCATATAACTGGAGAGGAGAGCTTTGTAATCCGCCTTGCCGTTGCATCTATCGCCGAGCTGGAGGATGTGATCTCGCGGTTTCGCAAGATCGGGCTGGCGCAAAGCTCGGTGATCCTTTCGTCGCCCGTCGACGGCAAACTCGTACCTACCGATGCCAAGTTGTTGGCGCCCGCGAGACCGCGCTAGGTTAGGGCATGATCAGGGCGGAACAGGATATGTTCGGACGAGAGACCGGAGATCCGGCGGCGCTGGCGTCGGAGATATGCGACGGAGATCGGCGTGCGCTGGCGCGCGCCATCACCCTAATCGAATCGACCCGGGAGGATCACCGGGCCGCAGCTGACCGGCTGCTCGAACATCTTCTGCCGCACACAGGCAAGGCGGTACGCATCGGAATTTCTGGCGTGCCTGGCGTGGGCAAGTCCACCTTCATCGAGGTGTTCGGACAGGATTGGATCGCGGCAGGCCAGAAGGTGGCGGTCCTCGCAGTTGACCCATCCTCGCGACGCAGCGGCGGATCCATCCTCGGCGATAAGACGCGCATGGAGCAACTGTCCCGTATGCCCGAGGCGTTCATCCGGCCGTCTCCCACCGCGGGCACCCTAGGTGGCGTTGCGCGACGGACTCGCGAGGTCATGCTCGCCTGCGAGGCCGCGGGTTTCGGGGTGATTTTGATCGAGACGGTCGGCGTCGGCCAGTCCGAGACCGCGGTTGCGGATCTCGTCGACATGTTTCTACTGTTACTGCTGCCGGGCGGCGGCGATGAACTGCAGGGGCTCAAGCGCGGGATTATGGAGCTGGCGGATCTGCTCGTAGTCAACAAGGCGGATGGCGAAATGGCCGGGGCCGCCCGGCGATCAGCAGCCGAGTTCACCAACGCCGTGCGCTTGTTGCATCCGGCGGCATCGGACTGGGTTCCGCCGGTGCTGACCTGCTCGTCGCTCGAGAATCGCGGAATCGACGAGGTTTGCGAGACGACCGAACAATTTCGCGCGCAGGCAAGCAACAGTGGCGCGCTAGAGGCGCGACGTGCAGGCCAGGCCCGTCGGTGGATGTGGGGTGAGGTTGACGAGTATCTGCTCTCCGCCTTCCAGCGCCACCCGGCGGTTTGCGAGGTGCTCGAATCTCTTGAGCATCGGGTGTCCCGCGCGGAGATCACCCCATCGGCCGCGGCTCAGGCTCTGCTTGCGGCATTTCGGGGCGCATAGGTTGTCGCCACGGCGGGCTTGACCCGCCCCTTGCCATCGCCTAAAAACTCCGCCGTTCGTGCCGGGTACGGCGCGTTAGCCGTTCATGGAGCGAAAAATATGTCGCGTCGCTGCGCCATCACAGGCAAGGGTGTGCTGACCGGAAACAATGTCAGCCACGCGCATAACAAGACCCGTCGCCGGTTCCTGCCGAACCTTCAGACCACCGTGCTGTATAGCGAGACGCTGGCGCGTGGCGTCCGCGTGAACCTAACGGCACGTGCCATTCGCACGATCGAGCATAAAGGGGGCGTCGATTCTTTCCTGCGTCGTACGGCGGCCTCCAAACTGCCGCGTGAACTGCGCCGCATGAAGCGCGATCTCGAAAAGGTCGGCGTGGCCGCCTGATACCGCTGTTGCCAGATCGCCCGGATCGCGATGAAAGCCCGCGTTTCGCGGGCTTTTTTGCGCCCTCCCCGTATATGATCGCTCCTTTGCAAGATGGCGCAATGAAAAACGGCCCTTTCGCTCATGACTGACTATCCCGGCTTTTCCTTCGACGTGACCCGAACCGCGACGGGAGAAGTGGACTGGCCGAACGCGGCGCGGCGGGGACGCATCACCACGCCGCACGGGGTGATTGAGACGCCCGCATTTGTGTTCTGCGCCACACGCGGCGCGTTGCGCGGCGTGTCACCGGCTCAGGCGCGGGCGGAGGCGACCCAGATCATCCTTGGCAATACCTATCATTTGATGCTGCAGCCGGGGGCCGAGAGGGTGGCGGCGCTGGGGGGGGTGCATCGCATGATGGGCTGGGACGGCCCGATGCTGACGGATTCGGGCGGGTTCCAGATCTTTTCGCTTGGCCGCGGCGGCGACAAGCAGGAGATCAAGAGCAGTCGTACCGATGTCCGCCCCCCCTCGCTGCTCGCGATCGACGAGGCCGGCGCGTCCTTCCGGTCCTATGTCGATGGCGCCAAAGTGACGCTGACGCCCGAGGATTCGATTCGCATTCAGCGCCGGATTGGGGCCGATATCATCCTCGTCCTCGATGAATGTACGCCCTATTACGTGGGTCGCGACTACACGGCCCGGTCTATGGAGCTGACGCACCGCTGGGCGTTGCGCTCGATCGCTGCCTTCGGCGAGGCGGAGGAGGGATCTGCCGGGCCGCAGGGGCTCTACGGCATCGTCCAGGGCGGGGTCTATTGCGATCTACGCCGGGAGAGTGCGGAGTTCACCGCGGAGCAGCCCTATTTCGGCTATGCGGTCGGCGGGTGTCTCGGCGGGACGCCGGAGGAGATGGATGATGTGGTGGCGCTGGCCATGGCGCCCCTGAACGCCGCCGCGTCGACCCCACGCCCGATCCATCTGCTTGGCGTCGGCAGTGTGCGCGACGTCTGGTTGGGCGTAGCCAAGGGTGTCGATACGTTCGATTGCGTTAACCCGACCCGGCTTGCCCGCCACGGCAGTGCCTATATCCGGCCCGGTCTGGGCGAGACGAAGAACGGACGCGAGTTCATCAATCTAACGAATGCGCGGTTCCGTGAAGATACGAACCCGCTCGACCCGGAATGCGATTGCGCGACTTGTACCAGTGTCTCACGTGCCTATCTTCACCATCTGGTGAAGGCCGGGGAGCTGAACGCCGTCACCCTCCTGGCGGTGCATAATATCCGGTTCATGAACCGGCTTCTCGAGGATGTGCGTGCGGCCATCGACAGTGACGATATTCCCGCCCGCCGGGGCTGGTGGATCGACGGCTGAGCCAGCCCGGCTCTCAGGGTAGGAGTTCGAAGATCAGCAGCAGCGTGCACTGATCGCCGGAGGAATTATCATCGCTCGAGATATAAATTAGCGTCTGCACACGGGAGGCGGCCCCGGCGGTGATTGTCTCGAGATTCTCGGTAACGAACAGCGTCTTCAAATCGGCGATCACGCGCGCCCGGCGCGGTCGATTTCCATCGCCGAGATGCCACCGAAATTGCGATTGTCGAAATCCAGTTCGAGCCCGCCACGCCAAACCAGCTGGCTGACGCGATCTTGGCCACTCAGTCCCTTATGCAGGGGGATAGGTTTTGAGTCCGCGACCGTAGCAGTCTTACCCCACAGCATGGCGAGTAGCGGTCTGAGGAAAAACGGGTCATCGTTCGTTTATAGCCGCATTTCACCGCTCAAATATGACCGAACTGCGTCGGGCTTGTTTTAGGCGGCCCGGCGCGATCCGGCCCGCGGGCCCTTCGGCGCGGCGGCGTCTTCCTCGTCGAACAATTCGGCCAGCTGGTCCATCACCGTGCCGCCGAGCTGTTCGGCATCGACGATGGTGACCGCGCGCCGATAGTAGCGCGTCACGTCATGGCCGATGCCGATGGCAAGGAGCTCGACCGGTGAATAGGTCTCGATGTACTCGATGATCTGCCGTAGATGGCGCTCCAGATAGTTACCGGCGTTAACCGAAAGGGTGGAATCGTCGACCGGTGCACCGTCGGAGATGATCATAAGGATGCGCCGCTGTTCCGAACGGGCCAGCAGCCTGTTGTGAGCCCACCACAGCGCCTCGCCGTCGATATTCTCTTTCAGCAGCCCTTCGCGGAGCATAAGGCCCAGATTCTTGCGGGCCCGGCGCCAGGGTGCGTCGGCGGACTTGTAAATGATGTGGCGCAGATCGTTGAGTCGGCCCGGGTTGGCGGGCTTGCCCGCCGCGAGCCAGTTCTCTCGAGCCTGCCCGCCTTTCCAGGCACGTGTGGTGAAGCCGAGAATCTCGACCTTCACGCCGCACCGCTCAAGCGTGCGGGCTAGGATGTCGGCGCTCATCGCCGCGACCGATATCGGGCGGCCGCGCATCGAACCGGAATTGTCAATGAGCAGGGTTACCACCGTGTCGCGGAAGTTAGTGTCCTCTTCCATCTTGAACGACAGCGGGTGCGCCGGGTTCGTCACGACACGGGTCAGGCGGGCCGTATCGAGCAGCCCTTCCTCGAGATCGAATTCCCAGTTACGGGTCTGTTTCGCCATCAGCCGGCGTTGCAGGCGGTTGGCGAGGCGTGAGATTACGCTCTGCAGATGGCCGAGCTGCTGGTCGAGCTGCTGGCGCAGACGTGACAGCTCGTCCGGATCGCAAAGTTCGGGCGCCTCGACAATCTCGTCATGCTCGGTCGTGAAGGCTCCGTAGACGAACTGTTCGCCCTGGTTGTGGCCATATTCCGGCGGGCGCCAGGGTTGGCCGGGCGCCTCCGGATCTTCGTCGCCCGCGCCCTGTTCCATATCGCCGTCGCCGTCCTCGAACGGCATGTCCATCTCTTCACTCTCGGCGCCGGCCTGTTCGTCCTCGCCCTCGCCCTCCATGGCCTGAGCCTCGCCGTCGCTCTCACCCTCGCCGTTGCTCTCGCCTTCGGCGTCGTCCTGTTCGTTGCCGCTGTTGTCGTCGGAGTCAGGCTCGGTCGCGAGTTCCTCCTCGACGAGGCCGAGATCCGAAATCATCTGCCGAACGACATCCTGAAACGCGAGCTGGTCGTCCAAGCTGTCGCTTAGGTCCGACAGCGCCGCACCGATTTTGGATTCGATGAACGGGCGCCAGACATCCACCATCGGGCGCGCCGACGGCGGCGGCGGCATACCAGTCAGCGCCTCGCGCGCCAGCATCGCGACCGCCTCGGAGACGGGCGCCTGGTCGCGCTGGGTGACGCGCGCGAAACCCTTTTCTCGGCTGCGCATCTCATGTGCGGCGCTCAGGTTGTCAGCCACGCCGGCCATACGATTCGCGCCGATCGACTCGACGCGGGCCTGTTCGACGGCGTCGTAAAGCGCGCGCGCGGCTGGCGCGGATGGAACGCGCGTCTGGTGCAGCTCGGCATTGTGGTGGCGCAGGCGCAGCGCAAGCGCGTCGGCCTCGCCGCGCACCACGCTGACATCCTCGGCGGGCAAATCGCGGGCGGGCAGGGGCAGGTGGGCCTCTTCGCCTGCCACGCCTGCCTGGTCTGGGGTGAATGAGACGGTCAGCTCCGGTTCGCGCGCCATGGCGCGCATGACCGCGGCGGTGACCCGCCGAAACTCCTCGACGGGACCGTCATTGTTGCCTCTGTTTGAGCCCGTCATCGGGGCCCTACTGGGTCGGGGCCGCAGCAATCACGCCGTCTTCGAGCTCGGTCCCAAAGCAGCGCTGATAATACTCGGCAACGGTCGAGCGCTCGACCTCGTCGCACTTGTTAAGGAATGTGACTCGAAAGCCGACCGGAATAGACCCAAAGATCTCGGCATTTTCGGCCCATGTGATGACGGTGCGCGGCGACATGACGGTGGAAATGTCCCCAGCGACGAAGCCCGCGCGGGTCAGTTCGGCCGTTGCGACCATGGCGGAAATCTTCTCGCGCCCCTCGTCGCCGTCATAGGTTGTGCACTTGGCCATCACGATGTCGACCTCCTGCTCGTGGGGCAGGTAGTTGAGCGTCGTGACGATGTTCCAGCGGTCCATCTGGGCCTGGTTGATCTGCTGGGTACCGTGATACAGACCGGTTGTATCGCCCAACCCCACCGTGTTCGCCGTAGCGAACAGCCGGAAGCTCGGATGCGGCCGGATTACCTTGTTCTGGTCGAGCAGAGTGAGCTTGCTGTCAGCTTCGAGCACGCGCTGGATGACAAACATAACGTCTGGCCGGCCGGCGTCATACTCGTCGAAGACCAGGGCACAGGGATGCTGCAGGGTCCAGGGCAGGATGCCCTCGCGGAACTCAGTGACCTGGGCCCCGTCCTTCAGGACGATAGCGTCCTTGCCGATCAGGTCGATGCGGCTAATATGGCTGTCGAGATTCACGCGTACACACGGCCAGTTGAGGCGTGCGGCGACCTGTTCAATATGGGTCGACTTGCCGGTACCGTGATAGCCTTGGATCATCACACGCCGGTTGTGCGCGAACCCGGCGAGGATCGCGAGTGTCGTGTCTTGATCGAACTGGTAGGTCTCGTCGAGGGCCGGCACATGCACGGTTTCCTCGGAGAAGGCCGGGACCTCCATGTCGGAATCGATGCCAAAAACCTGACGGGCAGACACCTTGAGGTCCGGCTCTGGGTTGGCGGGCATATCTGCGCTGGTGATCGATTCTGTTGCTTCCATAATCCAGTCCACTTTCGTCAAAATTTCTTCACTCGGCGCGGTCTTGGGCTGGACCGACCGATCGCATCAGGGTTGAGTAGGCTTGGTTGATCGCCTTGAGACATTCTTCCGCGAGCTTGTCACCGCCATTCGTGTCAGGATGGTGCTGTTTGACCAACTCCTTGTAGCGTCGTTTTATAGCGTCTGCCGTGAGCGGAGGCGACAATTTCATTATAGCAAGGGCGTCAATGGCGGCGGGGTCCAATCCCGCATTCGCCGATGCCGAGGTGCCGCCTGCCGCGGCATCCATCTCCTCCTCGAATAATCCGAAACCGTCTCGGATGCCCTCGCACGGTCGCTTGCCGTTGAGCGGCCAGGTCGGCCGGTCCCAGAAGGTCTTGCTGTGCCGGTCGGACTCGATTTCTTCTGCCGACATACCGTCATAATAATTCCAGGATTTGTTATATGCCCGCACATGATCGAGGCAGAACCAGATATAGTCGCGCACATTCTCGCGGGACCTCGGTGCCCGGAATTTGCCGGGCAACTCGCAGCCGGCCTCCGCGCAGATGCGCGGGCCCGCTGCGCCGTCACCGCCTTCGGTGAGCAGGTCGTCGAGGTCGATGGATTTGCGCCGCCGGATCATGTGCGAAATATGTCTGGTGGGCCCGCACGAAGCAATAACAGGCGGGAAAAGATGATGTGTCGTGCAAGCTGGAGGAAGAGATGAATCGTGCGGAAAGGATAAGGGCGGTGGTTGAGGCCGCGCTTGACGTTCATAAGATCGAGGTGCGGGACGATTCGCATCTGCATGCCGGGCATGCCGGCGCCCGCCCCGAGGGCGAAACACATCTCGACCTCTTCGTGGTCAGTCCAGACTTCGCCGGCCAGTCGCGGGTCATGCGGCAACGGGCCGTTTATGGCCTTTTAACCACGGAATTCGAGGGTGGATTGCACGCATTGTCGATGCGTGCACTCACACCGGATGAGGCCGAAAAAGAAATAAATTGAAAAGAAAATCATCTATGTGTTTTGAAGCCGTTGCTTGGGTTCTGCCTTGTTGGATATCGCCGCATGTGAACGCCTGACGATAGATCGGCTTTGCACCATTATCGACGCCAATGCCGGCGTCCTCCGCCGCACGCCGGCCATCCGAGGGTTCATCGCCAGCTATTTCTCGGAGTTGTGTTCGTGCGAGGGGCGCACGGCGGCTCCGATGCCGGAACGCCCCGTGGAGTATCCGCCGGTCTTCCTCCCGCCAACACGCGCCGTCGCGTAGTCAGCGCGGCCGGATGCCCGGCCCGTCGGCGATCTACTCCGCCTCGGGCCCGTCATAATGGTCGGGCCAAAATTCCTTCACCTTCGGACCGTCGCTGCGGAACGCGTGGCACGTGTTGAGCAGACGAGGCGGGCGCGTAGACTTCGTCCGGCTGTCGGACTGTTCCTTGCTCTTGATCGGATAAATCGTCTGGAACGCTGTCGTGGCGATCGGCCCTAGCATCTCGACGATATGGGTGCAGCCCTCGACGCCGCCGACCCGGTCGCGCACCCGCTGGCGCCATCCCGGCCCGATGCTGACCCCGACCAGTCGTTCAAAGTTCGGCGCGATCTCCTTGCACGTCTGGAATGGGCTGTACTCGGTGACGGCCTCGACCCCTTGAATTGTCAGGTCATCGTCGACCGTTAGACGGACCCACATCTCGTGCACCGGCTCGCCCGGAGGCACATCGCCGCGCTCACTATTGTGAAACGTGTACGTCTTCACATCGACGAGTTGACCCTCGATGTCCCACAAACCGTCCCTGCGCCGGTAGCCGTTGCACTCGACGGTCCGGGTGTGAATATGCTCGCGCTCCGTCGGGCTCGACAGTGGCATGGATTAGTCCTCGCAGATGGGTGATGTGGAAGAAACTAGATATCGGGGACTATAGGAGCGGCGCTCGCCCGGTCAAGAAACGGCCGTGAAGCAACGAGGTCGGGTCCTTCTAGCTGGCCGGTGACGGCTCGGCATCCGGCTCGGTGTCGCTAGGACGCTGGATGATCCGCAGCGAGCGCAGCTGGTTTCCGCTGCGCCGCAGTATGTCGATCTTCAGGCCCTCGATATCGAAGCTCTGGCCCTCCTCGGGGATGAAGCGTGCCTCGTGCAGCACAAGGCCGGCTATCGTCGACGCCTCGTCGTCCGACAAGTTCCAGTCGAACTCCCGGTTGAGGTCGCGGATCGTCACCCTGCCGTCGACGATATAGGTTCCGTCCGGCTGTCGGCGCATCCCCGGCACCGGGATGTCGTGCTCGTCGTCGATCTCGCCGACGATCTCCTCGATAATGTCTTCTAAGGTCACCACGCCCTGCAGCGCGCCATACTCGTCGACCACTAGGGCGAAATGCTCGCGCCGATCTCGGAATTCGTGCAGCTGGCGCAGGCTGTCAGTTGATTCCGGCACGAACCAGGGCTTGGTTGCGACGGCGCGGATGTCGATCTCGTCGATATAGCCTTCATGGCTCTGCACGTCGCGTAGCAGCGCCTTGGCGTGCAGGACGCCGACGATATTATCCGGGTTGTCCTCGTAGAGCGGAACGCGGGTGTAGGGGCAGTCAAGTACCCGGGTCACGATCTCGCTCGCGGAGAGTGCCGTGTCGACCATCTGTACGTCGGTGCGGTGGGTCATGATCTCGCCCACCTCGACATCGTCCAAATCCATCACGCCGCCAAGCATCTGACCCTCATGCGCGGCTACCGTGTTGGTGTCGGCATGCAGGCGGATCGCTCCGCGCAGCTCCTGCTCGCGCGTGGCGTGTGCTTCGGCGGAGAGCTTTTCCCCCGTCAGTCTGAGAAGCAAACCAACCACGGCTTCGATCGCCCGGGACAGTGGCGATAGGAGTGTGACCACGAGGCGGATCGGGCGCGCCACCGTCAGGGCCACGTCGTCGGCATGCCGGATTGCATAGGTCTTGGGCAGAACCTCGGCGAAGATCAACACCAGCGTGGTCATCGCGATGGTCGCGTAGGCGACGCCTGCGTCGCCGAATAGGGTGATCATCATGCTGGTGGCTAGGGCCGAGGCGAGGATGTTGACGATGTTGTTGCCGATCAGGATACCGCCGATCAGCCGTTCCTGACGGGCATGCAGGAAGTTGACCGTGCCTGCGCGCCGGTTGCCCTCGCTCTCGAGCTGATGCATGCGCGGCCTTGATGCGCCGGTCAGTGCCGTCTCGGAACCCGAGAAAAACGCCGAAAGTGCCAGCAGAACAACGATTCCGATGACGATAATGGTGATGGGATCACTCATGAGTCTGGGCCTGTTCTATTTGTGTCAGGAGGCGTCCGCCATTTCGGTGAGGAGGCGCGCCACGACGTCGTCGGACACCTCGTTAGTGATGAAGGTGTCGCCGATACCGTTCGCCAGAATGAAGGTTAGGCGTCCGTCCTGCACCTTCTTGTCGCGGCCCATATGGGTCAGCAGAATCTCCGCATCCCAGCCGGCGCCCGGGTGTGGCGGAAACCCGGTCGGGAGTTTGCAGGCCGTCAGATGGGAGCGGACCCGCGCGGCATCTTCGGCGTTACACAGCCCCATCCTGGCGGACAAATCGAACGCCGCAACCATGCCTATCGCGACGGCCTCGCCGTGCAGCAGCCCCGTGCCGTAGCCGGTTTCGGCCTCGAGCGCATGGGCGAAGGTGTGGCCCAGGTTGAGCAGCGCGCGCTGGCCGGTCTCGCGTTCGTCCTGATTGACGATTTCGGCCTTCATCTCGCAGCAGCGTTCGATCGCGCGTACCTGCGTCGCGGTATCACCGGCGAGAATGGCCGGCCCGTTGGCCTCTAGCCAGCCGAAGAAGTCAGCGTCGCCCAGCAGGCCGTACTTTACGACCTCGGCATAGCCGGCGCGCAGCTCTTGGGCGAGCAGGGTGGCGAGGCTGTTAGTGTCGGCGATCACCAGCCTCGGCTGGTAGAATGAGCCGATAAGGTTCTTTCCATGTTGCGAGTTGATCGCGGTCTTGCCGCCGACCGAACTGTCGACCTGGGCGAGCAGGGACGTCGGAACCTGTACAAACTCCACCCCGCGCAGCGCGATGGACGCGGCAAACCCGGTCAGGTCGCCGATGACCCCACCGCCGAGGGCGATGAGCACGCTGCCGCGTTCCAACCCGCCGGCGACGAGTTGCTCGAGTAGTTCCTCTAGCTGGGCAAAGGATTTCGACGCCTCGCCCGCCGGCACAATAAGGGTGCGGGTCTCATGCCCGCCCGCCCGCAGCGCGGCATCGAGCGCGTCAGCATAGTGCGGCCCGACATTCGTGTCCGTGATGATTACGCAGCGGCGCTCGCCCAGCCGCTCGGCGAGCAGCGTCCCGGCGTGAGCGATCCGCCCGGGGCCGATCACAATATCATACGAGCGTGCGCCGAGATCGACCCGGATGGTCCGCGCGCTGTCAGCCGAAACATTCATTGTGCTGGCGCCACCTCTGCCTGGTCGTTGTATGCCGCCAGTGCGTCGACCACACGCGCAACGGTCGCGTCGAGCGGGCCGTCATCGCTTTCCACGGTAATGTCCGCAAGCGCATAGACTGGATAGCGGGTCTTCATCAAGTCCTCGAGACTACGGGCCGGGTCGGCATTGTTGAGTAGCGGCCGGCTGTTGCGCAGCGCGGTACGGCGCACGAGCGTATTCAGGTCGGCCCGCAGCCAGACCGAGATGCCTGATTTCGCGACTGCGGCTCTTGTATCCTCATCCATGAACGCGCCCCCGCCGGTGGCCAGAACGATCGGCGCGCCCTCGAGAAGCCGCGCGATCACGCGGCGCTCGCCTTCTCGAAACTCCACCTCGCCATGGCGTGCGAAGAACTCGGTGATTGTGCATCCCGCGGCCGCCTCAATTTCCATGTCAGCGTCGGCGAAGGGCATTTCGAGACGCGTCGCCAAACGGCGTCCGATCGATGACTTGCCGGCACCCATCAATCCCACCATCACGATCGACCGATGCGCGGCCGCCGCGACCGCGCGCGAATCGAGCAGATTTTCGTCATCGTTGGCTTGCTCAGAATCACTCATGCGCTGCAATCTTGCTGCGATCCGGTTCGGCGAGGGATTCGCCGCGTTCTCGCCATTGTTCGGATGATATAATAGGCTTTCTCGCGTGGCCCTGCGAGGTTGAAAGGTCTTTTCTCTGACTTTGCCGCGCTGACCGAGTTCCTCAGGAGGATCATTTGGCTAAGTATGTCATCATCCTGTTTCTCGCCGTGATTGTTGCCGGCGGCGTATTTCTTGCCACTTGGGACATTCCCGCACCGTCCGAAAGCGTCAAGAAGACCATACCCAACGACCGATTTCCGCGCTGACGCTGCTCATGCGCTGTCTCGCCACCAGCATCGTCTCCGCGCTAGCGCTCATCGCCCTCGCTCCGCTCGCGCACGCACAGCAGTCGGGACCCATCCGCCTTGCGCCAGATCCGGTGCCTGCCAAAGCGACTCCGGAGGCATCGCAGCCCGAAGTATTACCGACCGAGCGTCCCAGGGGCGTTCTGATTCGGGGCCTCGACGCAGTCGCCGAAGACGCGGTCGGGACGCTGACCATCGCAGACGGCAGCCTAGGCGATGAAATGTGGGACGGATCGAGCCGGGCCACGGCCATCCGTCTGCTGGAGGAACTGCCCGTGGCTGCGCCGTCGGGCGCTGCACGCAGACTGACCCGCCGCCTACTCCTTTCCATTGCCACGCCGCCGTCCGGTGCCGCGAAGCAATCCAGCCTGCTCGCCGCACGCGTCGCGGGTCTCGTGGCGATTGGCGCGCCTGACGATGCGATCCGGCTCGCAAATGCTGCGAATTCGCGCCGCGTGTCCGATGATGTTGCACGACCAGTCGTCGCGGCGCATTTCCTGCGCGGCGACATCGCGGGTGGCTGCGCTGTGCTCGCGCGCTATGAGAGCGGCTATACCGAGCGCTTCTGGCAGAAGGCCCTTATCGTCTGTCAAATCGCGGGCGGCAAGGGAGCGGAGGCATCCTTCAGTTTGGATCTGCTGCGCGAGGAGCACGTTGATGCCGACAGGGCTTTCGAGAGCATCGCCTACACCTTGGCGGAGGGCTCGCCTGTGACCGAGTCCGAACTGGCCATACCTGGTGCCGCGGACATCCTCAACTTTGCGCTGCTGACAGCGGCCGAGGTCGAATTACCCGATTGGATTCTGGACAGCGAAGACGCGGCGATTCTGCGGGCGGCCCTTGCATCGTCCCGTGTTGCGCCCGAACGCAAGCTCGCGCGCGCCCATGCGGCCTTGCGCGCCGGTCGCATCGATCCGGCCGAGATGGTTGCCATCTACGAGACACTCGAGGCGGATGATGTGGCGCTTGCCGCGGCGTTGCTCGACCCCGATTCCGTCGAACGCGATACCTGGCTTGCCTATCTGTATCTGGCCGCGCGCAACCAGAAGGTGGCGATAGCGCGTTCGGAGGCGCTGTGGGAGGCTTGGACGCTTTCCGCAGCGGCGGAGGCGGAAGATATCGTAATGGCCGCTACCGCTCGGTTGCTTGGTGATATTCCCGCCACGGCGGATTTCGACTGGTTCGCCGCGGCGGCGACCCGGGCGTCGCTTCTGGCGGGCGAGGATGCGCTTGCCCTAGACTGGTATCAGCTGGTGGTGCGCCAGGCAGGCGCGGTTACCGATATGGATCGGGCAACCACCGAAATGTGGCCCGAAATGCGGATCATCGGGCGGAACCTGGCCGCTACGCCTATCGCCGATCGCGACCTGGTTGGCGAAGTGACCGCTGAGGCAAAGCCGGCACCCGCACCTGCGACGTCGATTGCCCCCACGCCCATGGTTACCGTGATGCCATTACCCGCGCAGGCCGCCGTGCCATGGAGCCCAACACGCCTTTCGCGCTGGATCGACCTCACCGAGAGTAATCCCGGCATGGCTGACGTCGGCACTGCGCTCTACCTGCTTCAGGTGCTCGGGGACCAGGTCAATGAACGACAATGGGCGCGCGCCGCCATAACCAATCCCACGCCGGCGCCTCAGGCCGATACCGGACGCCTGCATAGCGTCGCGGCGCTCGCCGGCCTCGAGCGGGCCTCGGCGGCGGGGCGCCTGGCCGAGACCGCATTGTATGCGGTGATTGTGCTGGGGCAGGCGGGCGACAATCCACATCCGGGGGTCATCGGCAGCGTGGTACGCGGACTACAGCGCGTCGGACTGGACGCTGACGCTCAGGCGGTCGCCCGCGCCGCGCTGGTTGCCCGGGAGCGATGAGCCGGCGCCACGAGCCCGTCGCGTCGGCGCGGGTCAGCCGCTATTTCGAAGCATTCTTGGAACTGTTGCTCGCGGAACGCGGGGCGTCGGCCAATACGGTAGCCGCCTATGGCCGCGATCTGGAAGATGCAGCACGGTTCCTGTCTGCGGCCGATACGGAGCTCACCGGGGTCCTCGATAGCGCGAGTAAGGATGATCTGCGCGCCTATCTGGAGCATCTCGAGGTACGCGGCATGTCGGCGCGCACTGCGGCGCGACGGCTCTCGACCCTGCGTCAGTTCTACCGTTTTCTCTATGCCGACGGGCTGCGCTCCGATGACCCGACGGCGATCCTCGAAAGTCCGCGCCAGGGGCGGACCCTGCCGAAGATCCTCTCCGAGGAGGATGTCGGCGCGTTACTAGACGCGGCGGCCCGGCGCGAGGGACCCGAGGGCAAGCGTATCTACGCGCTGGTCGAGCTCTGCTACGCGACCGGTATGCGGGTGTCGGAAATGGTCGGACTGCCGCTGACTGCGGTCCAGCGCGATCCCCAGGTGCTAATTGTTCGTGGCAAGGGCGACAAAGAGCGCATGGTGCCGCTCAGTGCACCCGCACGCGCGGCGGTGCGCGCATATCTGGAGGTGCGTGACGTCTTCGTACCCGAGGGTGCAACTAACCCTTACCTGTTCGCCGGGCGCAACGGCAGGCATCTGACCCGCCAGCGTTTCTTTCAGCTGCTCAAGGATCTCGCGGCGGCGGCGGCGCTAGACCCGCGGAAGGTCAGCCCCCATGTGCTGCGCCACGCATTTGCAACGCATTTACTGCATCACGACGCTGATCTGCGCAGCGTCCAGAAAATGCTTGGCCACGCTGATATTTCCACGACGCAGATCTACACCCATGTGCTCGATGAGCGAATGCGGCGCCTGGTGGCCGAGCATCATCCGCTTGCCAGCCGACCGAACGACAACTAGTAGGATCCAATGGCATATTTTCTTGAATTTGAAAAACCTCTAGCCGAACTCGAGGGTCAGATCGACGAGCTACGCAGGCTGTCCGACAATGGCGATCTGAACATCGCTGATGAGTTGGGCAAGCTGGAGGAGAAGGTCGACCGCGAACTGCGGCAGACCTACGGTCGGCTGTCCGCCTGGCAGAAGGTACAGGTAGCGCGCCACCCTTTGCGTCCGAAATGTGGTGACTATGTCGCAGGGCTGGTCACCGAATTCGTGCCGCTGGCCGGCGACAGGCTCTATGCAGAGGACAACGCGCTGGTCTCGGGCATAGGCCGCTATCATGGCCGTCCGGTCATCCTCCTAGGCCAAGAGAAGGGCAACGATACCGAAAGTCGGGTGCACCATAATTTTGGCATGGCCCGGCCCGAGGGCTATCGCAAGGCTCAGCGGCTGATGGAGCTGGCCAACCGGTTCGACATGCCGATCCTGTCCTTTGTCGACACGTCCGGCGCCTATCCGGGCGTCGGCGCTGAGGAGCGCGGCCAGTCCGAAGCGATCGCCCGGGCGATCCAAGTCTCGCTCGGCCTCGAGGTGCCATTCGTCTCCGTTATCATCGGCGAGGGCGGGTCCGGCGGCGCCATCGCGATCGCCACCGCTAACACGGTCCTGATGATGGAGCACGCTGTCTACTCGGTGATCTCGCCCGAAGGCTGCGCCTCGATCCTCTGGCGCGATGGTGAGCGGGCTCGGGACGCGGCCGAGGCGCTGAAAATCACGGCTCAGGACCTGGCCGAGCTCAGGCTGATCGACGGCATCGTCCCAGAGCCGTTGGGCGGTGCCCATCGCGAGCCCGAGACGGCCATCGCCGCCGTCGATGTGGCGATCGACGAGGCGTTGCGGGCCATGGACGGTATGGATGGGCCGGCGCTGGTGGCACAGCGGCGGGACAAGTTCCTGAATCTGGGGAACGCAGGATGGGCCTAGGCCGGTCGGTCGAGATAGTCCAAGACGCCGAACGCAACCATCATTTAACGGTTGCCCTCAGACGAGCTTACCGTGGCAGTGCTTGTATTTCTTGCCCGAACCGCAGGGGCAGGCGGCGTTACGCGGCACCTTGCCCCAGGTTGACGGGTCGTCCGGGTCGATTGTGGCCGCGGGCTGGTTGCGGACCGGCGCGGTTGCCGCGCCTTCGGCCGGTGTGGACGACGGGGTCGCGTCTCCGAACTGGCCGATGCTTGCATGCTTGGTTTCCATCTCGCGCGGCGCTTGGGGTTCCGGCACGGCCTCGGGCGCGTTAACCTGAATCTCGATGTGGCTGAGCAGCATTGTGACTCCCTCGCGCAGCCGCGCCAGCATGTCCTGAAACATGTCAAAGGCTTCGCGCTTGTACTCGTTGAGTGGGTTCTTCTGGCCGAACGCGCGTAGGCCGATGCCTTGGCGTAGATGGTCGAGGCGCAGGAGATGGTCCTTCCAGTGCTGGTCGAGAATCTGCAGGAGTAGATTCTTCTCGGCCATGCGCATGATTTCCTCGCCATAGTTCGCAACCTTGGCGGCCATGCGCTCGTCGACCATCTTCTCCATGCGTTCGTGAATTTCCTCGTCGGCGATTCCTTCCTCTGCGGCCCATTCCTCCGCCGGAATCTCGAGACCGAAGATGCGCATCGCATCCTCGCGTAGCAGCTCGGTGTCCCATTGTTCGGCAAATGCTTTCTCAGGGATGGTCCGCGCGATCAAGTCTTCCAGTGCCTCGGCGCGCATCGCTTTGACCGTATCCGACACGTCGTCGGTGCGCATCAGGTCCTTGCGCTGCTCATAGATGACCTTGCGCTGGTCATTCATGACGTCGTCATACTGCAGCAGCTGCTTGCGAATCTCGAAGTTGCGCGCTTCAACCTTTTGCTGAGCCTTCTCGAGCGCCTTGTTGATCCAGGGATGAACGATCGCCTCGCCCTCCTCGATGCCGAGCTTCTGAAGCATCCCGTCCATCCGCTCGGAGCCGAAGATGCGCATCAGGTCGTCTTGCAGCGACAGGAAGAAGCGAGATGTGCCCGGGTCGCCCTGGCGGCCCGAACGGCCGCGCAGCTGGTTGTCGATGCGCCGGCTCTCGTGGCGCTCAGTGCCGATGACCATAAGACCACCGGCCGCTAGCACCTCGTCATGCAGGCGTTCGACCTCGGTGCGGATTTCAGCTTCCCTGACTTCACGCACGGGGCTGTCTTCCATGTCCGCGAGATCGGCCTCAAGGCGCATCTCCAGATTGCCGCCCAGCTGGATGTCCGTGCCACGGCCGGCCATGTTGGTTGCGATCGTCACCGCGCCGGGCACGCCAGCTTGGCCAATGATCTGGGCCTCGCGCTCATGGTGGCGGGCGTTTAGCACCTCATGGTCGATCCCGCGGGCTTTCAGTGCGGCCGAGACCTCCTCGGACTTCTCGATCGAGACGGTGCCGACCAGCACCGGTTGACCGCGGTTGTGGGCGTCCTCGATCAGCTCGTTGATGGCGTTGTACTTCTCTTCCAGCGTCCGATAGACCTCGTCGTTCTGGTCGTTGCGGATCATCGGGCGGTGGGTCGGGATGTCGACCACCTCGAGCTTGTAGATCTCGGCGAACTCGGCCGACTCCGTCATCGCCGTGCCGGTCATTCCAGCGAGCTTCGGGTATAGCCGGAAGTAGTTCTGGAAGGTGATCGAGGCGAGGGTCTGATTCTCGTTCTGGACCTCGACGCCTTCCTTCGCTTCGAGCGCCTGGTGCAGGCCGTCGGAGAAGCGCCGGCCCTCCATCATGCGGCCCGTGAACTCGTCGATGATGACGATGCGGCCCTCGTGGGCGATATAGTCACGGTCGCGCTGGAACAGCTTGTGCGCGCGCAGCGCCTGGTTGATGTGGTGCAGGACAGTGACGCTGGTGATGTCATAGAGGCTCGTGCCTGCTTCGATTAGCCCCGCCTCCGCCAGCAGCTGTTCGGCATGCTCGACCCCCTCTTCCGTCAGAGTTGCGGCCCGCGCCTTCTCGTCCACCTCGAAGTCCACCTCGGTCAACTGCGGAACGATCTTGTCTGCCTCCGAATAGGCGGCTGAGGAATCCTCGACGGGCCCCGAGATGATCAGCGGCGTGCGGGCCTCGTCGATAAGGATCGAGTCCACCTCGTCGACGATGGCGTAGTTGAAGTCGCGCTGCACCATCTCGTCCAGATGGAACTTCATGTTATCGCGCAGATAGTCGAAGCCGAACTCGTTGTTCGTGCCGTATGTCACGTCCGCGGCATAGGCCGCGCGCCGCTCGGCGTCGGACATGGAATTGACGATGCAACCGGCGGTCAGGCCCAAGAACTCGTAGATCTGACCCATCCAGCCAGAATCGCGCTGGGCTAGATAGTCATTGACGGTGACCACATGCACACCCTTGCCCTCGAGCGCGTTGAGGTAGACCGGCAGGGTGGCGACCAGGGTCTTACCCTCACCGGTCTTCATCTCGGAAATCATTCCGCTGTGAAGGATCATGCCGCCGAGGAGCTGCACATCGAAATGCCGCTGGCCGAGAGTCCGCTTCGCGGCCTCGCGCACGGTGGCGAAGGCCTCGACCAGTAGCTCATCGACCGGCTCGCCCGTTTCCAGACGCGCGCGAAAAGCGTCCGTGCATGCCCGCAGGCTCTCATCGTCCAGAGCCTCTAGCTTGGGCTCCAGCGCGTTGATCGCCTCGACGTTCTTCTGCAGCCGCTTCAGGTAGCGGTCGTTCGCCGTTCCGAAAGCCCGTGTGACAAGACTGAGGACCATACCTCTACCTCGAACCCGTTTGTTCTAATGCCACTGGCGGGAGTCCGCCGCGAGACGTTGTTGATCCGCGGCGCGAACGCCGTGCCCGAAAAGATGAGGATTCTGGCCGCATTGTCTAGGGCGCGCGTCAGCATGTGTCAATGACGGTCGACGCGGTGTGCGGGGGCCAGGCCCCGGGCTCACATCGAAATGTCCTTTTGTCGGCCGAATTCCTATTGACATTGCCGTGTGACCAGCCTCGCAGGCCCCGGGTTTGGCTTGTAAGTGCCCGGGGAACGCGTCAGATTGGCCCGTAACCGGAGCTAACGGTTTCGCCCTTGGATTCGGCAGGAGTAACCAGATGCTAAGCACCCGCGCCGCGTCCCTAATGCTTCCGTTTCTCGCCGTGGCCGCCGCGTTGGTTTCCGCAGAGCGGGCCGATGGCGACACACCTGTCGATCCCGTGGTGGCCGTGGTCAACGGCTCAGAGATTCGCCAGTCGGACGTAGCGATGGCGTTTGAGCACCTTCCGGACCAGTTCCGTCAGGTGCCCATTGGCACCCTGTTCACCCAAATCGTGCAGCAGCTGATCGACGGACAGCTGCTAGTCGAGGCAGGCGATAAGGTAAACCTGCGCGAGGATCCCGACGTACGGGCCCAGATCGAGGACTTCACCCGGGTCGCGGTCCAGCAGGCCTACATTAACCGGATGATCTCCGACGGCCTGAAGGAAGAAGATCTGCGCAAGACTTACGACGAGACGATCGCCAATACCGAGGGACCTATCGAGGTGCACGCTCAGCACATCCTGCTGGACAGCGAAGAAGACGGCTATGACGTGATCGAGGCGCTCGAGAACGGCAAGGATTTCGGCGATATGGCACGCGAACGCTCCAATGGCCCAAGCGCGCCGCGCGGCGGCGATCTCGGCTACTTCACGCGCTCGGCCATGGTGCAGCCCTTTTCGAGCGCGGCGTTCGCCATCGAGCCTGGCTTGATCGGCGCGGACCCGGTGCAGACGGAGTTCGGGTGGCACGTGATCAAGGTGCTCGACAAGCGGCGCCAACCCGCCCCGACCTTCCAGGAATCGCGCCCGACGCTCGAACAGCAGTTGACGCGCGAGTTGATCGCCACGCATATGGCGAGATTGCGGGACAAGGCCGAGATCAAGATGTTCAATCTCGACGGCTCGCCGGTCGAGGATGCACCCGGGCAGTAGGTTTCTGCATCGCGGCGGCGGCCTAGTCGAAGATTTACTGGGAGTTCCTGCCATGGCGAAAGCGGCCAAGTCCAAATCCAGGTCGAAGCCCAAGTTGACCGGGGCGCCTGTGCCTTTGCGCTCGCCGCTGGCGCCGACGCGGTTCCCCGAAATCGCCAACGTGCGCGGCGTCCGTTTGTCGGGGCGCGCGGTCGGACTAAAGAAGAATCGAGGGGTAAGGGACCTTATGTTGGCGGTCTTCGAGCCCGGGACCACCTCCGCCGGTGTTCTCACCCGTTCCAGATGCCCCTCCGCTCCGGTCGAGTGGTGCCGCACCATCCTGCCCCGCGGCAAGGCGCGTGCACTAGTGGTCAATTCCGGCAACGCCAACGCCTTCACGGGCCTGGCGGGCGATCTGCAGGTTGCCCAGACGGTCCGCGAGGCGGCGCACCTGTTCGGCTGCCGGGCGCAGGACGTGTTTGTTGCGTCGACCGGCGTGATCGGAGAGCCGCGCGAACCCGACTATGTCGCGAGCAAGCTGCCTGAAATGAAGCGCGCGCTGGGCGCTGCCAACTGGCGCGACGCCGCCGAGTCGATCATGACCACGGACACCTTCGCCAAGGGCGCGAGTCTCAAGGTGCGCATCGGCAGGACGCTCGTCACGATCTCGGGCTTCGCCAAGGGCTCGGGTATGATTGCGCCGGACATGGCGACGATGCTGGGCTTTGTGTTCACCGATGCGAAGATCCCTGCGACGGTTCTGCAGCGCCTAGTGCGCTGGGCGTCGGACGAGTCCTTCAATGCCATCACCGTCGACAGCGACACATCTACGTCAGACACGGTTTTGATGTTCGCGACCGGGCAGGCCAAGGGCCAGCCCCGGATCACGTCGGCGGCGGACAAGCAGCTTGCCGACTTCAAGGCGGCACTGCGAGAGGTATTCGTCGACTTGGCGCAACAGGTGGTGCGCGACGGCGAGGGGGCGCAGAAGTTTGTGACCATCAACGTCAGGGGCGCGGAATCGAAGCGCGCCGCGCGCGCTGTCGGACTGGCGGTCGCTAACTCTCCGCTGGTCAAGACCGCGATCGCAGGCGAGGATGCTAACTGGGGTCGGATTGTCATGGCCGTAGGTAAGGCGGGCGAGAAGGCGGACCGCGACCGGTTGTCGATCGCCGTCGGCGGCGTGCCGATCACTCGGCTCGGCCAGCTCGTGCCTGGCTATGACGAGGCACCCGTTGCCGTCCACATGAAGGGTCTCGAGATCGATATAGACATCGACCTAGGGATTGGGCGCGGGCGGGGTACCGTCTGGACCTGCGATCTGACCCACGGCTACATCTCGATCAACGCTGACTACCGGAGCTAGCGCGGTGAGCGACGACCCGCCGCCCCTGCTTTTGGTAAGTGCTGCCGCGCTGATCGACGCCGACAATCGAGTACTGCTAGCGCGGCGCCCGGGGGGCAAGTCCATGGCCGGACTTTGGGAATTTCCCGGCGGCAAACTTCGGGAATGCGAGACGCCCGAGACGGCTCTGATCCGCGAGCTCGCCGAGGAGCTCGGCATCGACACGCACGAAAGCTGCCTTGCGCCTATTGGCTTCGCGAGCCACGCCTATGACGATTTCCATCTGTTGATGCCGCTATTCGTCTGCCGGGTGTGGCAGGGCAAACCCACCCCGCGCGAGGGGCAAGAGCTCGCCTGGGTGCGTCCCAACGCGCTACGGGGCTATCCGATGCCGCCCGCCGACGTACCACTGGTTGCCCAGCTGCAGGACCTGCTTTAGGCGATTGTCTCCGATTGGTGCTCTCACGCGTTGTCGCTGAGCAGCCTTTAGATCATCGACAGCATGACTGCGGTTACAGCGAACCGACAGAGTTCAGGCAGTAACGGGATCAGATTGCGGCCGCCTGCAGAGTCGCGAGGCGCGCTTGCGCACCTGCCCGGATAAGAAGGACCTCTGGACAAGATTTAAGATTGTAAAGGGGGTGGCATCGCCGAACAGGAAGATCAAAGCGACCCGCGTTAGGTTTTTGCGGACTAGTTCGGAGAGCTAGTCCATTGGCTCCGATTTAGCGTCTATTGCGTAGAGTGGGAAACGCAGGAGTACTCCCGGCATAAAGGAGAAGTCCCACCTATCGCGCCGGCTGGTCAACTCGCAGCGTTTTGTTGTCGCGCAGCCGCCGATAGATCAGGGACAGCAGCGTGATTACCACCGTGAAGGCGAGGAAGTTGACGAGGATGCCGGTGACCTCGGCCGCGTGTACCGGTTCCGTATCTGCCGCGGACCGTGCAAGTAGAAAGGTCATCCCCCACTCTACCAGCCGGAGGGGGACGAGGCTACCAACCAGCAATATGAGTGTCATTCGCCACAGATTGCCCTTGGCCTGGTTCGAGGCCTCGGAGAGGGTGACGGCATGATCCTCAACTGCGGCGGCGGGCAGGGCCGGGAGCACCATGCAGGTGAGCAGTGCGATCGGGACCGCGAACAGCAGCAGCACGATGATCGTCAGTGTGACCTCGCCCGCCGCGGTGTCGAGCACGCCGGCAGTGCCCGCGACGGCGCCGACCATGGGGACGAATGTACCCGACACCATGATCCCGATCAAAAGGATCGCCGCGACGATGACTGCTTGGCCCAAATAACGCATGTGCCGCGCGCGCCAAGTCAGCCAGGCGAACGCGCCGGTGCTGCCGGGCAGGTCGAGTACCAGCCGGTGCAGCGCGACGGCGTAGAGCAACAGCGCGACCGTGACCAGAACGTAGGCGAGGAAAAAAGGCGCGTTGAGTATCCAGTGGGCCGCGAGGGGGCTGTTGCTGGTCCGCGCTAGGTTCCCGCCGGCTAGCCAGCCGTTGGACACGATCATTTCGATGGCGACCCAGATAACCAGTGGCAGGAGGGCCAGCTGGAACCAGGCGGTGAAGCGGCCAAACAGGAAGCGGTAGCCGTCGGCGGTGGTCGCGATGATGGGCAGCTTGTAGGGCATCTTTAACCCGTCAGGCGGGCGGCAACACGAGCTGGCGGTACGCCTCGGCGAGCGCCGTGACCTGGGCTGCGATCGCCACGAACATGATTGACTGTTGCAGTAGCAGGGCGACGAACATGAAAGATAGGGATGGTCCGCCTAGGCCGATCGCGAGCCCGGCAATGATCTGGCCGATGATGATCAGCGCGAACAGCATGGGCAGCAGCGAGAAGAGGTAAAGGCCGACCATGTACCAGCTCTTGCCGGCGGTGGCGTTGGCCGCGTCGCGGATGCCGAGATTGTGATCCAGCGCGGCGGCGGGTAGGATCAGCAGCAGCCGAGCGGTGACCAGCAGGCTTGCGATGACGATTGCGGTACGTGCGAACATATCTAGGATCGGGTTTGCATTGGTGAATAGGCTCAAGGGCAAGGTTGCGAGGACTCCGAGCAGAAGCACCACGAAGATAAGCATGAAAAACCGTGCGACGAAGCGCCACTGGCGTTGCCCCCAGCGCATCGCCGCGCCCACCGTGGTGCTCTCCGGGCCGATTAGGTAACGTCGGAACCAAGCGACGGCAAACATCGCATAGGCGGCGAAGGCGGCGATAGCGTTGGCGACCATCGCCGCGATGTCGGCGGCAGGAATCTCACGCGGATCGAGCGGTCTGTGAGGCGTGTGCGCGCTCTCTGGTGTAGCGGAGAGCGCCTCGAAAAAGAGCTGCCAGTCGCCGGTCAGCCAAAGGCCAGCGATCTGTATGAAAGACACCAGAAGCACAGGCAGGAACGCATAAGCAAACAGGTCCCGGCGCTCGTCCCACAGGAAGCGATAGGCCTTGCCGAGGGTGGCGAACAGAGTGATCGGCATCAGCCCTTGTCCTCCATTGGGGGCAGGCTCGCGGGCTCGCCGGCGACGTATTCCACCGTCTTCAGCGCGTCGGCGAGGCGGGCTTGGGCGCTGCCCGGGCGCAAGGGCCGTGGCTGGGTCGCGGCGGGCGACCAGCCGGTCAGGAAGAAAACTTCGAACGTTGCCGCCACGCGCCCGTCAGAGTCGGCATGGCGCTCGCCATAGATTTCCGTGGCGCGGAATAGGGTCGCGCGTCTCGTTGGCGTGCGCCGGCGGTCGCGTCGGATATTTGTCTCGCCCATGCCGCGCAGGTCATGCATCAGTTTCAACGGGTGATCGTAGACCACGGATATAGTGTCCTTGTCGGCGACCGGCAATGCGAAACCGGCCCGCTGGAGGAGTCCCGCCGCGTCGGACAGTTCGGCGAAGGGGGCCACGCGCGGGCTGGCGCCGCCCTCGATCTCTGCCTCCGCGGCTAGCCATGCGCTGCGTAGCTCATGCAGGGTCTCCCCGCCGAAGAGCGCGCCGAGGAAGAGCCCGTCGGGCCGAAGGGTGCGACGAACCTGTGCGAGCGCGCCAGGTACGTCGTTGACCGCGTGGAGTGTGCCAACGTTGACGACTAGATCGAGGCTGGCGTCTTTGAAGGGCAAGGCCTCTTCGTCGGCAACCACGACCGGGTTCCCGTGTTCTGCCTGCCCGAACCGGGCGAGATCGACGCTTAGCTCGCTGTGCAGCAGATGCTTTATCTTGCCGGGGGCCAGCTGCGCGGCGGCTTCGGCGAAAAGTCCGGTGCGGCCACCCCAGTCGAGAGCCAGCTCGAAATAGCGGCGGACATCCGCGGTCCGCTCCGCCAGTCGCTCGGCGATCTCGCGGAACAGAAAGTCGTGTTCCGCGTAGCTCTCTGCCGCGCGCGCGCGGCGAATGCGTAGCAGCGCGCGGTCGAAGGTATCCATCGGGCCCGTCATGATTTCTATATGGCATGGCCCTTCGCCTGAGCAAAGTGGGGCTGGCGGCGCGCAGGATTTCCCAGATAATATACGGCGGGGACCAAGGGGAGCGGACGGCATGGCGAAAGTCGAAATATACACCGGCATGATGTGCGGCTTCTGCTCTGCGGCGAAGCGGCTGCTCGAGCAGAAGGGCGTCGATTTTGAGGAGACCGATGTCAGTGTCAGCAGCGGCAAGCGCCAAGAAATGATAGCCCGCGCAAACGGTCGCCTCACGGTGCCGCAGATCTTCATCGACGATGCTCATATCGGCGGCTGCGACGATCTCTATGCTCTGGATTCGGCCGGCAAGCTCGACACGATGCTGGGTCTCAACTGAGAGCTCGGGGCTTGCCCTTCACCGCATAAATCCGCTGGATCACTGCCGGGCGGGGCGTATCTGTCTCGCCCTCCTCGAAGGCGCGCACCTCCATCCGGTCGGCGACGGCCTCGCGCAGTTCTTGGGGCATCAGCAGAAAGTCCGGGTTTGACGGCTTGCCGAAGCGTTCATTGCCAAGGGCGAACGTCTCGTATAGCAGGCGGCCACCCGGCGCGACCGCTTCTACTAAGGCCGGCAGTAACGGTCGCCAAAGATAATTCGCTACCACCACAGTCGCATATGCCTCTGGTGTGGGGTGCCACGTATCGGGACCACTCTCTAGGTCCGCCGCGATCAGCTTCAGCATGGGCACGTCGGCAATATCCGCCATCCCCGAGATGTCCCGGTCGACGGCCGTGACAGCGAGGCCGCGTGCTAGAAAAAAACGGGCGTGCCGACCGGCGCCGCAGGCGATATCAAGCACGGGTCCGCCGGCATCGGAGGAAAACCGAGTGATCCAGTCGGATGGCGGGGCGATGGAAGGCATGCGGCCGGTTCGATAGAGGCTTGTAATTTTCCTGAAATAGCATCATTTCTGTGATGTTTTGTATTCTTTTGCCCGCTGCAGCGGGGCACCGAGTGAGCACATCGGGATGATTAGCTTCAATCTGATCTGTAAGAATGATCACGAGTTTGAGGGCTGGTTCCGGAATTCGGATGATTTCGCTCGCCAAATAAAGGAGCGGCTGGTTGCCTGCCCCGAATGCGGGGACTTGAATATCGAGAAATCCCTGATGGCGCCCGTGGTGGGTGCTAAGGATGCAGTGGTGGCGGATCGCGGCGAGAAGGCGGCGCAGGCCCGCAAATTGCGCAAGATGCTGGGCAAGGTGCGCGAATATGTCGAGACCAACTTCGACGATGTGGGCGATGATTTCACCGAGGAGGCCCGCAAGATCTACTACGGCGAGAGTGATGAGCGTCCGATCTACGGCAACGCCACCGACGAGGATGCGAGGGACCTTGCCGAGGAAGGTGTCCCAGTTGGCAAGTTGCCATGGGTCAAGCGCGCTGACAGCTGAGTGTCCGACTAGTTTTGGCGGCAACCGACGCCCATGTAATTCACATCTATGTCGGAGCGATTACGTGACCAACTGCCGGTCAGCGGATTGAAAACGACCCCGGTAAGTTCGATCATCTCAATACCACCGGCTTCCAGTCCGCTGACCAGCTCGGACGGTTTCACGAACTTCCGCCAGTCATGGGTACCGCGCGGCAGCCAGCGCATCACATACTCGGCACCGACGATTGCCAGTGCGAACGCTTTGGGCGTGCGGTTCAGCGTCGCCGCGAAGGTGAGCCCGCCGGGCGCTACTAGCCGGGCGCAAACCGCCAGGAAGGCCGCCGGGTCGGCCACATGCTCGACCACCTCCATGTTGAGTACCATGTCGAACCGTTCGCCATCGGCCAGCAAGTCCTCGGCGGTGATCGCGCGATAGTCGATATTGAGGCCGGATTCCGCAGCGTGCACGGACGCGATCTCGATATTCCGAGCGACCGCGTCGATCCCTGTGACGGTGGCGCCGAGCCGCGCCATGGGCTCGCACAGGAGCCCGCCGCCGCATCCCACATCGAGCAGGCTCAGGCCCTCGAGAGAGCGCATCGCATGCCTGTCTCGGCCAAAATGCTCGCAGGCACGGTCACGGATATACTCAAGGCGAACCGGGTTGAACTGGTGCAGCGGCTTGAACTTGCCTGCGGGATCCCACCATTCGGCTGCCATGCGCCGGAACTTCTCCAGCTCTGCGGGGTCGCGGGAATCCGCGTGGTTAGTCTGCGTGCTCATTTACCGTTCTTGTCTTGTTGTTTTCAACGTGTCCGACTGGCCCCACGGCGCTTGCCAGCCGGGTTTGGGCTGAGTATGGATACGCCGCCTTCGCATCACAAGCTGGCGCTGCAGGCGTCGAATGCGATCTTGCCGCAGGCTGTGCACGCTCATATGTGTGCTCGTAGAAGGCATAATGGAAGAGACCATGGCACGTATTGTTGCAAAATTCGGCGGGACCTCCGTTGCTGATCTGGACCGAATCCGTGCCGTCGCGCAGCGGGTCAAGCGCGAGTACGAGGCGGGACACCAGATGGCCGTCGTGGTGTCGGCGATGGCTGGCGTCACCAACGACCTCGTCGCGCTGACCCGCGAGGCGCATGCCCTGCACGACGCGCGAGAGTACGACGTCGTGGTTTCGACAGGCGAACAGGTAACGGCCGGGCTGCTGGCGATTTGTTTGCAGGAACAAGGCGTGCGCGCGCGGTCCTGGCTCGGGTGGCAGGTGCCGATCCGCACCTCGGACGCGCAAGCGCGTGCGCGTATCGAATCCATCGAGATCGAGGAAATGGAGCGCCGTTTCTCGGACGGTCAGGTCTGCGTGCTGGCCGGATTTCAGGGCGTCGGCCCTGACAACCGGATCACGACGCTCGGGCGGGGCGGGTCGGACACGACCGCGGTGGCGCTGGCGGCGGCGCTCGGGGCGGACCGGTGCGACATCTATACGGATGTGGACGGGGTCTACACATCGGATCCGCGCATAGTGACCCGTGCGCGCAAGCTGAGTAAGGTAACTTATGAGGAGATGCTGGAGATGGCGTCCCTCGGGGCGAAGGTTCTGCAGACCCGCTAGGTCGAACTGGCTATGAATCACAGGGTTCCGGTCCAGGTTCTCTCATCATTCGACGAAGCCGTCGGCAGCGAGCGACCGGGAACGTTGGTCGTGGACGAGGAAGATATCGTGGAACATGAAATCGTAAGCGGCGTTACCTATAGCCGCGATGAAGCTAAGATTACGCTGGTGCAGGTGTCGGACCGGCCGGGCGTGGCTGCTGCCATCTTCGGGCCGCTGGCCGCGGCCAACGTTAACGTGGACATGATCGTACAGAACGTTTCTGAAGACGAGACCAGCACTGACATGACCTTCACGGTAACGCGCGGCGATCTCGACCGTGCGATCGAGACGCTTAACGCCCGCAAGGAGGAGCTTGGCTTCACCAGCCTAGTTCCCGATGCTGATGTCGTGAAGGTCTCTGTTGTGGGCGTTGGCATGCGCAGCCATGCGGGTGTCGCCCAGCGCATGTTCTCGGCGCTGGCTGAGCGGGGGATCAACATCCAAGTGATCTCCACGTCGGAGATCAAAATCAGCGTCCTGATCGCCGAGGAGTTCACCGAGCTCGCCCTGCGCGCCCTGCACACCGCCTATGGGCTCGACGCCGCGTAGAGGTTTCCATGTCCGCCAGCTTCGCCCGGATCGAGCACGGTCGAAGCCGCGCCTCGACAGGTGCGCGGCGGGGCGCGTGGGCATGACGCCAGCTGCCGGAGCACCTCCGACGACGCCTGCTTGGACGGGCTCGCGCCGTCTATTGCGCCAGCTGCGCGACATCATGGCGGGGCCCGGCTCGGGGCAGGAACGTCTCGACCAGATCGCCACGCTAATCGCACGCGAACTCGTCGCTGAAGTTTGTTCGATCTATGTACGCCGGGCGGGCGATGTGCTCGAACTGTTCGCGACCGAAGGCTTGCGCCCGGATGCCGTGCGCAACACGCGCCTGATGGTCGGCGAAGGACTGATCGGCTTCGTCGCGGGCAAGGCCATGCCCATCTCACTGGCCGATGCCCAAAGCCATCCGCAGTTCGCTTATCGTCCCGAGACGGGCGAGGAAAGCTACTCGTCGCTGGTGGGCGTGCCGGTGCTGCGGGCCGGCCGGGTGCTCGGCGTGCTGGCCGTGCAGAACCAGACCCAGCGAAGCTACACCGACGAAGAGGTCGAGACGCTCGAAACGACTGCGATGGTTCTGGCCGAGCTGATCAGCGGCGGCGACATTCTAGACGCAGATGAGCCGCGCTATGACAGCGCCAATGAATTGCTACCCCAGCGCATTGAAGGCCTTGCGCTGAGCTCGGGAATGGCGTCCGGGACGGCAGTGGTGCAACGCCGGCGGGTCACGATCGAGACCATGCTCGCGGACGATCCCACGATAGAAGAACGACGGCTCCGCGATGCGCTGGCCGCCATTCACGGGCAACTGGATGACGCGTTGGAACGGCCTGAATTCTCTGACGCCAGCGAACACCGAGACGTACTCGAGACTTTCCGGATGTTCGCTGAGGATCGCGGCTGGCTGCGCCGGATCGACGAAGCGATCCGCTCCGGCCTATCGGCCGAGGCGGCGGTTCAGCGGGTGCAGGACGAAATGCGGGCGCGCATGGGACAGGTTACCGATAGTTATTTGCGCGAGCGCATGCTGGATTTTGAGGAGTTGACAGAGCGGTTGCTGCGGCAACTTGTCGATGGCGGGCGGCCCGACGGCATGGTGATACCAGACGATGCGGTGCTGGTGGCGCGAACGCTTGGTCCGGCGGAGTTGCTGAACTACGTCCCCGGCAGCCTCAGGGCGGTGGTCCTAGAGGAGGGATCGACCAACGCTCATGCAACTATTGTTGCGCGCGCCCTCGGAATACCGCTGGTTGGCCGGCTGCAGGGTCTGATGTCGAGGGTCGAGTCGGGTGACTCCGTGCTTGTAGACGGCGACAACGGGATTATCTACCTGCGGCCGGGCGACGAAGTGCAGGCTAACTTCGAGACGGCTGTCGCCGCTCAGGGCGCTAGGCTGAAGGTCTATCAGGGTCTGCGGGACCTGCCGTCCGAGACCCGCGATGGCGTGCCAGTATCGCTTTTTCTGAATGCGGGCCTATTGGCCGATACGACGCGCCTCGATGAGACCCGGTCCGACGGGATCGGACTCTATCGAACAGAAATTCCTTTCATGCTTCGGGCGACTTATCCCGACGTTGCAACGCAGACCGAGTTCTATGCCCGCGTTTACGACGAGGCCGGCGGTCGGCCCGTAACATTTCGCACACTCGATATCGGCGGCGACAAGGCTCTCCCCTATCTGCAAAGTAACTTCGAAGAGAATCCGGCGATGGGCTGGCGGGCCTCGCGGATCGCGCTTGACCGCCCGGTAATGCTGCGTCATCAGTTGCGCGCCCTAATCGCCGCGAGCGCCGGCCGACCGCTGGACGTCATGTTCCCGATGATCGCACAGGTCTCAGAGTTCGAGGCGGCGCGACACCTGCTGTATATCGAGCTTGATCGTGCAGCGCGGCGCGGTGAAACCAAACCGGCCACGGTGCGCACGGGCGTCATGCTCGAGGTGCCTGCGCTAGCATTGCAGCTGGATAATCTGCTGCCCTTGATCGATTTCCTGTCGATCGGCAGCAACGATCTCTTGCAGTTCCTGTTTGCCTTCGATCGAGGAAACCCGCGCCTCGAGGGACGCTATGACACGCTTTCGCCCGCCCTCTTGAAACTCCTTGAGCGGATTGCGGAAGATTGCGATGCCGTTGGTGTCGACCTCACGGTTTGCGGTGAGATGGCCGGTGATCCGATTGCGGCGATGGCGCTGATCGGAATCGGCTATCGTCGCCTTTCCATGGCGCCCGCGAATTTTGGTCCAGTCAAGGCGATGGTTCGTTCGATGAGCGTCGCCGAGCTGACGAACTACCTGCAGGGCGTGATGCATTCACCTCACCCAAGTATTCGTTCCCGTCTCTTGGATTTTGCCCGAGATCATAATGTTTCGATGTAAATCATTGCGACCTCGAATCGCATTTGATAAATAAATCGAAAATAGAATGTGAATTATATTTGATTATGATTACACCCGGCGCGCTTGGCTTACTCTGTACCTAGGCTCGGCGACCAACTGGAACTGTCTCTCAGGATTTCTGGACATCACTAAGACCGTTGGCTGGGGGCCTGATGGTACGTTTAAATCCACATTCGTTACGCGTTCTGAATCAGGATGGAGTCGCCGAAATGATGCACTCGGTCGAGGGTGCTGATCATGTCGGGGCGGTTCTGCGCGAGGCGCGTGAGACCACCGGCCAGACGGTCGGAGATATTGCTGAGACTCTGCGGATTCGCCGGGTCTACCTCGAGGCGATCGAGAATGGCCGGTTCGATGAGTTGCCGGGAGCAACCTACGCGCTCGGCTTCGTGCGATCCTACGCTGCCTATCTGAACCTCGATGCGCCCGGCCTGGTCGCACGCTTCAAGGAAGAGGCGAGCGGAATTCAGGTGCAGCAGGAGCTGGAATTTCCGACGCCGCTTCCCGAGGGGCGTTTCCCCGGTGGGTTGCTGGTCACGATATGCCTGCTGCTGGCCGGAGTGACCTTTGGCGGATGGTACTTGTATCAAAGCCAGAACGGGATAGAGGTCGTTCGGGTGCCCGCGCCGCCGTCCGAGGCGGCCGGTATGGTCGAAGCGCCCGCCGATCCGCCAGAAACTGCCCCGGCCAACGCCGCGGTGGCGTCTGTTGTCAACACGCAGATGCAAGCGGCTTCCGTTGTTCCTAATGAGAGCGAGGTCGCCGCGATAGCGCTAGGCACGGGCGCCGACCTCTCGGGGCCGGCAGCTGAAGTCTCGGCGCAGGCAGAGGCGCCTCAACCGAGTGCCGTCGAAGTCGTAGTACGAACCACTCCAGCGCCAGCGGCCAGCCCGCCATCACCCGCTTTTTCGAAGAAGCCCGCCAACGTCGCGTTGCCGAGTATCCAGGAGCCATCGACGACGGCCCCGGCAATCGCCGCGGATCGTCAAGGCCGGACATTCGGAGCTCAGAACGTGAGCGCACGCATCATACTGCGCGCTCGGGAGAACACTTGGGTGCAGGTGCGCGATAAAGACGAGGGTGTTGTACTCACCCAGATGCTAGGGATGGGCGACCGGTACATGGTGCCGAACCGAGATGACCTGCGCCTGATGACAGGCAATGCGGGCGGCCTGGAAATTCTGGTCGATGGTGAGGCGGTGCCGCCGGTCGGCGCGCAGGGTGAAAGCCGGCGCGACGTGCGGCTCGATCCGGCGCGACTTCGTGCGGGTACGGCTGTATTTCAATAGCCGGTTTGCGCCGCGTGGCGCAGTTGATATTTCATAACGCGACGCGCATGTTAAGGCGCAACGGTCCGGTCGAATCCAGAGGTTAGAAACCAGTATGAGCGTTCGCCCATATCGCGACATCGAACGGCGCAAGAGCCGTCAGATCATGGTCGGAGACGTGCCCGTCGGCGGAGACGCGCCGATTACCGTTCAGTCGATGACTAATACACGGACCACTGACGTGGCCGGCACGATAGAACAGATTCGGACGCTCGAGGTCGCGGGCGCCGATATTGTCCGTGTTTCCTGTCCGGACGAGGACAGTACGCTTGCTCTGCGCGAGATCATCCCCGAGGTGACGGTCCCGATCGTTGCGGATATCCATTTTCACTATCAGCGCGCGATCGAGGCCGCCGAAGCCGGCGCCGCATGCCTGCGGCTCAACCCGGGCAATATCGGCTCGCGCGAGCGGGTCCGCGAGGTGGTCAAGGCGGCACGCGACAACAAATGCTCGATGCGCATCGGCGTGAATGGAGGCAGTCTCGAGAAGGAGCTGCTCGAGAAATACGGCGAACCCTGCCCCGAGGCGCTAATCGAGAGCGCATTGAATTCCGCTCGCCTTCTGGAGGAAGAGGATTTCCTTGAGTTCAAGATTTCGGTGAAGGCGTCCGACGTTTTTCTTGCCGTTGCATCTTATATGGGGCTGGCGGAGGCCTGCGATTATCCGCTGCATATCGGTATTACTGAGGCGGGTGGCTTGCAGTCTGGAACCGTGAAATCTTCGATCGGCCTCGGCATGTTGCTGTGGTCGGGGATTGGCGACACGCTGCGTGTCTCGCTCTCAGCCGATCCGGTCGAGGAGGTGAAGGTTGGGTTCGACATGCTTAAGTCGCTAGGGCTGCGCCATCGCGGGATTAACGTGATCTCCTGCCCCTCCTGTGCGCGTCAGCAATATGACGTGATCGCGACCGTGAAGGTGCTCGAGGAACGGCTCGCGCACATCACCACCCCGATGACTGTGTCGGTGATCGGCTGCGTCGTGAACGGGCCCGGCGAGGCCACGATGACGGATATTGGGTTCACCGGCGGCGGTCGGGGCACCCACCAAGTCTACATCGGCGGACAACCGCATCACCGGTTGCAGGACGAGGATATCGTCGATCATCTGGTGGGGCTGGTTGAGGCAAAGGCGGCGGAAATCGAGGCCGAAGCGTTCGACGCTATTTCGTC
>PBPM01000051.1 GCA_002724635.1 Rhodospirillaceae bacterium
CCGGCCACTGCCGGCCAGCGGTCATCACAATCGTCATGAACATCAGAGACCAGACAAAACGATGTGCCGTGATTTCCGTCGCTGGCAAGGAACCCAGCGCCTTGAAGTACAGTGGTGTTAGGCCCCAGATCAGGAACGAGCATACTCCGAATGTCAGGCCCGCGGTTTATTCCGGGGTGAAACGCCGGCGTTCGGTAGTGTCGGGGGATAGGGGCAGGGTCTGCTCCTGGTGCGTTTGGAGGCCTCGAAATGAGAACGGGCCGCGATGCTCGCGGCCCGTTCATACTAGTGAAGGATCTGATATTAGACCGCTTCGCGGGCGATGCCCTTTTCCTCGAACATCTGTTCCAGTTCGCCCGTCTCGAACATCTCGCGGACGATATCGCATCCGCCGACGAACTCGCCCTTCACATAGAGCTGGGGCACGGTCGGCCAGTTGGTGAACTCCTTGATACCGTCGCGCACAGCCGGGTCGATTAGCACGTCCGCGCTGCCAAACTTCACGCCCATATGGTTCAGGATCTGCACCACGGCTGCGGAGAAACCGCATTGCGGGAACACCGGTGTCCCCTTCATGAAGAGCATGACCTCATTCTGGTCAATGTCGGCCTTGATCTGCTCGTGGACGGGATTTTCGGTCATGTCGGACTCCGATCGATTTGATTAGCTACCCTCGGGGACCGCGGTCTGAAGCGCAAGCGCGTGCAACTCGCCACCCATGCGGCCCTGGAGGGCATCGTAAACCATCTGATGTTGCTGGATCCGTGACTTTCCGGCGAATACCGAGGAAACGACATACGCCAAGTAGTGGTCACCGTCACCGCGCAGATCATCGATTCGGACGTGCGCGTCGGGTAACGCTTCCTTGATCAGGGTCTCGATCTCACTGGCGGCCATGGGCATGTGGTGTATCCCCCGGATGTTCCCGCCGTCACGCGACCTCAGGCTTCACGTGACGCCATATACGCCGGCAGCCAGCGTAAGTGTGCTTCGCTGAGCGCCGCGACGGATATAGGCTCCGCTTCGAAGAGTGTCAACGCGGCCCCTCCGACCGTGCCGATATGTGTCACGTGAACTTCTGCCTCCGTCGCTGCCGTAATAAAGGCGTTGGTGTCCGTGCAGGTGACGATATACCGGCTCTGGTCCTCGCCGAAGGCCCAAGCATGGGCGGGCATATCTGGTGTTGCGGTGATTTCGGCGCCGATGCCACCCGCGATCGCCATCTCGGCGAGCGCGACCGCGAGGCCGCCGTCGCTGACGTCGTGGCAGGCGGTGACCCGCCCGTCCAGAATGGCTGCACGCACGAAATCCCCGTGCCGGCGTTCGATCTCGAGATCCACGGGCGGCGGTGCGCCGGCCGTTCCGCCTGCCTGATCGCGCTGGTAGATTGAGCAGCCGAGCCACCCGGCGGTCTCGCCAACGATGAAAACGGCCTCCCCCTCGTTAATGAAAGCACTGCCGACGGCGTTGGTGAGGTCGTCGATGAGGCCGACGCAGCCGATGACCGGCGTGGGCAGGATCGCCTCGCCGTTGGTCTCGTTATAAAGCGAGACATTGCCGGAGACGATCGGGGCCTCGAGCGCTAGGCAGGCGGCTCCCATTCCCTGTACAGCGCCTACTAGCTGGCCCATGATCTCGGGCCGCTCGGGGTTGCCGAAGTTCAGGTTGTTCGTCATCGCCAGCGGGGTCGCGCCCACCGCCGTCACGTTGCGCCACGCCTCGGCGACGGCCTGCTTGCCGCCCTCGACCGGGTTTGCCAGCACGTAGCGTGGCGTGCAGTCCGTGCTGATCGCCAGCGCCTTTTTGGTGCCGTGGACCCGCACCAACGCGGCGTCGCCGCCTGGGCGGCCCACCGTGTCGGCCATGACCATGTGGTCATACTGTTCCCAGACCCAACGCCGCGAGCATAAATCCGGGCTGCCGACGAGCGCCAGCAGGGCCTCGGCGATATCGACGGGTGCCGCGACCTCCGCGGCGCAGATCACTGCGCGCGGCGGGGTCGCGATCCATGGGCGCTCATATTCGGGCGCCGCCGCGACAAGCGGCGGGACCGGGATGTCGGCGGCCGTCTCGCCCTGCCACTCGAGTACAAGACGCTGACTGTCATTGGTCTTGCCGATGACGGCTAGGTCGAGTTCCCACTTGTCGAAGATGGCCCGCGCTTCGTCCTCGCGGCCGGGCTTCAGTACCATTAGCATCCGCTCCTGGCTCTCCGACAGCATCATCTCGTAGGGGGTCATGGCGGTTTCGCGCTTTGGCACATGGTCGAGGTTGAGGGTAATCCCCACCTTACCCTTGTCGGCCATCTCCACCGATGAAGAGGTCAGCCCTGCCGCACCCATGTCCTGGATTGCGATGATCGCGTCGGTGGCCATTAGTTCGAGGCAGGCCTCGAGCAGCAGTTTCTCTGTGAACGGGTCGCCCACCTGCACCGTTGGGCGTTTCTCCGCGGAATCGTCGTCGAACGCGGCCGATGCCATGGTCGCGCCGTGGATGCCGTCACTCCCGGTCTTGGCGCCGACATAGACGACCGGCAGGCCGACGCCGGCGGCTGCGGAATAGAAAATCTTGTCGGTGCTAGCGATGCCCACGGTCATCGCGTTGACCAAAATATTGCCATTGTAGGCCGGGTCGAAGTTTACCTCACCGCCTACCGTTGGCACGCCCATGCAGTTGCCGTAGCCGCCGATGCCGGAGACGACCCCGTCCATCAGGTGTCGCGTCTTGGGGTGTTCGGGTGCGCCAAAGCGCAGAGCGTTCATGTTAGCTACGGGGCGTGCGCCCATGGTGAACACGTCGCGCATGATGCCGCCGACCCCGGTCGCGGCGCCTTGGTAGGGCTCGATGAAGCTCGGATGGTTGTGGCTCTCGATCTTGAAGATAGCGGCTAGGCCGTCACCGATATCGATGACGCCCGCATTCTCGCCCGGGCCCTGGATCACCTGCGGGCCCTCGGTTGGCAGGGTCTTGAGCCAGAACTTCGACGACTTATACGAGCAGTGCTCCGACCACATCACTGAGAAGATGCCAAGTTCGGTGAGTTTCGGAGTGCGGCCTAGGATGTTGAGGATCGTGTCGTATTCCTCGTCCGAGAGCCCCATCAGGTCTTCGGGGCGTTCTGCCGTGTCGCTCATGCGGCAATTGCCTCCGCCAAGGCTTGGAACATGGGCAAGCCGTCGGTCCCACCGAGCAGTGGGTCGGCGAGGCGCTCTGGGTGGGGCATCATGCCCAGCACATTGCCGGCCTCGTTGAAGATGCCGGCGATGTTGGCTATCGAGCCGTTGGGGTTGGCCAAGTCAGAGATGGTGCCGTCGGGCGCGCAGTACCGGAAGGCCACGCGGTCGCCGTCCTCCAGCGCCTTGAGAGTGTCGGGGTCAGCAAAATAGTTGCCGTCGTGATGCGCCATGGGCACCCGGATGACTTGGCCCGCGGTATAGCCGCTGGTGAAGATCGAATCGGCACGTTCGACCCGCAGGTCGACATCACGGCAGATGAACTTGAGGCTCGCGTTGCGCATCAGAACGCCGGGCAGGAGCCCACATTCAGTCAGCACCTGAAAGCCGTTGCAAATGCCTAGCACCGGTGTACCGCGTGAGGCCGCCGCCGCCACCTCGCGCATGATCGGGCTGTTCGCCGCCATGGCGCCTGAACGCAGGTAATCGCCATAGGAAAAGCCGCCGGGCACCGCGACCAGATCGACTTTCGGCAACGCCCTGTTGCCGTGCCAGACCATCTGCGGCGCATGCCCGAACGCTGCTTCGAGCGCGACTGCCATGTCGCGGTCACAATTCGATCCGGGAAATACGATAACGGCGGCTGTTGACATGCGAGTGCTCCGTCTTCAGCTATAGGTTTTGACGGGCGAGTCGCAATCGCAGCTGGGGAAAACCCGTGCGACCATAGCGCTACTCGTCATATCCGAAGGCCTCGATGAAGGGTTCGAGCAGTGGTATGACCGGTTCGAGCTGGCCGGCATACCCTCGCCAGCGTCCCACCGCACGGGTGTTCACTCTCTCGGTTACGCCAGTGTAGCTGGGGGTGGTGACGTAGTGGCCGACATTCCGGTCGGCGGATTCGAGTAGCGCGTCGTGCCAGTCCAAGCCGAAGAAGTCTACAATTCGACCGAGTTCCTCGCGCGGGTTCCGCGCCAGATCCTCGTAGCGGTAAGTGTGGAATTCGAGCGGCAGGATGTCGCGATAGCGCATCCATAGGCGCATGGTCGCCGCATAAGCGCGCGCTGTCTCGGCGAGGCTGTGAAAACGGATTGTCACGTTGTTGGGGAAGAAGTCCGTCGTAAAGCAGCTGACGCAGACGTCGCGCGGGTCGCGCAGTGCGACAAGCACCTTCGCGCCGGTGAAGGTGCGGGCGATTAGGCCTAGATGGTCCAGATTTAGCGGGTGCTTATCGACTACTTGGCGATCTCCGACCTCTTCGATATGCGTATCGTGCAGCAGTCCCCAGTAGAGTGCGCGCATCTTGCGGATTTCCTCGGTGCCGATCCGCGCTAGAGATTGCGGATAGGCGACGCCGCCGGGCGCGGCAGCGTCGAGCGCATTCCGCATGGCGTTAACCATGGGTAGTTCCGGCGTCGCGGTCACGCCTTCATGGGCATCCAGCAGCCGCTCGACCAGGGTTGTACCCGAGCGGGGATAGCCGACTAAGAAGCTCGGCGTCGCGAGCCCGTCCGCCGGGACGTCAGTGGCCCAGGCGGCAATCATCTGTCGCACATCTTTGGCCTTAAATATATCCAGGAGCGCCTGCTGGGTCGCGGCATGTGACTCCGCGTCACGCCTGCGTGCCTCGTACGTTTTGGCGCGCGTGGCATGCGCGGCCTCAAATGTAGCGAAGGCCGCGTCGTGGCGCTCCAGTGCCTCTTCCGTCTGACCGCGCTCGAACAGGATATTCGCCGCTAGCCAGTCGCTCTCGGCGGCTGTATCGATCTGCTCCAGCAGCGCCAGCGCACTGCCCGTGTCCCCCGAACGTCGGGCGATGCGTGCCGCCGTGACTCGCGCGAGTGCGTTCGCCGGTTCGAGATCGAGCGCGCGGTCGATCCAGTCGCTTGCCTCTTCGAGTTTCGACATGCGTTCGAGAATATGGGCGAGTCGGGCGGCTGCGTGGGCGCTGTCGGGCGTCAGCTCCGCCGCCCTGCGGGTCTGTTCCAGCGCCAGGTCGCCGTCGCCCATCCGGCTCGCGATGTCGCTGAGCATGTTGATGGCCACGATGTTCTCGGGCTCAATCTCGAGAATGCGTTCGACCGCCGGCTTTGCGCGCGTGTACTGACCACTCGCGCTCAGGGCGAGCGCGGCGAGCTGCAGGAGTTCGACCGAGCGCGGCTTGGCGTTGACCAGCGGACGCAGTATTTCGAGGGCCTGCTCGAACGCCTCAAGCTCGATGAGCGCCGACGCCAAGTTGCGCTTTGCCAGTACATGGTCGGGCGCCAAGCGTAAGGCGCGCTCGAGATGGTCGCGGGCCTCGGCCGGTCGGTCCATGTCTAGGAGTGCGGCGCCGAGCTGGGTGAGCAGAAGCGGGTGATCGAACGCATGCGTCAGTGCCGCGCGGGCCACGTCCGCCGCACTGCTGGCATCGCCGGCTTCCATGAGCAGCCCGGACAGGCCGATCGCGGCCTCCGTATGTGCTGGATGTGCTGCGAGGGCGGCCCGATAAGCGTGTGTTGCGGCGGATACATCGCCGAGTCGAAACAGGCACTCGGCCAAATTATACTGTGCGTCGGCATTTTCGGGGGCGAGCGCGGTTGCACGCAGCAGGGTGTCACGCGCGTCGTTTAGGCGTTCGCTTTGGCCCAACAAGGTGCCCAGAAGCTGCAGGATTTCGGCTGCGTCCGGCCGGGCTTCGAGGATGGCGCGGTATCCCGCTTCGGCCGCGTCCAGACGACCTGCGCGATGAAGATTAAATGCGGCTGAGGCGGCTGCGTGATACTCGGCCTCTTTCACGAGTCGCCGATCTCGACGCTGTAATTTTCAATCACAGTGTTCGCGAGCAGCTTCTCACACATCTGCGCGACCTTGGCCTTGGCCGGTTCGGGGTCGTCGTCCGCGAGCTCGATCTCGATGAATTTACCTTGTCGGACGTCTTCGATGCCGCCGAACCCGAGTCCCTCGAGGGAGTTGTGGATCGCCTTGCCCTGAGGGTCCAAGACCCCATTCTTAAGAGTTATGTGGACGCGTGCTTTCAACGGAACCGCCGTCAGGTTGGATTACTGGATGGTCTTGGGACCCTTGATATCCTGCTGCCCTGATTCGGGGGTGATCCCGAGTCGCCGCGCGACCTCCTGATAGGCCTCCGCGACCCCGCCCATGTCGCGGCGGAAGCGGTCCTTGTCCATTTTCTCGTTGGTCTCGATGTCCCACAAGCGGCAGCCGTCCGGCGTGATCTCGTCAGCCAGTACTATCCGCATCTGGTCGTTCTCGTCGTACAGCCGGCCATATTCCAACTTGAAGTCGATGAGACGCAGGCCGATGCCTAGGAACAGTCCCGAGAGGAAATCGTTGATCCGCAGGCTGAGCGACAGCATGTCATCGATCTCTGGCGGCCCGGCCCAGCCGAAGGCGGTGATATGCTCCTCCGAGATCAGTGGGTCGCCGAGTTCATCATTCTTATAATAATACTCGACAATCGAGCGCGGCAGTGGGGTGCCTTCCTCGATGTTGAAGCGCTTGCAGATCGAGCCCGCTGCGATGTTGCGGACGACCACCTCGACCGGGACGATCTCGACTTCCTTGACCAGCTGCTCGCGCATGTTGAGGCGGCGCACGAAATGGGTCGGGATGCCGGCCTCCGCGAGACGCAGCATCAGATATTCGGAGATCCGGTTATTAAGCACGCCCTTTCCGGTTATGACGCCCTTCTTCTCGTTGTTGAAGGCAGTGGCATCGTCCTTGAAATACTGCACGAGCGTTCCGGGCTCCGGACCTTTGAAAAGGACCTTTGCCTTGCCCTCGTAGATCTTTCTGCGTCGCGTCATGGTTGTTGAATTCCGCGGTGGATCGGCGCTTCAAACGGTGGTTGCGCGTGCGCGAGGTATAGCAAGCGCGCGATACGCAAACAATCGCGTCGCATACCGCATGGTGGATATTTCGCCGGGTGCTGCGTCGGCTCAGTAGTCGGCGCGGCCGCCGGAGATATCGAACACGAAACCGGTCGTGGCGGCGCAATCTTGCGATGCGGCCCACACCGCGAGGGCCGCTACCTCGTCGGGCTCGATCAGACGCGCGATAGGCATAGCGGAGGTGATCTGGTTTCGGTATTCGTCCGACAGGTCGTCGAACAGCTCGGTGTTCGTGCCGCCCGGCGCAACCGCGTTCACGATGACACCCGACCCTGCGCATTCCTTGGCTAGGGTCTTGGTCAGGCTTATCACACCGGCCTTGGCTGCTGCGTAGGGCCCGTTGTTGGGGGTCCCCATCTTGCCGGCGTTCGACGCCATGTTGACGATTCGGCCATAGCCGTTCGCCATCATGTGCGGCGCGACAGTGCGGCAGCACAGGAACGCGCTTGTCAGGTTGAGGGTCAGCATGCGCTGCCAGTTTTCCACCGGCTGCTCCCAGGTCATCGCCAGCGTGCCGACGGCGCCGGCATTGTTGACAAGGATGTCCACATTACCGAATGCGTCGACGGCGTCCGCGAGGCCTTGCGTTATCGCTTTTGGGCTTGTTACGTCGACAGCGTCGCTGCGCACGCAATCACAGGCCTTCAGCTCGCCTATCGTCTGTGCAGTGCGTTCGGCGTCGATATCCCAGATGGAAACGCGTGCACCCGAGGCCAGTGCTCGGGCGGCGATGGAGCGGCCGATGCCCTTGGCGCCACCGGTGACGATGGCATGGCGGTCGTTGAGATCGATCTTGTTCATGACGCTTTCCCGTTGTTTGTCTTTCGGGGTCAACAACAGTTTGCCGGTTACTGTCCCGCTCCCCAGAAGCCGGTGCGCCTCGACGGCGTCCTCAAGCTTCATGGTGACACGAATGCTCGGCGAAATCTCGCCTGCCGCCGAAAAGGCGATTATCTAGTCCATCGCCGCACCGCGGCGACTGGCTTCTTGGCGCAATAGTGGATGCTGAAGGCCTGAAATGTCACGTTCCGGGTAAATGCCTACGCCAAGGGCATTTGGATGTTAGGGTCGAAGATGGGCCCGCAGGACTTCGACGCCGCCATATTTTCGTAATCCGACGATTTTTATTGAGTTGCCTCTTCGCGTGTTCGGGCGGGTGGCATGTCACGGCGTGAGAATGATCTTTCCCGTCACGTCGCCGGTTTCGAGCAGCCGGATCGCGTCGGCGGCCTGTTCGAGTTTCAGGGTTGCGTGAATACACGGGGCGGCGATGCCTTGAGCCATCGCCTCGATCGCCTGTTTCATGGCATGGCGGCGCAATTCGGGCTGGTCATCGTAGACGTGGATACTGAACAGGCGCATGGCGAGGCTGTTGCCGAAGTGCTTGCGCATGGCGCTATAGATGTTCGGGTCAGGATGACCGCCGAGGTAGCCGAACAGGACGACGGTGCCCATTGGCGCGAGCATGTCGAAGTCGCGCTGGAAATCGGGGCCGCCGACGGAATCGTAGATTACGTCTGCCCCCGTGCCGCCGGTGAGTGCGTCGACGCGTGCGGCAATATCTTCCGTTTTCCGATCGATCACTCCATCCGCGCCCAGTTTGGTCACATAGCGGGCCTTCTCGGCACCACCGGTGATCCCGAAAACCTTAAGTCCCATGCCCTTGCCGAGCTGGACGAGTGCATTGCCGACGCCGCCCGCCGCCGCGTGCACAAGGATTGCTTGGCCGGATCCCGGCGATGTAGCTCGGTTTAACAGCAGCCATGCGAGCTGGTAGTTGCCCAGCGTAACGGCCTTTTCGGCGGAAACATCGTCCGGCAGCGCGAATGGGACGTTGGCGGGTACGATGGTAGCCTCGGCGTAGCCGCCTCCGCGCTCCGGCAGCTCGCGCGAGTTCACATAGACCCGGTCGCCGACCGTGTGGCGCGTCACGCCATCGCCTACGGCGTCGATGGTCCCTGCCATTTCGTTGCCCGGGATAACCGGCAGGGGTGGGCACCAAGGATAGTTTCCGTTCAACATCAGCTTGTCAGGCACGCCAACGCCGATGGCTTCAGCGCGCACCCGTACCTCCCCGGGGCCGGGCACGAGCTCGGGGACATTCTCGACCCGAAGCGCCTCGGGCCCACCGAATTCGTGGAACCGAATGATCTTCATGTCCGGCTAGTCTTCGAGGGCGGCGTCGACCTTGAAGCCGATGTCCTTGAGCCGGTTGAGATTATCGATGCCGAAGTCCTCCTCGACCTCGTCGGCAACCGACGGAGCGCAAGCGACCCGATCGTTGCTCGTGGCGTCCTGAGCCTCGATAACCACGAAGAGACGGCCAAGATCGTCGGAGATGTATCGGAATGCGCGGCTCACGGCCGGCGGGCACTCGGCGATCGCGACCACGATATGCTCGCCGGCCTTCACCGGTACCATCGAGCTGCGGTCCGTATAGGCCTCGGGCACTATGACCGGATAGACGTTGTGCGCGTTTAGCTTTTCGACTACCGCCGTCGGAATCCAATTGGAATCGTAATGCTGTGTCTTGAAGGGAACAACGTCCTCAAACTTCGCCGCCCGATTGTTCATCGCCTTCGAGCTGATTTCAATTGATGCCATCGTGGGTTCCTCGGTTTGCCGTTTTATTGTCTGTTTGCCAAACTTGTTCCGCAACATAGCAGTGGAGGACAGCATGATAGAGCGCGAAAAAGGCTGGGACGAGATCACCTACTTCAGTGACGGAATCGAAATCGCCGCGCATCTTTACACGCCGGTCGACTGGAAACCCGGCGATCCCGCGCGCCCGGCTATCGTCTGCTTGCATGGCTATTCGGGTATGAAAGAGGTCTACGGCATGGATGTGCCGCAACGCCTTTGGGAAGAGGGATACTTCGTGCTAGCCCCCGACCATCGCGGCTTCGGCGAAAGCGGTGGTAATCGCGGTCGGCACCGACCGCTGGAACAGGTTCAGGACGTTTATGACGCCTTCACGTATATGGAAACCGTCGACGGGGTCGATCGCGACCGCATGGGCTGCTACGGCACCAGCTGGGGCGGGGCATCGGTCATTTGGTGCGCAGCGTTCGACGAACGCATCAAGGTCATCGTGAATTCTGTCGGTGTTTCCGACGGTGAGCGTTGGATGAAGCAGGCGCGGCGGCCCCACGAGTGGCTAGATTTCAAGGAGCAGGTCGCCCAGGCGGCGCGTAAGCGGGTTACTACCGGTGAGCATACTTACTGGCCGCTCCTCGACATCATGCTTACCGATCCGCACACGCTCGACGTAATCCAGCAGCACCACCAGAAGCATGGTCACTATGTTGCAGATTACGACTTGGAAAGCGCAGAGAGCTGTATGCGCTTCAAGCCCGAGGCGGTGGCGCATCTGATTTCGCCGCGCCCGGTACTTGTGATCTATGCGGAGGACGACTGCACAGTGCCGCCCGAGGAGCAGTTCGGCTGCTACGAACAGCTCGGTGAGCCCAAGAAGCTGGTCAAGCTGCCGGGTGCGCAACACTACGAAAGCTACTACTTTTGCAATCCGGACATGCACGAGATCGGCATGACGGAAGCGGTCGCGTGGTTCAGCAAGTATCTCTAAGGGAGAATGGAAGAATGGCATACAACGAATACGGAACACTGCATATCGAGCGAGACGGCAGCGTCGCGACCGTTCACATGTACAATTTGACCGACGGCATTGTGGCGGGACGCAAGCTCGACTTCCATTGGGAGATCGCGATGGCGCTGGGCGAGCTGCGTGACGATCAGGATGTGCGCGTCGTCATTCTGACCGGCGTCAAGGACGGCGAGTTCATGGTCTCGCCGCGCACACCTCACTACGAGGATCCGGGTGCTCTGGCGGGGCACAATGAGCCCAAGGGGTCATGGAAGATCTTCAATGGCATTATTCGGGCCCACAACACACTGACCGAGATGGAGAAGCCGGTCATCGCAAGGGTGAACGGCGATGCGGCGGGGTTCGGGCAGAGCCTGATGTTCGGCTGCGACATGATCATCGCGCGCGAGGATGCTCGAATTGCCGATATCCATATGGGCATGGGCGATGTGGCGCCCTATGGCCCTCCGTTCGCGTTGGTGCCCGGCGATGGTGGCGCTTCGTTGATCCCGCTTTATATGTCGCCGGCGCTGGCCAAGGAGTATCTGATGCTGGCCAAGGAATATTCTGCGCGTGAGATGGCGGATATGCACATCATCAACTATGCCGTCCCCATGGCCGAGCTTGACGCCAAGATCGAGGGGATCGTCGCCAAGCTGCTAGAGAAACCGCCGCTGACTTTGGCTTGGACCAAGCGTTCGGTGAACCGCTATATCGCCGCCCAGCACAACCAGACGCTGGATGCGGCGGCGGCCTACGAGATGGTCAACTTCCTGCAGTGGGAGCGAGGCGGATACACTCAGGATATGGCCTTCGAATAGAGGCCCGTTATTCCAACGGCGCGCTCGGGAACTCGTCTGGCCAGTTGTCCAGCAGGTGCTGCAGATAGGCTCTCAGTGCGTCCGAGCTCACCTGCGAGCCGGCACCGACCGCGTTCGCGCCGGCCGTCGGGTCCGGGTCGAGGTGCAGCGAGTCATGCATCCGGTTGCGCATGTTGCGGAACGCGCACACTGTCGTCAGCTCGACGATCTCCGCCTCGCTAAAGACCTTAGATCCCTGCCGGAAGACGTCCTCGCGGTTCTTCGCCGTGTTCAGCGTTACGTGCTCCGTCCACAACAGCGTCATCTTCTCGCGATAGCTCAGCAGGTCGGAATTCATATAATCGTCTCCCTGAATGACCTCGAGCTCTTCGTCCGATACCCCCGCCACTCGACCGAGCGACACGTTATGATGGGTTCAGTAAAAGCAGTCGTTGATGGTGCTCGTCTTGATGTCGACGAGGGTCTTGAGCTTGGCGGGCAGGATGCTGCCGGCACCGTTGCGCTGCATGGCTGCAATCAGGGGCGCCAGCCAGCGCCCGACCAGTGGTACATGGGCTATCAGCTTGAGCGAGTTGATCGTCGACGCCTTCTCGCCAAACAGGATGTCATTCGCGGTATAATTGGTCTCAATATCGGCTTTCAGGTGATCGGGTGCGTTGGTCGCGTCGATTAGGTTGACCCGGGCCATGTGTTGTTCCTTTTCGGCGTTTGGTACGTCAGGTTTTTGGCCAGGCGCGGCGGCCCGCATGGGGGCTGCCAGGGGCGTGGGTTACATAGTCCAAAACATGTGGGCCCGCCCAGCCTTCGCCGCGATCGGCCTCGACGAAACGCGTTTCGAACGAATAGTCGTCCGCGCCCAGCTCGACGCCCTCCCACAGCACGCCGTGCTTTGCCCAGCCGATGACCGAAAGCATCTTCCGGCCACGGATGATGCCGCGGGAGACCGCGATGCGCGGGAAGCGCTCGGCGCGGTACCAGCGCGCCAGCATTTCATTGTGCTGGGTCGTGTTCGCGTTAAACGAGCCAATCTGCATCGCCGGCGGCGGACCCACGCCATAGGGCATGGCGCGCTCCTCGGGGCCGTTGACCCGCTTCTCCTCGATAAAGACGCACAAGCGGTGATTGCACCACGCGCCGAGCCCTGCCGCGTTCGCCGAGTGCAGGGCATTGACCTCGTTGTCCGGGCCAAGGAAGACGTCGGTCGACAGGCTGGCTGTGAGGACGACGTTCTGCCAGCCAGTTGGTACGTCGGGATCACTCGTTTCCCGCCTCGTCGGGGCACCCTCAATATAGGGCCGATCTGGATGCGGGATGATGTCGTAGTGGCCCACCCAGGTGACCCCTTGAGTGGCCATCAGTGCCGGCAGAAACTCGCTGTGCAGCCACACCCGATGTGAATCGCGTTTGTTGTCGGCTAAATCGAACCAGTCGGCACGCAGAACTTCATTCATGGTGTAACAATTCCGTTTTGGTGTTGATCTCCCCTATATCATCACCTCGCCGCCGCACACGGCAAGGGTCTGGCCGGAAATGAAAGAGATCGCGGGCGATGCTAGGAATATCGCCATCCCGATCAGGTCGTCGGGTGTGCCAGCGCGCTTGACCAGCCGCTTGTTCTGAATGAAATCGTGCAGATTGTCATTCATACTCGCATGTTTGACCTCGGTCGTCGTGTAGCCGGGCATAACTGTGTTCACGTTGATATTGTCGTCGCTGAGCTCGCGGGCCATCACCCGTGTCATGCCGATGATCGCGGATTTTGACGTCACGTAATGCATGAAGCCGGGTACGCCCTGAGGGACGGTGCCCGACGAGATGTTGATGATCCGGCCTTGGCCGGCGGCCTTCATTGGGTGCGTGACCGCGCTGGCACAGAGATAGGAACCGGTGATGTTGACGTGGATCACCCTGTTCCACTCCTCGAAGGGAATCTCGAAGAACGGCCGCTGGGGCAGGGCGGCAAAGATCGCCGCATTGTTGATTAGCACGTCGATCCGGCCGTAGGCGGTCACTGCGGCATCGACCATAGCGTTGACGGAATCCGGGTCGCCCACGTCGGTTTCGACCGCGAGAGACCGGCCGCCCAAGGCCTCGATCTCGGCGGCGACGCTCTTGAGATTGTCGCCGTTGATCTCGGCGAGCACAGGCGTCGCGCCCTCCCTGGCGAAGGCTAGCGCGTATTCGCGGCCCAGACCCTGGCCCGCGCCCGTGATGATAACGACGCGGTTGCTGACGTCGAACCGATTCTCTTCCATGCCATGTCCATTCTGTGTTGGGGGCTTGTTTCGCGCGGGTGTTGGCGACTTCGATCAGGTTGCGGTCGGGATCGCAAAAATACACGGAAATGAGCGGGTCTGTCGCCCCGGTGCGTGGGACGGGCACCTGAATGATGGCGATGCCGCGCGCCTCGAGATGCCCGATGACGGCGTCGATGGGGATGTTTGTCAGGAAACAGAGATCGCTGCTCCCGGGGATGGGATGCAGTGCCTTCGGCTCGAAATCGCGCCCTCGCGGCGTGCAGGTTGATCTTCTGGTCGCCGAACCGCAGTGCGAAGCGTCCGTCCGCGAATGTCTCGACCGTCATGCCCAGCACGTCGGTACAGAAGGCGCAGGTTTCCTCGATCGACGTGACAGTCAGCACCAGATGGCCCAGAGACCGGATCGTCACTGGGCCGCCAGTGACAGGATCACATGCTCGAAGGGGGTATTGTCTGGGCGTCCCGGTGCAAACCGCCAGACCACATCCTCATCCGTGTGATCGACGGAGGGGAGGGCAACCAGCGTACTTGAGACGGTGCCGTATCCCCGGTCCGTCACGATGCACATGGTCTCACGCGGGTCCTCGTCGCTCGAATGCAGACGGGTCGCGAGCAGCGTTTCCCATGCCGACCAGTCGCCGGCGGCAACATCGGGCTCAGCGGCGATGCGGAACTGCGGCAGGAAACGCCCGATCCGCGCGCTGTTCGTATCGTCGAGCTCGCGCGAGGTGATCATGTGCAGGCCCGGCGGTATCTCGAACGTCTCGACGACCGGCTGCTCGGTGCCTCGCACCCAGTAGGCGTCCCGGTTGTCGGCGATGATCAGGTTGAACGATCGATAGGCGTTGCCGTCGAGGTCGCCGATCGCCGCCGCTGCGGCGGCGGCATCCGAATGGTCCACCGCCTCGAGGACCAGTTCGCCGCGAGACCGTTTGTCGACCGTGGGGCCGAGCGATCCCTCGCGGTTCAGGATTGCGGCCGCCACCCCGTGATCGTTGACGGCGAGCCAGGTGCCGCCCGCCAGTTCGTCGAGCCCGCCGACCACATCGGGGCGGTCAGGCCAGTGGCGCGCAGGGGGGTGCCAGCCGCGGTCGGTCATCTCGTCGCGGTTGGCCGCGATCAGCAACGGCCAGCGATGTCCGGGACGACGAAGAATGACGAGCGTGCACATGAGATTTCAATTCAAACGAGGGCGATGGACCACTATATCTATCTTCTAAGAACGTACGCCACGAATGCAACGGAGAGTGGGTTAGATATGTCGAGTTTTGATGAGCGCGAACAGGCCTTCGAGAACAAGTTCAAGCGCGACGAAGAGTTCAAGTTCAAGGCGACGGCCCGCCGCAACAAGCTACTCGGCCTCTGGGCGGCGGAACTGCTGGGCTTGGGCGGCGCCGAGGCGCAGGCCTATGCGAAGGAGGTCGTGAAATCAGACTTCGAGCGCCCGGGCGACGATGACGTGCTGGAGAAGGTCTTCGGGGATCTTCAGGCCAAGGGTGTCGAGACGTCCGAACAACTCGTGCGCAAGCATATGGATGAGTTGATGGGTGTCGCCATGCAGCAGGTCCACGACGGCGAATAGCCGTTCGCGCTGGCGCTCCTGCACGCCGGAAAAACGACGCTTATGAGGGTCTAAGATGGATGATGGGGCACAGGTCGCCGGACATTCCTGTCTGGTGCCGCCTGTCGACGTTGCGGACTTCTCGCCGCCGTTCCGCAATTCCGCCGAGCGGGTGTCGGGCCGCGTCGGTATGGTCGCCAACAATGTGCACGCCATGGCCAACTCGCCGGAACTCGGCGCCACCATGCGGCAGTTCCTCGACGATGTGTGGGATCAGGGCGATCTGCCCAAGCCTCTCAAGGCGCTGATCCGCAATAAAGTCTCCAACATTAATGCCTGTCTCTACTGCTCGGCCCACCAGATGCGCGTCATGCGCAGCCAAGGTGTCGAACAGAAGAAGATCGACAACATTTACGACTTCCGTACACACCCGGCCTTCTCCGACAAGGAGCGTGCTATCCTGACCTACAGCGAGGCGCTGACGGTCGATGTGGGTGCCATATCGGAAGACGTCATCGCGGACTTTATGGCGCACACCACCGCCCAGGAGCGCACGGAAGTCACAATCGTCGCGGCGTCTATGGGGCTGATCAATCGCCTGAATGACGGGCTACGGGTCCCCCTCGAGGAATCGATGCTCGAGATCGCGCCGGATATTTCCTTCCAAGAGCGCTGAGGCCGGTCCATGAAACGCATCGATACCGGGCGCATTACGCTCAACTGCGCGGATATGGGCGAGGGCCCGGCCTTCGTCTTCATTCCCGGCCTCGTCGGACTGTACGATGCCTGGTCGTTCCAGCTGGAGCATTTCTCTAAGCAGTATCGCTGCGTGACTTTCGATCACCGCGGCACCGGCGAGAGCGACAAGCCGACGGGCGCGAGCGCCTATTCCACACAGGCCATTGCCGACGACGTAATCGCACTGATGGACACGCTCGGCATAAAAACAGCGCATATCGCCGGCACCTCGACCGGCGGCTGCATCCTGCAGAATCTGGCGCTCGACCATCCTGAACGGGTGCGGGCATGCATCTTCAACAATACCTGGGTCACGGCGGACGAGTTCATCACCCGCGTGGCGATCACCCGCAAGCGAATCGCGGAATCCTACGGCCCCGAGGAGTATGTGAAGGTCTCGTCGATGTTCACCTCGGGCGCCGACCAGTTCCGGCACAACCTCGACGCCGTCATGGAGCTCGAGCGCCGCGCGCTTGAAACCGTCGGCCCCGTGGAGATTCTGACCGCACGGCTAGACATGACGCTGGCCCATGACCGCACCGATGAGATCGGTCGGATTGACAAGCCGTCGCTTGTCATCGGTACTGTCGACGACGCGACGATCCCTTACTACTTCGCCGAAGACCTGAGCGCGGCGATTTCAGGCGCACAGATGACGCTGTTCGACGATGGGGGCCATTATTCCTATCGTCGGCACCCGGAGAAATGGAACGAACTGGTGGCCCGCTTCCTTATCGAGGCCGAGAAGACCGTCTGACCCAAAACGATAGAGGAAACGCGCCATGGCCAAGGCCTACTGGATCGCAGCGTACCGCGAAATTCACGACCCGGATAAGCTCGCCGCCTATCTCGAGCTCGCGGGCCCGGCGATTGCCGCGGGCGGCGGCACCTTTCTCGCGCGCGGCCCGGCGGCGAAGGTGTACGAGGCGGGAATCCCCGAGCGCACGACGCTTATCGTGTTCGACTCCCTCGAGGCCGCCATCGCGACCCATGACAGCCCTGCCTATCAGGAGGCCCTGAAGTTGCTGGACAACGGCGTGACCCGGGACCTACGGTTCGCCGAAGGGCTCGCATAGGGCGCCCGACGCCGTCAGAAAACATCCTCATAGGGGTGCCACCCCTCGCGGTGCTCGATCTCGATGACCCAGATGTCGGGATCGCGGTCGATCGCGCGCGCGACATAGGCGTCGGCATCGGCCTCCGGGATGGCGGCGCCGTCGAGCGCAGGGAACCATGCGAGCCGCCCGTCGATATCACGGGCTTGGGTCAGGATGCGGCAGCCGCGGTCGAGCTGGTTGAGCTTCAGGATCACCGTTCCGGACTGGCGTTCGCCCCGGCGCACGACCGCGGTGGGGATGCTCTCGTCGGACGCGCGGCGCAGCCCGGCGCTGACCCAGAGATCCGTGGGGAGCCTGTTGTCGCTCATCGACTATCCCGGGGTATCCTCAGTCTGCGCCGAACACGCGTTCGAAGATCGTATCCAAATGCTTGGTGTGGTAGCCGAGGTCGAAGCTCTCGGCGAGGTCGTCGCCCGCGATGAGCTTGCTGACAGCCTTGTCACCCTGCAGGAACGATAGAAATGCGCCCTCGCGTTCGGCCTCGGGCAGCGCCCAGACCTGCATCGCGTTGCGCTGGACGGCCTGGTAGGCGTCCTCGCGGCTCATGCCGGCCTGAGTGAGGGCGAGCAGCACGCGCTGAGAATGGATCAGCCCGCCGAGCTTCTCCACATTCGCCATCATGGTCTCGGGATAGACCAGCAGCTTGTCGACCACGCTGGTCAGGCGCATCAGGGCAAAATCCAGCGTCACCGTGGCGTCGGGTCCGATTATCCGCTCGACCGAAGAGTGCGAGATGTCGCGCTCGTGCCACAGTGCAACGTTTTCCATCGCCGGGACGACCGCCGAGCGGACGACCCGCGCGAGGCCGGTCAGGTTCTCGGTTAGGATTGGATTCCGCTTGTGGGGCATCGCGCTCGAGCCCTTCTGGCCTGCGGCGAAGAACTCCTCCGCCTCGCGCACCTCGGTGCGCTGAAGGTGACGAATCTCGACCGATAGCCGCTCGACGGCGCTGGCGATGACCCCCAGCACGGCGAAGAACATGGCGTGCCGGTCGCGCGGGATCACTTGCGTTGAGACCGGCTCGGATGCCAAGCCCATCTTCCTGGCGACGTGCACCTCGACGGCTGGATCGATGTTGGCGAAGGTGCCGACGGCGCCGGAGATTGCGCAAATCGCGATCTCGGTACGCGCGGCCTCCAGGCGCGTGCGGCAGCGCGCAAATTCGGCATAGTGGCCCGCTAGCTTTACGCCGAAGGTCGTGGGCTCGGCGTGGATGCCGTGGCTGCGGCCGATGCAGACATCGTCCTTGTGCTCGCGCGCGCGCTTCTCGAGTGCCGCCAGCAACTCGTCCATGTCCTCCAACAGCAGATCGGCCGCCTGTGTCAGCTGGACAGAAAGGCAGGTGTCCAGCACGTCCGACGATGTCATGCCCTGATGCACGAACCGCCCATTCTCGCCTATATGTTCGGCGAGGTTGGTCAGGAACGCGATGACGTCGTGCCTGGTCTCGCGCTCGATCTCTTCGATCCGGTCGATCTCCCACGCGCCCTTTTTCCATACTGCCTTGGCCGCGGATTCCGGAATCACCCCCAGTGCCGCCTGTGCGTCGCAGGCATGCGCCTCGATCTCGAACCAGATCCGGTACTTGTTCTCCGGTTCCCAGATGGCGGTCATTTCTGGTCGGCTGTAGCGGGGGATCATGCGGGTCGGCCTTCGGGTATTTGGTAGGTTTTCGAATACGAGTTTACATGGGGCTTTTTCGGTTAACCGGAGCCCGTGCATCGTGATACCCCGGCGAGGCGAGTCGCGGGTTGTGGACGACCCGCGGGCAGACGGCGACCATTTCTTCGCACATGAGTATTGTTAAGAAATGTTAACCGGCCTCTATTAGCCGGGGGCTTACTGTCGCGACGGGGTATGGCACTCAACAGGATGAGCTCAGGAAGCTGGTAGTCGGGCATAGCCGTCCCGTTATAGCCGGCCAATTGTTCGCGTATTCGGGTACGATGTTCGCAATGGTCGGGCCGTCCTCGGGACACGGCTATGATGTCCGCGGGCTCCGTGCTCGTTCAGTCGTAAGGCGGTTTGTCCCACCCCTTGGGGGAGTGGGTGAACACCTCGAATCCGTCGTTGGTGACCGCGATCGAGTGCTCGAACTGGGCGGACAGGGAGCGATCCTTGGTCACGGCGGTCCAGCCGTCGCCGAGGATCTTCACGTCGAACCGGCCGACATTGACCATGGGCTCGATAGTGAAAAACATCCCCTCGCGCAGCTCTGGCCCAGTCCTGGGTTGTCCGAAGTGCAGAACTGAGGGCGCATCGTGGAACACCTGCCCGAGCCCGTGGCCGCAGAAGTCGCGGACGACGGAGAAGCGTTCGCTCTCCACATAAGTCTGGATCGCGTGGCCAACATCACCCAGTGTCGCGCCGGGCCGGACGGCGTTGATGCCCTCCCACAGTGCCCGGTGCGTGACTTCGACCAGGCGCTCGGCCCGCCGCTTGACCTTGCCAACATTGAACATCCGGCTCGTGTCGCCGTGCCATCCGTCGAGGATGACGGTAACGTCGATGTTGACGATGTCGCCGTTGGTCAGACGTTTTTCGCCCGGGATGCCATGGCAGACCACGTGGTTAACAGACGTGCAGATCGACTTAGGAAACCCACGATAGCCCAGCGGCGCGGGGATGGCGCTATGGTCGAGAATGAATTCGTGACAGATCCGGTCGAGTTCTTCGGTCGTTACGCCAGGCTGTACATGCGGGGTAACATGATCGAGCGTTTCGGCTGCGAGCTTCCCGGCGCGGCGCATGCCATCGAAGGCATCAGCATCATGAATGCGGATGCGGCTCGCTTCGGGGCCGGGTTTGGCAGACTGTGTGTCGGTCATGTCGGTGTCAGGGTCTGATCGGCAGTGGATGGGTAATATCTATGCGTTCGGGCGAAACGTCGCATGCATAGCAGATTGCCTCAACCCCTCGACGCCGGGCGTCTGCGAAGGCCTCGTCATAGGCCGGATTAATGTCGTCGGCGAGATGGAAATGGTCGCAATCGGCGCGTTGCACGATATAGAGCATCACGGCGCGGGCCCCGCTTTCTGCGACATTCGCGAGCTCTCGCAGATGCTTCGCACCCCGGGCCGTAACACTGTCGGGAAACTCTGCGCTGCCCCCGGTGTCGCTGGGATCGCGCTTGAGGTGGACATTTTTGATCTCTACATAGCAAGTCGGGCGGCCCGGGTCCTCGAGCAGGAAATCAATCCTTGAATTCGCGCCGTATTTCATCTCACGCCGCCGATTTGCATAGCCAGTGAGCTCCGCAATACGGCCCGCTGCGAGGGCCTCGTCGACCAGCCTATTGGGTAAGTAGGTGTTGATGCCAACATGGTGGCGGCCGACCCGGATGACCTCCCATGTGTATTGGAGTTTCTGCTTTGGATTGTATGCCGGCGAAACCCATACTTTGGAGCCAGGTGCTGTCAGGTCGGGCATCGTGCCGGGATTGGCGCAGTGGGCCGTGATTACATCGGGCGCGCCGTCTGCGCCGGAAATCTCGATTTTGGGCAGAAAGCGCTTGTATCGCTTGATCAGCATGCCGGGAATCAGGGGATCGGGAAATTTCATTTTCGGGGAAACCTATGAAGCTGGCTTGCGTTGATCAACCGCGTATCGCAATACCGTCAGGCGCGTTTTGACTGTCTTCTGGCTCCATGATAGTTCGACAAGCCGGTAAAGTTGGGAGGTACGTCCATGAAGTCCGTTTTGCCGCTGAGCTTAGTCCTCGCCCTTGCAGCGTGCGGCGGTAAGAGTGCGGTCTGGGTCAAGGAAGATGCCGGCGAGGCGCAGGTCCGTGCCGATCAGGCAGCCTGTCGGGCGCAGGTTGAGCGCGCGTTGGGCCGCACCGAGAGCTTCACCCGAGATATCCGCGGTTCGACCCGCGGCGGACTCGAGGAGACGCGGACGATCGTTTCGGCGTCCCGCGACCGGAAGGTCGCGCGGTCCCTTAACCAGATGTTCGGACGCTGCATGGCGGCGCGCGGCTATGTGCGTCCTGAGACCTGATCCGCATTTCAACAAGAACACAGGCAAGCGAACAGCATGAGTGATACCAAACGCGTGACCGCCGCAGTCCCGATCATCGGCAACGAGATCCTGTCGGGTCGGACCCATGACGCCAATCTTCCCTATCTCGGGGCTGAGCTGAACAAGCTGGGCATCCAGATGCGCGAGGCACGGGTGGTGGCGGACATCGAGGAGGAGATCATTGGCACTGTGAATACGCTGCGCGCAAAATACGACTATGTCTTCACGACCGGTGGCATCGGGCCGACCCATGACGACATCACCTCGGCATGCGTTGCCAAAGCGTTTGGGCAGAAGCTGATCCGTCACCCCGACGCCGAGCGAATTCTGCGCGAACGCATGGCCCAGATGGACGTCGAGGTCACCGAGGCGCGTCTGAAAATGGCGGAGACCCCGGAATTTGCCGAATTGGTTGACAACTCGATCAGCGGCGCGCCGGGCTTCCGGGTCGAGAATGTTTATGTGATGGCCGGGATTCCGAGGGTCATGCAGGCCATGTTTGAGGGGCTCAAGGACCAGCTCGAGGGCGGCGTGACCCTGTTGTCCGTCACCGTCGGTAGCTACGTGCCTGAGGGCACCATCGCCACTGAGCTTGGCCTAATGCAGGACGCCTATCCCGACATGGATATTGGTAGCTACCCTTTCTTCTTTGATGGCAAGCCCGGCACTAATCTGGTGTTACGCGGGCCCGATCAGGCGCGGCTCGACGAGGCAGCGACGAAGCTCGGCGAACTGATCCGTAACCTCGGCGGACAGCCGGTTGCGGGCGGGCTCGAGGTGCCCAAGTCCAAGGATTAGATGCCGGTTAGGGCTGCCAGATGGCGGTCCAGAGCAGGACAGCGGCGCCGGACAGCGCGATCCAGATCACCGCATTCTGCACCGCGGCGTTGCGGTCGCGTACGATGAATACGATTGTCGGGGCGAGGATCAGCAGCGCGCCGAACAGCGCAATCAGCCTTGCGATATCGAAACCGTCCATGAAGCGGGTCCTGTTGGCGTTTGTCGAAGCCGCGCGTCGTCCGTTACAAGTATAAAGCAGCTGTTTGCCTGATGCGGGCGTGGTGAAATTGGTAAACACAAGGGACTTAAAATCCCTCGGCCTTATGGCCTTGCCGGTTCAAGTCCGGCCGCCCGCACCAACTTCCTATGTTTGGCTCGCTCTAAGGTGAGGTCTTACGCCGCATCCGCCGCGGCTTCGGCGCGCGCATTCAGGTCGTCGAAATCTTCGGGCCAGTTGTCCACGAGCCAGCGCAGATAGGTCTTGATGTTCGCAGGGTCGATACGGACTGATCCACGGATCTTGTCTACCTCGGGTTGCGCCTCGATGGGCAGCTTCAGGGAATCGTTGAAGCGGTTGATCATATTGAACATAGAACAGATCAGCGTCAGTTCAATTATCTCGGCGGAACTGAACTGCGCTTCCACGCGCTCAAATACGTCGTCTCGGGCCGCTGCCGTGTTCTTAGTCATGTGTTCGGCCCACTCGATCGCGGCGCGCTCGCGTGCATCGAATAGGTCCGAGATCAGGTAGTCGTCGGACGAAATCGCGATCACTTGGTCTTGGGTGATGCCCGCCGCCTCGCCGAGCGCGGTGTTATGGGCGTAGCAATACGCGCAGCCGTTTATGTGGCTAGTCTTGATAATGACCATCTCCTTCAGCTTGGACGACAGGTGCACGCCGGCCCATTCGCGCTGGTTCGCGGCCTGGAATGGCAGGTAGAGCATCGCCAGATGAGGGGCGTGGGCCATCGTACGATAGGCATTCGGGACCCGGCCAACTAGCCCGCTGACGGCATCATAAAAGTGCTTGAGTTCGTCCGGCGCATTCTCCGGATTGATGTTCGGTACCCGTGACATCGTTTGTACTCCCTGTTTGTTCCCCGCCACAGTGTACCCATGGCAGTAGCCAATGCACCATGGATCGATCACACAGCCTATCAAAGCCGGTATGAACATCTATTTTCACGGCCTCGTCACGCCCAGCCAGAATCGGAGTATCCCAGCATGGTCACGATCGACATCGACTTCCAGATGTTCGGCAGCGGCTGGCCCGCAATGATCAAGAAGCATGGCGCACCAGTCGATGTGTTTGAGGCGAAACTCTGAAACTCTAGAGTACCGACCTCTTCATCTGCACGCTGGTACGTGTGCTCTTACGCGACGCCCGCGCGAACGCGGGGCGACCTACAAGTGGGCCCCAAGGTTCCGCAGGAATAGACGCGATCGGCGCCGCATCCTAGACTGCCGGCGTTCCCTCCGGATATGAGGTGCGATCCGTGACCGATCTGAAAACCGAAGTTTGTTATCTTGCTCCCGAGGGAGCGATCAAGCCGACCGGAACCTGGTCACTGGCCAGCCGTGCGGGCGACTATTTGTTCGTCGCCGGCATGCGCGGTATCGATCCGGCCACCAATGCACTGGTTGAGGGTGATGAGAATCGCATCCGCCAGGCTTTCGTGAACATGGCGCATATTGTGGCGTCGGAAGGTGCGCCGCTGTCTAGTGCCGTCCGCCTGACCGCCTATGTCACCAATATGGATCGCTACCGGCCGATCGTGAACAAAGTTCAGCAAGAGATTTGGACTGGCGGGCCCTATCCGCCGCGCACGATCCTCGAGGGGTCCGCACTCAACCAGGACGATATATTTGAGGTCGAGGGCACGTTTTATGCTCCGGTCGAAGGATAGCGCCTAAAAACGAAGACGAGCAGAAGCGCCGTCATCAGGCTTAATCCGGTTGTGGTCATCTGCGCGACGCCCAGGGGCAGCGATGTCTCATGGGCGACGGTGGCGACCGCGAAGGTTAGGATAAATGCCCAGCCCATGTGGATGAAACCGCTGAGCGCTGAGGCTGCGCCGGCGTAGGACGGCGTAACCGTATTGAGCGCTTGGGCGTAGCAACAGGCCAGCATCAGCCCGGTTCCTAGATTGGAAATGGCGAAGGCGCCGAGAACATGCGCCGGTGCCGCGTCGATGCCGCCGATCCCGAGGCCGAAGGCCAGTTGCATCAGCCCACCGCTGGCGCTTACGAAACCACCCGCCAAGACGATCCGGTCGATCGGGGCCCACAGCGTGAGCCAACTGGCGAAGAAGCTGCCGACCATATAGACCACCGGCATGGCCATGACGCAGATGCCGTAGGTGGCGGGCGGCATTTCCATGCGCAGTATCAGTACGATCGGCGACGCGGTCAGGAAGGCCTGCATGGCGCCGCTGGCGAAGGCGACGGTGAGGCTGTAGCCGACGAAGACAGGGTTCACGAACAGGCGGAGATACGTCACGATCTGTTCGCTCACGCGTGCGCTGCGCCGCTGCTCTGGCGGCAACGTCTCCTCTAGATGGCGGATCACCGCAACCGCCGTGACGGCGCTGATGAGGCAGGTGAAGTAGAAGGTCGCACGCCAGTCGAACCAGGTGACGAGCTGGCCACCGATGAGCGGTGCGGCGGATGGGCCCACTGCCATGGCGATGGCCAGGGCGCTCATTGCCCGCGCGGCAGCCACGCCGTGGGCGGTGTCGCGAATGATCGCCCGGGCAACGACCATAGTCGCGCAGGCCCCGCTGGCCTGCACTGCGCGTGCTGCCAGAAGTAGCTCGATACTGGGAGCTAGCGCTGCCGCGAGGCTGGCCAGGCTGAACAAGCCCAGTCCGCCAATGATGACCCGGCGTCGACCGAAACCGTCGGATAGCGGGCCGACGAAGAGCTGTGCGATGGCGAAGCTGCCGAGATAGGCCGGGAGCATCATCTGGGCGGCCGTGAGGCTGCTGGCGAGGTCGTGCGCGATTCCCGGCAGTCCCGGCAAAAAGATCGTCGTGGCGAGCTGGCTCGCGAACATCATCGCGAACAAAAGGGGCATCGATGTTGCGCGAACTACGGCGTTGCTCATGACGCTGTCATCGAATTTGCTATGCCTATCCCGTTGGTTACGACCCTGTCATGCCCGGATAGCGAAAGCACGTCGGCCGGAGCCGACGCCCTGTCTGTTTGGGATATAGAACCTACTTATGGGGCGACCGAAATCTCCAAGCGGTGGTCGGCGGCTTCCGCGAAACCCTCGGGGAAGGGCTTGGCGAGGAGCTCCTCACCGAAGTCAAAGTGGGAGAATTTAGTCCATCCCACAGCTATCAAGATATTCGCATTAATTTTCTTGCGATTCCCGAAGGCATTGCATGAACAAATCCAGTGCTTCGGCAGAGAATCGCCACATATTCGCGCTTCGATCATTACTCGCGGTTTCCAGCGTCTTGACGTCCGAGAACGGCCCGGAGACCGCGACGCAGGTGTGTCCCGCATCGTCGCCATAGCGGTTACCTGTCGGCCCGGCGGCGCCTGTTTCGGCAAGACCCCATGTGGCCCCGAGGCGTCTGCGCAGGGTTTCTGCCAGAAGCCGGGCGAAGGGCTCGCTGCTCGAACGGATGCCGGCCATGTCCGCGTCCGTGATGCCGGCGAGTTTTTCCCGCGCTTCGCCGGTGTAGAGCACGCCGCCGCCGACAAAATAGGCGGAGGCCCCGCTGACCGCGAGGAGTTGGGCCGAGACGAGGCCGCCGGCGGAGGTCTCGGCCACGGCCACGGTTTCGCCGCGTACTTTGAGAATTTCCGCGATGGCTATCGTTTGTTTTAGCAGGTCGGTCACGTTGGATCGCCCTTGTTGGATCCTGGGATGCGCATGTAGTTTAAGCGTAGCGACAATACGGCCGCGATGACCAGCGCTGCGCCAAAAATTTGTATGCCGTTGAGAGCTTGGCCCAGCAGCAGAAAGCCGAATGCCAGGCTCGCAACCGGCTCGATGTTCATCGACATGGCGGCAGGTGCTGGGCCGGCAAGCGAAATGGCTACGAAGACGGTCACGATGGCCCCAGCATAGGCGCTTGGACCGATTAGGAAGCCGGCCCAGGCGGAGGCTGTCTGGGGCAGCTCGTAGTCGCCGGTAATCCAAGTGACGACCGCGAACACGACCGATGCGGACAACATCATGTGAAAGGTGATCGGCTGTGAATCTCCGTCGCCAACGAGCCTGTTGTTGAGGATGATAACGATGGTCAACCCGACCGCTGCCATCGCCGCGAGCCCGACCCCGGCGAGATTGAGTGCGTTGCCGCTGACATCGAGGGCGAGGATTAGGCCGAAGAACGCCACTAGCAGGGCGCCGATGGATTTGACCGAGGGGCGTTCCTCGCCGCCGATCCAAGCGTAGACGCTTGTGAGTAGGGGGAAGGTGTAGAGAATCAGGATCGCGAGCGCGACCGGGATGAACTGAATTGATCCGAGGGTGCCATAGGAGTAGATCGCGAGGATGACGCCGATTGCTAGGGCAGCCATCCGACGCCCAAGCGGCATGTGCAGGCTGCGCCGGTTTGCGAGGATGATCACCAAGACGAGGATGGCGGCGAGCGTAGAGCGCAGGGTCAGAAATGTGAGCGGGTTCGTGCCGCCCTCATAGGCGAGCTTGGCGGCCGTCGAGTTCGCGGCAAAGCCGACCCCAGCCGCGGCTGCTAGGCTGCACCCGAGTAATATATTGGGACGTGACATCGCGAACCATTTTAGTGAACCATGAAGCGGGACATTGGACAAAACGGTCGCGGCGATCAACTTGTGGCGGACGACCAAATCAGACCGGGAGACGATCGTGGCAGCATTTGACACATACGAGGATCATGACGCGGTGGGCCTCGCGGCCCTGATCCGCGCCGGCGAGGTGACGGCCAGCGAGGTGATGGAGGCGGCGATCGCTCGCAGTACTGCCCGCAATCCTGCGCTCAATGCCATCGTCATGGAACTCTACGACCATGGCCGAGCGGCGGCCAATGCCGAGTTGCCCGACAGACCGCTCGCCGGCGTGCCATATCTGCTCAAGGACCTCGGCGCGACCCTGACGGGTACGCCGACCACCGGCGGCAGTAAGTTCATGGCCGACGTGGTGGCGGACTCGAATAGCGAGACGGTCGTCCGGCTGAAGGCTGCGGGCATGGCCATCTTTGGTAAGACCAACACCTGCGAGTTCGGGATGTCGATCACCTGTGAACCGCAGTTGTACGGGCCGACCCGCAACCCCTGGGACGATGCTGTCACGCCCGGCGGTTCCTCGGGCGGGGCGGCATCCGCCGTGGCGGCGCGGATTCTCCCAGCAGCGCACGCCAGCGACGGGTTTGGCTCGATCCGGGTGCCGGCGTCCTGCTGCGGGCTGGTGGGGATGAAACCCACCCGCGGGCGAAACTCGTTCGCGCCGGGACTGGGAGAGCGTATGGGCGGCATCGTCGCGGAACACACAGTATCCGTCACTGTACGTGATCACGCGGCGATTCTGGACGCGACAGCCGGCCCCGCGCTCGGTGACCCCTATTTCGCACCGCCGTCGACGCGGCCCTGGCTGGAGGAGGTCGACGTGGACCCGGGCAGGCTGCGGATCGGCTTTAGCCATGGCGGGATCACAGGCGCGCGCACCGACGGGGAGCATGCGCGCGTCCTCGACGAGACCTTGTCGGTGCTGGAGGGGCTGGGACATGAGGTCACCGAGGCCGACCCGCCACTCGATAATGATGAGATGCAGGACATCTTCCGCACACTCATGGCGTCGAACGCAGCCCAGATCATTCGAATGCATCCCACTAAGGGGCGACTCCCGGAGCCGGGTGAGGTTGAGAATGTGGTCGCGGCAACTGCGGAGAAAGGCGAAGGCGTGACGGGGTATGACGTATTCTTAGTCCAGGCTCGGATGCATCAGGCTGCGCGCCGCATGGCCGCGTATCACGAGCAACACGACGTTCTCCTGACGCCGGGCCTTGGCCACATGCCGCCGAAGCTGGGCTGGCTCGACATGATGATGGACAACGCGGACGAATACTGGGATCGGGTGGCGGCCTTCTCGCCTTTCACGGTTTGGTTCAACCTGACCGGCCAGCCGGCGATCAGCCTGCCGGTCGGCACGACGGAAGAAGGTTTCCCGGTGTCGGTTCAGGCCGTCGGTCGGTTCGCCGACGAGGCGACGCTGTTCCGGCTCTCTGGCCAGCTCGAGGCGGCTATGCCCTGGCGGAAGCGCAAGCCCGCGGGGCTGCCGGCCGTCTAACGGCTAGACATAGCCTGACGCCGTTGCGAACGGGTGCGCCTTCTCGTAGGCACGCGCGGCGCGCAGCACTAGAGCGTCTTCCCAGTGCCGCCCGACCAGCTGGAATGCGATGGGCAGCCGCTCGTCGCCCAGTCCGCAAGGCACCGAGCAGGCGGGCTGCATGGTCAGGTTGAACGCATAAGTGAAGGGGCACCAGTCGACCCATTGGCCCATGTCGCGCCCGTCGGGGACATTCTTTCCGGCCTCAATCGCCTCGAGTGGCATCTGCGGTGTCAGCAGCAAGTCGTAATCCTCGTGGAAGCGCGCCATGCGGTTGCCGAGCTCAACCCGCATGGCGTGGGCGTTGACGAGATCGGTCACGCTCAGTTTCCGCCCCACTTCCGCGATGGCTAAAAGACCCGGGTCCATGAGTTCGCGCTTCTCGGCCGGAATCTGATCGACCAGCCAGGCGTCTGCCGCGGCCCAGATGACCTCGATGATCGGCTGGACGGGCGGGATATCCGGGTCGACCTCTTCGACGATCGCGCCGAGGTCACCAAGCGTCTTTGCGGCGCGTGCCACGCCCGCGGCGACATCGTCGTCAGCCCAGCCGTTTTCGCCAAGTGTTGGGCTGAAGGCGATGCGCACACCCTCGATGCCCGCGTCGAGCGCGTTCAGGTAATTCTTGTTCTGGGCCGTGGCGGGAGCGGCCATGGAATCGCGCGAGTCCGGCCTCGCCAGAACGTTCAGCATCAACGCTGCGTCGGTCACCGTTCGGGTCATCGGGCCCATGTTCGCCAGGTTCCCGATATGGCCGGGTAGGGGGTAGTTTGGGACCAGTCCAAAGGTGGGCTTGTGGCCGAAGATGCCGGCGAAGGCTGAGGGAATACGGATCGAGCCAGCTGCGTCCGAGCCTTGGTGCAGTGGACCCATGAAAGCGGCACAGGCTGACGAGGCGCCGCCGGACGAGCCGCCGGGGGTGCGCTCGGGATTCCAGGGATTTCGCGTGATGCCCGTCAGCGGGTTGTCGGTGACGCCTTTCCAGCCGAACTCCGGCGTGGTTGTCTTGCCGGTTAAGACCGCGCCGGCCTCGCGCAGCCGAGCCGTCGCCGGCGCATCTTCGTCCCAGGGGCCGTCAGGGTCGCTGGTGCGTGAGCCGCGCAGGGTCGGCCAGCCCTTGGTCAGGGTCAGGTCCTTGATCGAGACGGGTACGCCGTCGATAGCGGATAGTGGCTCGCCTTTCTGCCAGCGCGCCTCGGCCTCCCCGGCGCTCGCGAGGGCCGAGTCGGCGTCGACCAGGCAGAAACAGTTGAGCGTGGGGTTGTGCGCCTCGATCTGGTTGAGCACGGCCCTGGTTACATCGACCGGCGAGGCCTCGCCGCTGTCATAAAGGTCGCTGAGTTGAGTGGCGGTAAGTGCCGCGAGATTGTCCGACATGTCTGGTTCCTTATTGGCGTGCGGTCGGGCCGATAATAGATGGCTTATTCCGCGGCGATCTGTCCTTCCGTTCGCAGCATCTCATGTGTGTCGTCGAGTGCCCTGCGGAAACGGACGATCATCTCCGCGATCTCGTCCTTGTTGATGATCAGTGGCGGGCAGAAGGAGATTGTATCACCGATCGCCCGCACGATGAGGCCGTGATCCTCTGCCCGTTGGTTGCAGTAGGGGCCGACGCCAAGTGCCGGACCGAAGGCTTCTCCCGTGGCCTTGTCGCGCACCAGTTCGACACCCGCGACCAGCCCCTTTCCCCTTACCTCGCCCACAAGGGGGTGATCCAGCAGCGCCTCGAGGCCGCCTATGAAGTGGGGCTCCATCACCCGCACATGGCCGACGATGTCCTCGTCGGCATAGATGCGCAGCGCCTCGCGGGCGACGGCGGCCGATACCGGGTGGCCCGAGTATGTGAAGCTCAGCCCGAACACCCCGACGCGGTCGCTCTCCTCGGCGATCGCGTCGAATACTCGGGCGTTCACCATCAGAGCGGAGATTGGGATATAGGCGCTCGACAGTCCCTTGGCGCAGACCAGCATGTCGGGCTCAAGGCCCATGGTCGTGGAACCGAACATGTTGCCGGTGCGCCCAAAGGCTGTGATCACCTCGTCGGCGACCAGCAGCATGTCATGCTTGCGGATCACCGCCTGAATCTTCTCGTAATAGGTCGGCGGCGGCACGATGACGCCGCCCGAGCCCATGATCGGTTCGGTGAAGAAGGCGCCCACTGTCTCGGAACCCTCGGCCTCGATCAGGGCGTCGAGTTCATCGGCCAGCCGGGTCGCGAAATCCTCTTCACTCTCGCCGGGCTGTGCATAGCGATAATGATGCGGCGGGGTCACATGCAGGAAGCCGTCGAGGGGCAGCCCGAAGGAGGCGTGGTTGTAATGCATGCCCGACAGGCTGGCCGATGCGATCGTGTTCCCGTGATAGGCACGCTGGTGGGCAATGATCTTGCGCTTCTCTGGCTTGCCCATCGCATTCCAGTAGTACCAGACGATGCGCGCGGCGCTGTCGTTGCCCTCGGATCCAGAGTTGGCGAACCAGATCTTCGACATCGGCACGGGCGCGATTTGGAGCAGCATCTCGGCCAGGTCGATTACCGGCGAATGGCTCTTGTGGTTGGTCAGGTGATAGTAGGGTAGGCGCGCCATCTGGTCGGCGGCGGCCTGCACCAGCCGGTCTTGGCCATAGCCCAGCGAGATGCACCAAAGGCCGGCCATCCCCTCGATATATTCCTTGCCGTGATTGTCGGTCACCCAGACGCCTTTGCCCTCCTCGATGACGACCGGACCCTTGTCCAGATGTGTCTTGAGGTTGGTGAGTGGGTGAATGATCGATGCGGTGTCGCGTGCTTCGGGCGAGTTCGGGCGAGGTGAGTCGTCGGTCATGTCGGTCTCCAGTCTGGGCGCGGCGATGATACAACACCGGGGCCCGGCACGATATTGGCGTGCTAGGCGGCGAGCTTCACGCCTTTGAGGATTCGCCGGCCGGATCTGGCGAGTTGATCCATCTTGCCGCGCAGACCAAGATATCTGAGCTTACCATTCTGCTTCCGGATCTTGCCCGCGATCATGACGGTGTCCACGTTCCCGCCATGGGCGTGGAAGACCACACTCTCGATTGGGTTGTGAACCGGGAACAGGTTGAGGTCGTTCCTGTTGATCATGATGATGTCGGCCTGTTTCCCAGCTTTTAGGGAGCCGGTCTTTCGATCTAGACCCATCGCCCGCGCGGCGTTGATGGTTGCCCATTCGAGTGCTTCGCGCGGCTTGATCGAAAGGCTGTCCACCACGGCATTGGTCATATTGTACGTCGCCTGATTATCGAACAGGCGTTGCGGCTGCATGGCCATGCGCATCACCGTGAACATGTCTCCAGAGATGTTGCTCTCGATATCGATGCCGATGCTCGGTGCGCCGCCTAGTGCGCGCACCCGACCGATCAGGGGTTTGCCGTGGCCCATCTGGATTTCGACTTCGGGTGTGATGGTCGTCGAGGCGCCGCTGTCGATAACCACCTTGAGCTCGTCGTCCGACAGGTAGTTTCCGTGGACCATGTTGTGTCGCCTGTTGAGCAGCTTGAGCTTCGCCAGCTTCCTGTAACCATCCGGGTTTAGGCGATTGGGCGCCCCCCAAACATGGGTGCTGATGATCAGGTCTAGTTCCTTGGCCAGTCGGAAGTCGTGCTCGACGACCTCCCAGATGGCGAAATCGACGCCGAGAGCTGACATGGCGAGTGTGACCAGCGCGTCGTCGTCGGAGAGGACGCCGTTGCGCAGACGCTCAAGCTCGCTGCGGGGATGCGGTATCTCGCTGAAATGCTTGGTGCCCTTCTTGGGGTCGGGTTTCGGCGAGCCGTGGCCGAACAAGGCGCGGATGCCGGATTCCCGGAGTCCCCGGATGGCAGCGTCGGAATGCGCGGGTGTCGCGTTGTTGTGGCACCAGTCGAATATGGTGGTAGCCCCTAGATTGATCTGGTTCAGGGCCCCCACGAGATTACCGAGATAGGTATCGTTGGCAGTGTAGCGCGGCGCGATCGTGGCGTGCATTTGGTGCAGATACTCGGGAATAGACCAATTGCCGGCGACACCGCGAATCCCGGTCTGCCAAGTGTGAAGGTGGGCGTTCACGAAGCCCGGCATGACGATCATGCCGGTCGCATCGATGACCTTAGCGCTCGGCGCACGGATCGTCTTGCCGATCTTCTCTATCTCGCTGCCATTGACGAGAATATCGCCCTTTGCAAAGTCACCGGTCTGGGGATCCATCGAAATGATGGCGCCGCCCTTGATCAGGGTTTTGCTCATTTTTTCGGACCGTGCGTGTGTTATTCGGCGGCGTCTTTGAGGCCGTCGGAGACGTCGACATTCTCCGGCTTGATGTCGTAGCCGGCGGCCTTCGCTTGCATCTTGATCAGCGCGGCAAAATCGTCCTCGCCATGCCCGGAACCGATCAGCGCCTGAACAAGCTCGCGCGTGAGGTTCGTAACCGGCATCGGGACCTCGAGGTTGCGCGCCTCAGCCAGCGCGAGGTCGAGATCCTTGCGCAGCATCTTCGAGGTGTGCGTGGCCGTGTAGTCGAGATTCACCAGCGCGGGCGCTTTGTAGTTGGTGAAGATCGAGGACATGGCGCTGTTGTTGAAATAGTTGAGGAACGCGTGGCGCTCGATTCCGCCCTTCTCGCAAAGCACCGTGATCTCGGCCATGCACTGAGCGACGACCCCGAGCATGACGTTGTGGGCGAGCTTGGCGAGGCGCGAGGAATCGCCCTCGCCGATATAAGTCTCGGCCCGGCCGAGCGCGGCGATGTAGGGACGCGCGATGTCATAGGCCTCGCGCGGGCCCGATACGCCGAGCGTCGCCTTGCCGGCCGCGACCGCATGGCCGTTGCCGCTGATCGGCGTCGCTAGGAATTGGACGCCCTTGGCCTCGCAGGCCGCGCGTATGTCCTGCGAAGTCTCGATCGAGATGGTCGAGCTGTCGCTGATGATCTTCGGCAGCGAAGAACCGGAAAGCATACCGTCCGGGCCGGTGATCATCTCGCGGATCGCCGCGTCGTCGGTCACGATCGTGAAGACGATATCCCGATCGGCGAGGTCGGCGGGTTTTGCGACCACCTCGACGCCGAGCGGCTCGGCCTTCGCCGCGGTCCGATTGTAGACCTTGACATCTGCGCCGGCGGCGATGAGCAGCTCGGCCATCGGGTAGCCCATCTTGCCGGTGCCGATCCAACCGACGGTGTGTGACTTGAGATTGTCGCCTGACATTTCTTCTCTCTTCGTGGGAAATATTGTTTGGGTGGAAGAATAACAGGCCCCGCGCTATACCGCCTCGAATTTCTATCGAGCGGTTCGCACCGCGTACGGATTTGCTATGCCCGAAGAACCGATCAATCCGCCGCCAACATCCTTTGTCGAATGGTGCGACACTCGGCGCGAGTCTAATCGCCGGGAGACGCTCGCTGCGTCGCCCGATCCGGATGCTCTGTGGGTTTTCTGCGCGGGATCCCTGATCTGGGATCCGCGCTTCGAACCTGATGAAACCCGCGCGGCGACGCTGACGGCATATCGCCGGGCCTTCACCTTCTGGACCATCCGCGCGCGCGGCTCGTTCGAGCGGCCGGGCCTTGGGCTTGCGCTCGAGCCCGGCGGCACCTGCGCGGGTGTCGCGTTCCGTGTTCCCGTGCGTGGCCGGGACGAAATTCTGGATGCCCTGTGGCGGCGCGAGATGAGCGGTGGCGTCTATGTGCCGACCTGGGTTGAGGCCGAGACCGACGCCGGATCCATCCGGGCGCTGGGCTTCGTCGCCAATCGTGATCACCGGAACTATACCGGCAAACTGCCGCGCGATCTTTCGGCCCGCATCATCGCGACGGCTCAGGGATCCCGCGGCCCCTGCCATGAATATCTCTCGCTGCTGATCGAGGCTCTGGATCACCACGACCTGCCAGACGCGGAAATGCGCGCATTGCATAATGCGGTGCAGCGCGAGCTGGGCGCCGTTGCGTGACCCGAAAGGCCCGGGGCGGCGCTGCGGCGGACCGCAATCGCGATGATATTCATACTGTGCTGGCGGAGTTCATTCCGGACGGCGGGAGTATCCTCGAGATCGCAAGCGGCGATGGGCAGCACGCGGCGCATTTCGCGACTACATTCGCCCCGACGGTCTGGCAGCCGAGTGAACGCGACCCGGCCCGGCGGGAAGCCATGCGCGCGCGGTTCGCGAAGCTTGACCTGCCGAACCTGCGCGATCCGATTGCGCTCGACGTGACCGCGGACCGCTGGCCGGTCGAGATCGACTGGTCCGGCGCGCCGATCCGCATGATCTACAACGTAAACATGATCCACATCGCGCCTTGGTCCGCATGCCTCGGCCTGATGGCCGGTGCCGCGCGGGTCCTGCCGGCGGAAGGCGTGCTATTTCTCTATGGGCCGTTCAACCGCGACGGCAGGTTCACATCTGTTGGGAACAAGGCATTCGACATCTCACTGCGTGCACGGAATTCCGAATGGGGTTTGCGGGATCTATCGGATGTGTGCGAGGCATCCTCAACGGCTGGCCTGGCCCTGGACCGGGTGATCGAAATGCCCGTGAATAATTTGTCGGTGGTGTTTCGCGTCACGAAATAGAAATATGCGGATTCCAAAGGAGTCAATGATGACTGTCGAGAAGCTACAGAATGCCTACTACGTCACGGGCGACATGGATCGTGCGATCGCGTTTTACCGTGAAACGCTGGGGCTGGACCTGATGTTTCAGGACGGTGGTAAATGGGCCCAGCTCAAGGCTGGCGGCGTTAATTTCGCTCTGAGTTCCGCGGACGAGGCCCCCGATGGTGCGGTGGGCGCGACGGTCGTATTCGAGGTGCCGGATGCGGCGGCGGCGGCGGCGATCGCAGCGGCGGGCGGCGAGGTTCTCGGTGAACGCGACATGGGCGACCACGGCAAGACGCTGACCTTCCGCGACCCCGACGGCAATCTCGTTCAGCTGTTCGAGCGTGCGTGCTGACATCAACCAATTCAATCAAGAGTTTCGAGGAGACAGTGATGGAGACCAAGGCATTCCGTATTTACAAGTTTGGTGGCACTGAGCAGATGAAGTGGGAAACTGTGGAGGTTCCTAAGCCGGGCCGCGGCGAGGTCCTGTTGCGGCATACGGTGGTCGGACTCAATCTGGCCGATACCTATCGCCGGACCGGGCTTTACCCGATGCCGTTGCCCAACGGCATGGGCAATGAGGCCGTTGGCGTGGTCGAGGCGGGGGGCCCGGGCGTGCGCGCCCTCAAGGTTGGCGACCGCGTTGGCTATATCGGTGGCGAGACATTCGATGCCTACTCTAAGTGCCGGGTGGCGAACGTCGCGAGCCTGATTCCGCTGCCCAAATTCATTAATGACCGCACGGCTGCCGCGGCCCTGCTTAAGGGCATCACCGCACAATATCTACTGCGTGATGCCTACAAGGTGAAGCGTGGCGATACGATATTGGTGCACGCCGCCGCCGGCGGTGTCGGGCTGATCATGTGCCAATGGGCCAAGGCTATCGGGGCGACGGTAATCGGCACCGTCAGCACTGAGGAAAAGGCGAGGATCGCGAAGCGCAACGGCTGCCACCATCCCATTGTGGTCAAACGCAAGGGACCGAAGTTCGCCAAGAAAGTCCGCGAACTGACCGACGGCAAGGGCGTGCATTGCGTCTATGACTCGGTGGGCAAGGAAACCTGGGAAGAATCTCTGGCCAGCGTGCGTCTGCGCGGGTCGGTTATCAATTTCGGTAGCGCATCGGGCAACCCACCGCTCACCAACCTTGCCGCGACAGGGCCGATGGGCTCGCCCTACATCGCGCGCTGCGCGCTGGTGAACTATACGACCAGCCGCAAGGAAACGATGTCGCGCGCGGACGACCTGTTTAAGGCGATCAAGAAAGGCCATGTTAAAATCCGGGTGAACCAGCGCTATCCCCTGAGGGATGCGGCCAAGGCGCACCGGGATATTGAGGGTCGCCGGACCACCGGACAGTCGATCCTGATTCCATAACCAAGATCACGCGAAGGAAGCCAGATGAGTTGGACGGAGAAGAAGTTTGCGGACGTCAATGGCCACCGCATGGCTTATGTGGAGACCGGAGACCTTGAGGGCGATCCGATCGTGTTTCTGCACGGCAACCCGACCTCCAGCTATCTCTGGCGCAATATCATCCCGCAAGTGGAGAGCCTCGGCCGTTGCATCGCGCCAGACCTGATCGGCATGGGTGATTCCGACAAGTTACCTGACAGCGGTGCCGACCGTTACCGCTTCGTCGAGCATCGCGACTATCTCCACGCTCTACTTGACCAGCTTGGGGTAAACGCGAATGTGACTTTGGTGATCCATGACTGGGGTAGTGCTCTCGGGTTCGACTGGGCAAATCAGAACCGCGCGGCGGTCAAGGGGATCGCCTACATGGAGGCGATGGTGAAGTCGCGCAGCTGGAGCGACTTTCCGGAGCGCGCGCGCCCGGCCTTCGAGGGCTTCCGCTCGCCGGCAGGCGAGAAGATGGTGCTGGAAGACAATTTCTTCGTCGAACGGATGTTGCCGGGCTCGATCCTGCGTGATCTGACGGAGGAAGAGATGTCGGAGTATCGCCGCCCCTTCACGGCGCCCGGGGAATCCCGCCGTCCGACATTGACTTGGCCGCGCCAGATCCCCATCGACGGTGAGCCCGCAGATGTCACAGCCATTGTTGATAATTTTGCGGCCTGGATCGCCACCGCGCCCTTCCCCAAGCTGTTTATCAACGCCGAGCCCGGGGCAATCCTGAGCGAAGGGGAGAGCCGGGACTTCTGCCGGACTTGGGCCAACCAGACCGAAATCACGGTTAAGGGCTCGCACTTCATACAGGAAGATTCGCCCAACGAGATCGGCGCGGCGCTCAGGGATTGGCTCGGAAGGATCGGCTAGGCCGATCACGTGGAATTTGGTGTCCTCGGTCTAGCGCTCGTCGCCGTAGTATTCGTCGTTGCGGGCGTGGTCAAGGGCGTCATCGGGTTCGGGCTGCCGACTATCTCAATGGGCATCCTTGGGGCCCTCATCGCGCCGGACGTCGCCGCCGCCATTCTGATTGTGCCGACTTTCCTAACCAATATCTGGCAAGCCTTCGCGGGGCCGCACGCGCTAGCGCTGTTGCTGCGACTCTGGCCCATGTTCGCCGGTGTTTTCTTCGGTACCTTGGCAACGGCCGGAATCATCACGGGCGCCGATCCGTCGATCGCCGCCGGCCTGATCGGCGCGATGCTTTTGATTTATGCCTTCCTGGGCCTTTCCGGGATTCGCTTCCGAGTGTCGCGGCAGGCGGGGGTTGTGGCCGGACCGTTGGCGGGGCTGGCGACGGGGCTGATCAACGGCGCCACGGCGATCTTCGTCCTGCCCGGCGCGCCCTATCTGCAGGCCTCGCAGTTTGACAAGGATGAGCTCATTCAGGCGCTCGGCTTCGTGGGGCTGGTAGCCCCGGTCGCACTTGCGTTGGGCTTCAGCTTCAACCGCGAGGTGGATGTTGCGCTGTGGCCGACGGTAGCGGTCGCGCTGGCCGCAGCCATCGTGGGCATGACACTCGGCCGGGGTGTGCGCGGAAAACTCTCCGTCGCCGCGTTTCAGCGTTGCGTGTTCCTTGGTCTCGCGGGGATCGGCTGCGTGATGGTGTTGCGAGCGTTAAGCTAGATCACCAGTCGTTGCGCAGCAGCCGCAGGCTCAGGAAAACGTCCTCCTCGCTGGGCGTGTCACCGAGATCGGGAAACTTCTCCTTCACGCCTGCGATCACACCTGGGCTGCCGAGGCGCATGAAGGTGTTGACCTTGCGTTCCTGGCCGAGGGTGGTGACCAACGCATTGTTGGGGTCCTGACCCTCGACGTCGGCAAGCAGCGCCTTGGCGGCGGCGTTGTCCTGCTCTCGGTCGAGGGTGAACCGCAGGTTGTTGGAAATGTAGTCGTGACCGGGATAGATGCGTGTCGCATCTGGCAGCTTCGAGATCTTGTCCCGGAAGGTTGCGAAGAGTACATTGGGGTTGCCCGAATGGCAGTGCCCGACGCCGGCATTGAATACTGTATCGCCGCACAGTAGATGCGGTTCGTCGTGTTCGCCGAGCAGTGAGATGTGGATCGGCGTGTGGCCCGGGGTCTCTATCACCTCAAGATCCACCGTCTTCCCGATCGTCAAATGGTCACCTTCACGCACGCCCTCGTCGATGCCGGGAATCCGGCTGCCGGCATTGTAGGGGCCGATCAGCTTCGCCCCCGTCGCGGCGATCACATCGTCGTTGCCAGCGATATGGTCGGCATGTTCGTGGGTATTCAAGACCCGGGTGATGTCCCAGCCAAGGTCCTTGGCGACCGCCAGACATTTGGGGGGCTCGATCGGATCGATCGCCACGGCCTCGCCCGTCTCGGAGCAGGCGACCATATAGAAGAAGTTGCGGGCCGAATTGCCGGTCCAGATCTGTTCGACGATCATGTCTCTTTCCCGTGAAACCTCGTATGGCCACAAACATACGCGGCCCATAGCTCATTCGCCAGTTTCCGATGTATCGGGTTAGTCGATCAGGCCGCGCCTGCGCATGATTTTGAAAAGGAACGGAACAATCATTACCACCACGGTGATGCGGACGATATGATGGGTCGCGACGAACGCTGTGTCGACGTTGAGGGCTAGGGCGACCAGGCTCATCTCCGTCAGGCCGCCGGGCGAGAAAGCCAGCACGATGGATTCGAAAGGGATCCCCGTGATCGCGTGTAGCGCGACCGCGAAGATACCAGTGACCGTCAGCAGGATCAGCGTCGCAATCCCGCCCAGCCGCAGCACGCGGCCTAAGTCGCGGTATGTCAGCCCGGCGAAGCGGGCGCCGACCGAGGCGCCTAGCAGGATTTGCGCCACGGCGACGACGATGACCGGCGGCGACGCATGGGTCAGGCCAAGCAGATGAACCGCCGCACTTGCGACCATGGGTCCAGTGAGGTGTGGTGCGGGCAGGCTTAGCAGGCGTGCCGCGTAAAGTCCGACGATCGCGCTGCCGGCTAGAAGCACGATATCGGCGAGGTCGAGGGGTGACCCGTCCGCCGAGAAGGTGCGCAGCGTTGGGTCGAAATCCTCGATGATCCGGAAAAGGAAGGGCAGTATCATTACCACTAGGAAGATCCGCGTGGTATGCGCGACGGAGACCTGCCGTTCGTCGCCGCCCATCGCGCCCGTCAGAGTGACCATCTCGTTGAGCCCGCCAGGCACGCCGGAGAAGAAGGCGGTCTTCGGCTCAAACCCGGCTAGCCGAAAATATACATAGCCTGAGACGGTCGAGAGCAGCACATAGCCTGCCAGTGAGACGAGGGTGATCGGCCAGAGCGCCGCGCGTTCGAGAATCTCGGGTGAGAAGGCGCTGCCGAGCAGCACGCCCAGAACGATGATCATGATGGTGCGCAGCCGCACGTCCATGATGGTCTCGATACGCATGAGGGTGACCGAACCAGTCGCCATCATGGCCCCGAGCATCCAAGGCAGCGGTAGATTGAGCGCATTGAAGATGGCGCCTCCGACGAAGGCGATCGCAACCGTGCGCGCGAAGACCGGCAGATCCACGGTCCGCAGTCGCCGGACCGGACTATGCTGCTCGGGCGTGCCGGACTCAGACATTGGCCGGGTCGGAAAAGGAATGGCTGTGTTCCAAGTAAACCGAAGTCTGCTCAGCGACAAGATGGCAGGACGGCATCATCAGCACGCAGTCGTAATGCGGGCCGGGGCGGCCGCTTTCAATCTTCGTCACGAAGGGAATGCCCGTGTTGTCCGCTCGGCAGGCCGAGATGTTGGATGGTTTGAGTTCGACTCTGGTGGCAGCGGCGGTGACGCGGAAGCGCAGCTGGTCCACGTCACGGCGCGAACTGTTCCTTGAGGATGCGCTCCTCGAGGTTGGTCTCGGGGTCAAACAGAATTTCGAAGCTGCGTGTACGGTCTTCCCGGATACTTACCTCGGTCACGTTTCGGACCTCGAAGTCGTCCGCCGTTGCGCTCACCGGCCGCTTCTGGGCCTCGAGAATCCGGAAGACCACGTCGGCGTCGTGGGGCAAAAGCGCACCGCGCCAGCGTCGCGGGCGGAATGCACTGATCGGGGTCAGTGCAAGGATTTCCGCGCTCAGGGGGATGATTGGCCCGTGCGCCGAGAGGTTATAGGCCGTACTGCCGGCCGGCGTCGCCACAAGTGCCCCGTCGCAGATGAGCTCGGGCATGCGCGCGACGCCGTCGACCAGTATCTCAAGTTTCGCCGCCTGGTAGGTCTCGCGCAGTAGCGATACCTCGTTGATTGCCACGGATTCCTGGCTGCTGCCGTCGGTTGTTCGCGCGGTCATCAGCAGCGGATAGAGGGTCACCGCCTGCGCCCGTTTCAGGCGCTTTGGTAGTTCTTCCGGTTTATACTCGTTCATCAGGAAGCCCACCGAGCCGCGGTTCAGCCCGAAGACTGGGACGTCAGTATCGATAAATCGGCGCAGGGTCTGCAGCATGAAGCCGTCGCCCCCTAGCGCCACGACGACGTCGGCTTCGTCGGGGGCGACGCTTCGATAGGCGGCAGTTAGTTCCTGCAGCGCCGCCTGCGCGCCTTCGAACCCAGCCGCGACGAAAGCGATGCGGTCGGTGGCAATCTTGCCGGACTTGTCGGGTGATGTCTGGGACACGGTCTCGCACGCATAAACAGGGCTGGGCCGTTGGGCCACGGGAATCGCATTATATCTTAGCCATATGGTGACAAACCAGCCGTTGTCGCGGGTTCGGCGCGTCGCAGAATCATTTGCCCCGCCCGTTCCGAAGGACGACCCTATACGAGATTCATATATTTGCCGGTGCTGAGCCTTGCCGACGCAGTCGTCTCGATGCGGGCCAGCGAGGTGCCGCTGGAAAACTTGCCTCGGAACTGGCTACTTTCCCCGTAGGTAATGAAGTCACAGGCCGCCCCGCGGCCGAACTGGTCTCCGAAGGCGAGTTCCGCAGTCAGCAACGCGACTAGGGATGCGGCCACGACCGCGAATTGGATAATGCTGGAAATCCTCGGCGAGAAATAAATGTAGGGGCCGTTCGGTTTACCCGCCCGTCACGCTCATGTGCCGGCCGACCGCCGGCGCATTGCTGCGCCGGTCGATGACGAAGTCATGGCCCTTGGGTTTACGTCCGATCGCCTCGTGAATGGCCTCGGCCAGCAGCGCGTCGTCCTCGCCGGCGCGCAGGGGCGCACGCAGGTCGGCGGCGTCGTCTTGGCCCAGGCACATGAAGAGCGTGCCGGTACAGGTGAGCCGGACGCGATTGCAGGATTCGCAGAAATTGTGGGTCAGTGGGGTGATGAAGCCGAGCCGCTGTCCGGTTTCCTCTAGGTCGAAATAGCGCGCTGGGCCGCCGGTCGAATGATCGGATTCAGTCAGGGTCCAGCGTTTCAGTAGGTCCGCACGGACCATTGAGAGCGGCAGATACTGGTCGAGCCGCTGCTCGCCGATCTCACCCATGGGCATGACCTCGATGAATGTCAGGTCGAAGTCGCACTCGCCGCACCAGGCGATGAGGCGGTCGATTTCGTCGTCGTTGACGCCCCGTAGCGCCACTGTGTTGATCTTGATGGCGAGCCCGGCCTTGCGCGCCGCGGCAATGCCGTCGAGCACTTGGTCGAGGTCACCCCAGCGGGTGATCGCCCGGAATTTGTTGGGGTCGAGCGTGTCGAGGGAGATATTGATTCGTCGCACGCCCGCGTCGGCCAACGCGTCCGCGTAGCGCGCAAGCTGGGTTCCGTTCGACGTCAGTGTCAGTTCGTCCAGCGCGCCCGTGTCGAGGTGCCGACCGAGGCGCCTGATCAGCCACATGATGTTCTTGCGCACCAAGGGTTCGCCGCCGGTCAGTCGCAGTTTCCGCACGCCCAGATCGACGAACGCACTGCATAGGCGATCAAGCTCCTCGAGCGATAGGATATCGGCTTTGGGCAGGAAGGTCATGTCCTCGGCCATGCAATAGACACAGCGTAGATCGCAGCGGTCGGTCACCGATACGCGTAGGTAGCTGATCGGCCGGGCAAACGGGTCTACCAGCGACCGCTGATCCGCGTTCGTGCCCGGATTGTTCGCATTTTTCGACAGTTCAGTGTTCATAACCGTTTATGTAGTGCATTTAGTGAACGGAATGTAGGGTGCGAAGCGGGTCTGTTTAGTCGCGTCGGCGAAGAATCCCGGTATTCCGGCGTTTTCCGTTAGCCCTATGGCTGCGTTTATCCTGAAACGGAGTAGCTTTTGTGCCACACTGGGGAGCCATGCAGTTGGTGAACTGAAACGTCCCGCGTCAGTCTGGCGGCGGGGACGGTTTGGCCCGCGGCGTCGGCGTCTCGATTCCGCGCGCGATGCCCAGCGGCGGAGGCGGGATCGGGGCGCTTGGCTTTATCCGGGGCATAGGCCCAGTGATCTCAGCCCATTCGAGCACCGTGCGGTGCATGCGCGTCACCTCCTGTTCGAGTGCCGCGACATCTAACTTGGCCCGCGCATCCCCGTTGATGACGAGATGCGCAGCCCGCGCGCGCTCGAATGGCGCGCGTATCGTGGTCGGTTCGTCGAGTATACGCGCCACGAGATCGCCCAGCTGAACCCCGACCCCGAACGGCTCGACGACCATCGCCGCAAGCGCACCGCGGATCACGCTATCTTCGTCGGTCGCGAACAGCAGCAGGCCCCGCTGCTCCGCCGCCGCCGCCAGCGTCTCGACCGGGGCGGAAGGTAGGAGGCCACGGTCCAGTAGGATAGCGCTGGTCGTCGGCGCGAGTTCGGAGATCCTGTTGTTGACCGCGTTATGCAAGACTGAGACCGGCAGCGCCATGATGTCCATGTTCTGATGTTGGGCTATGGCACGCAGTTCTTGCAGGCGGGCCTGGATTTGGCTGTCGGCGGGGTCGATTGGGATGGCTACCGTCCGGACTTCTGGTAGAATCTCGCGGATCAGCATAAACTGTTCGTTGTGGGTCACACCGGAGACGATGCCGGTGACGTTGTGCCGCCGGTGCACACGCTTGTAGCCGTCAGCAATTTCCAGCGAGACGCCCGCGACCACCAGGTGGACCTGATTGTCAGCCGCGACTGCCGCCTCGATCGAGGGGACGTTGATCGCCACCAAGACGTCGGCCCCGTCGCGTACAAAGGCGCGGACCTGATTCACCGCGTGCGACGGATCGGCGCCCGTGTTGGCCACCTCGATGCGGATCGTGTCCTTCGTCCAATATCCGCGGACGGCCAGCTGGTCTTGCATGCCGTCGATGATGGCCTGTATCTCCGCGCTGTTGGTGGTCAAGGTTATCGCGACGAAGGGTAGTTCGGCGTCGTTGCTCTGGGCGATTGCGTTGTGAGGCATGGCCATGGCCCAAGCCATGGCGAGCGTGGCGATCACGCGAAGAAATCTTGGTGCCGGTCGGGCCATGGCCGCAGGGTGGCGACCCGGTCCGGGCACGTCAATCGGGGTTTTGGGGCTTTTTAGCGGGCGGGTGACCGGCGCGGTGCACGAACTGGGGCGAAGGGGTATGCGCCATCCACCCGGAAATCGGCGATGAAGGCCTGTCCGACGGGTCCGGTCAGCCAGTTGACTAGGCTCTGCGCAGAATCTGCCGCCACATGAGGGTGGCGGTCAGGGGCGATCGGGATGATCGCGTAGGGATTGGACAGTTGCGGGCCGCCCTCGAACAGGATCGCTAGATCGCCGCGGTTGGCGAAATTGGTCCACGATCCACTCTCGGTGAAGGTATATGCTGACAGGACGCTGGCCATGTTCAGGGTCGCGCCCATGCCCGCGCCGGTCTCCCGGTACCAGTCACCGCGCGTCGTCCAAGGTGCTAGACCCGCACGAGTCCAAAGGCCGCGCTCGGCGGCGTTGGTGCCGCTCTGGTCGCCGCGGGAGATAAATTCGAACGGGCCGGCCGCGATCCGGGCTAGCGCCGCCTTTGAGTCGGGCGCTTTGCTGATATTGGCGGGATCGGACTCGGGGCCGACGATAAGGAACCGGCTGGTCATCACAGGGTGGCGGGCGATGCCGTTGCCGCCTGCGACGAATGCTGTCTCGGCGTCAGGGTGGTGGACGAGGACCACATCGCAGTCGCCGCTGCGGCCAAGTTGCAGGATTGCGCCGGTGCCTCGGACGACGGTCCGCACCGCGATGCCGGTCTCCGCGCGGAACGCAGCGAGCAGCGGGCCCAGCAGGCCGGAATTGTCGACCGAGGTGGTCGTGCCGAGCAGCAGTGGCCGGTCGGTGTCCGCCGCGGTCGCTGGCAGCGCGGTCACGACCAGCATGGTTAGGACCAAGAACAGCCGTGCAAGCTGCCTCACCACAGCAGTTTTCCGGCGACGAAGGCGCGGGCTTCTGCGGTTTGCGGCGCGGCGAAGAAGGCCTCCGTGTCACCGGCTTCGAGCAGGCGCCCCTTGTGGATGAATAGGATATCGTCGGCGATTCTGCGTGCCTGCATCAGGTCGTGGGTAGCCATGACGATCTTGGTGCCCGCGGTGTGGAACCCCTCGACCAGCGCCTCGACGGACCGGGTGGCCGCCGGATCGAGGCTGGCGCAGGGCTCGTCGAGGAACAGGATTTCTGGCTCCGTTGCCCAGGCTCGGGCGAGCGCGAGCCGCTGTTGTTGGCCGCCGGAGAGGAGCCGCGCCGGGCGTCGGGCCAGCGAGGACAAGCCGGCGAGCGCCAGCGCCGCATCTGCGCGGGCCGTCCGCTCGGCGCGTGCCACGCCATGTGCCGCCAGCGCGTGAGTGATATTGGCGATCGCCGAGCGCCGTAGCATGACCGGGCGCTGGAAGACCATTGCTTGTCGCCGGGCATTACGTCGCCCGTCGCGGGCCCAGCGAATCCCGCCGGACGTAGGTTGTAGGAGTCCGTGACACAGGCGGAGCAGCAGGCTCTTGCCTGCGCCGTTGGGCCCAAGGACCACGGTGCGTCGGCCGGCCTGAAGGGTGAAACCCACGTCATCGAGCAGGCGCGTGCCGCCTGCCTCGAAGACCAGATGTTCCGCCGTGAGGGGCAGGATGGAGGCGGGGCTGCTCATGCTAAGGAGGACTGTTTTCTGGTGCCGGTTTTGATCATCTGCACCGCGGCGTTCGCGGCGAGCGCCAAGGTCAGCAGTACGATCCCGAGCCCGAGCGCCGTAGAGAGATTGCCTTTGCTGGTTTCTAGCGCGATGGCGGTTGTCATCACCCGCGTGGCGTGATCGATGTTGCCGCCGACGATCATCACCGCGCCGACCTCGGCGATAGCGCGCCCGAACCCGGCTAGGACGACAGTAGCGAGGGAGTAACGCGCATCCGTGATTAGGGTCGCTACGCTGGTCAGCGGGCTGGCGTCGAGGGAACGCAGATGTTCGCCATATTCTAGCCATAGATCCGCAACTATCTGGCGGGTGAGCGCTGCGATGATGGGCGTCACCAGGATTGTCTGGGCGATGATCATCGCCGCGGGCGTGAACAGCAGCCCGAGGACACCCAGCGGACCCGCCCGGGACAAGGCCAGGAATACGATCAGGCCGACCACCACTGGCGGTAGCCCCATGAATGTGTTGAGTAGCAGGATGACGGCGCCGCGCCCGGGGAAGCGCGCGAGCGCCACCAGCGCACCGAGGGGAAAGCCGATCAGGCACGCCAGCGCGACCGCGGTCAGACTGACGCGCAGCGACAGGCCGACGATCGACAGGAAGTCGGGATCGAAGCTGACCAGCAGGGCGCCGGCTTCCGTGAAGGCCGTGACAAAGATATCCATGTCTCTAGCGGTATAAATTCATGAGAAAATATCGAAATGCCAGTCACTATTCGAATTCAAATATTATCTAGGGCGGCGGGTTCCAGCCTGTCCACTTCCCTTTGTGTCATGGCCGGCATTGTTCCGGCTATCCACGTGGGGTGTAGCGCAACCGGATGACGTGATACCCGCGAGTGGTGCGGGCATGGCCAAAACTCTTTGTCACTCTCGCGGGTTGTTCTAGATTCGGATCATGCGTTCCAACGATCCCATCCGGCCCAACCCCGACGATCCAAGCCTGACCGAGCCGGTCTGCGGTATCGATCAGGATGGTAACCCGATCAGCGCGCGGGTGGTCGTCGAGCGGCCGCTGACCCTGTTTCTGAACGGGCAGGAGATCGTCACCATGATGACTATCGGCGACTATCCAGACTATCTCGCCGTCGGCTACCTGGCAAACCAGAACATGCTACTGCCCGACGACGAGATTACCGGCATCGACCATGACGACGACCTCGGCGTGGTGGTGGTGCGGACCGACCGGGAGACCGACTACGAGGCGCGGCTGAAGAAGAAGACTCTGACCAGCGGCTGCGCTCAGGGGACAGTCTTCGGCGATCTGATAGAGAGCCTCGAGGGTATGGTCCTGAATCCCGATGCGGAGCTACGCACGTCGTGGCTCTATGCACTTACGAAGGCCATTAACACCATGCCTAGTTTGTATCTCGCCGCCGGGGCCATACATGGCTGCGTCTTATGTGCGCGGGATACGCCGCTGATCTACATGGATGATGTCGGCCGCCACAACGCGGTAGACAAGATCGCCGGCTATATCCGGCTCAACGGCGTCCCGGCCGACGACAAGATCTTATACACAACCGGGCGTCTCACCTCCGAGATGGTGATCAAGACGGTACACATGGGCATCCCGATTCTGGTATCGCGCTCGGGCTTCACCGCCTGGGGAGTCGAACTCGCCCGCGAGGCGAACCTTACCCTGATCGGCCGCGCGCGCGGCAGGCGCTTCATGGCGCTGGCGGGGGAAGGGCGGATCACCTTCGACGCGGATGCGGGGGATGATCCGCAGGATGAAGGCGTATCCCGGCGAGGTGCCGCATGACCAGAAATGCGACCTTGCGGCCCGAAGACGAGTGGGCGTTCCGTTGGCCACTTGCGCTCTGGGTCGCGCCCTGTTCGATCTCCAGTGCGGAATGACCGTCCTCGGCGTCGTCTTGGCTGGCGGGCGGGCGCGGCGCCTCGGAGGCGGCGACAAGGCGCTGGTCGAGATCGACGGGCGACCGCTGTTGGCTCACGCGATTGATCGGCTCGCCCCGCAGGTTTCGCAGATAGCGATCAACGCCAACGGCGACCCGTCCCGCTTCGATTCGTTCGGCCTGCCGGTCGTGGCGGACAGCGTCGATGGATTCGCGGGCCCGCTCGCGGGAGTGCTCGCGGGGCTGGATTGGGCGGCGGATAATACGGCTGCATGCGGCCGCATCGTGACCGTGGCCACCGACGCGCCCTTTTTTCCTAAGGATCTGGTCGCGTGCCTGATTGCGGCCGCCGATTCGGCGGATGCTAAGCTCGCCTGCGCCAAATCCGCCGACCGGCATCACCCGGTCTTCGGGCTCTGGCCGGTCGGTCTGCGCGAGGACTTGCGTCACGCGCTTGTAGAGGAAGGTATTCGCAAAGTGGACCTCTGGACCGTGCGCCATACGCTGGCCGTGGCCTCATTTCCCGCGTCGGTGGTGGATCCGTTCTTCAACATCAACCGGCCCGAAGACGTTGTCGCGGCGCGAGAAAATTTCAACAGTCTGAAATGACGGCCGCGCGGCCGAGACGCTAATTGACTCTTGCGGCCGGACTCACTTAAATCGTGTCCAAACAACAAAGGTTCTCGGGGAAAAACCCGGGTGCCGCGCACCGTACGGCACATAATCCTGGCGGTGAGCAATACGGCCCGAGGAAGGGGAGGGGAGTAGAACACAGACGAGACGGCGCCTGGCGTCCGATCAGCGGGAAATGGGGGAAAAGAAGACCTGCCCGTGGAAAGTGTTCTATAATATTTTTGAGGGGTCCGGTGCCGATACGCGCCGGGCCTTTTTCTTTTGACGGATGGTCTTAAAGTCCGTCTCCACACAAATCGGCTGGAATGCAGGGGCGGGTCTGCGACCCGTCCGGCTAATCCGCTGGGACCTCTTTGAGGTTGCCCTCGTCGTCGACCTTAAGCCCGGTCTCGCGTGCGCGGTCGATGACGGAAGGGTGCCATGATATCTTGCCGGCGTTGGGGCCGCCAACGATGGCAAGCATCAGCGCATCGTCCTCACCCGAGACGCAGCGGAAGCCGCGATAGACGCCAGTCGGCACGCTGACAACGTCGAGGGGTTCGAGCGCGATCGCGCGCGCTTCGTCGCCCTCGAGCCAGACCACCTCCCAAGTCCCCTTCATGGGCACGAAAATCTCTTCGGTCTGGTGTACATGGAAGGCCGGCCCGGAGCCGGAGCCCGGATGTGCCTTGTTGTACACCAGCGAGAAGCCGTGGGCGTTACCAAGCTTCGGCACGAGGTCGGGGTCGTCCATGTTCTCGGTGACGTTCATCCCGATGACGTTTACGATCTCGCGCTCGTGACCGGGAATGCGCTGATCAAGATAGGCGAGGTCCGAGCCGTTGCAGTCGGCGTAGCGGACCACATGCTTCGATTCCATCTCGCTGACGGAGACCTTCGGCGTATCCATAGGGTTTACTCCCGGATGCGGTGGGCAACGTGTCGGGTGATGGGGCGCGGTCGCTCTACTCCGCCGCCCGTTTCTGGCTCGCTTCCACCTTTGCGGCGCAGAACTTGAACTCGGGAATTTTTCCGTACGGGTCGAGCTGCGGGTTGGTCAGCAGGTTGGCGGCGGCCTCGGCGAAGCAGAAGGGGATAAAGACCATGCCCTCGGGCACGTCGCGGTCCGATCGCGCGGCGATCTCGATGGCACCGCGCCGGGTTGAGACCATGATCAGCTCGCCGGGCCACACGCCGAGGCGCTTCATCTCAAGCGGATGCAGAGATGCCACCGCCTCGGGCTCGAGTGCGTCGAGCACCGTCGCTCGGCGCGTGATCGCGCCCGTGTGCCAGTGCTCAAGCAGTCGCCCGGTCGACAGCACCATAGGGTAGTCGGGGTCGGGCAGCTCGTCGGGCGGTAGCACCTCGGTCGGCACAAACCTGCCGCGCCCGGATGCGGTTGGGAAGCCCTCGCCGAACATGACCTCCGTCCCCGCGCAGTCCTCGCTGTCGCAGGGGTAGGTGACCGCGCCCTCGCGCTCTAGCCGTTCCCAGGAGATGCCATCGATCGAGTTCATCGCCTGGCGTAGCTCACCATAAACGTCGCGTGGGCCGTCATAGGTCCAGTCGAGCCCGACGCGCCGCGCAATCTCCTGGATGATCCACCAGTCCTGACACGCGATGCCCGGCGGGTCCAGGGCCGGGCGGCCGAGCTGCACCTGGCGGTTGGTATTTGTGACGGTGCCGGACTTCTCGGGCCAGGCCGAGGCCGGAAGTATCACGTCGGCGTGGAACGCCGTCTCGGTCAGGAAAATTTCTTGTCCCACCAGGTGATCAAGCGCCGCGAGCCCCTGGCGGGCATGGTGCTGGTCGGGATCCGACATGGCGGGGTTCTCGCCCATTACGTACATGGCGCGGATGTCATGCGCGCGCGCGGCGTCCATGATCTCGACAACGGTGAGTCCGGGCTCGGGGTTCAGCGGCTCGATGCCCCAAAGCCGCTCGAACTTCGCCTTCGCGCCGGGGTCGGAGACCGACTGATAGTCCGGATAGACCATGGGGATCAGGCCCGCGTCGGATGCGCCCTGAACGTTGTTCTGGCCGCGAAGCGGATGCAGTCCCGTCCCCGGGCGTCCGACATGACCGGTCATTAGCGCCAGCGAGATCAGGCAGCGAGCATTGTCGGTGCCGTGGACATGCTGGGAGATCCCCATACCCCAGAAGATCATTGCGCGATTGGCGGTGGCGTAGGTACGCGCGATGGTCCTGATCATCTCGGCGTCGATGCCGCAGACATCCGCCATGGCCTCGGGCGTGAAAGCAGTCAACGATGCCTTCAGCACCGCGTAATCCTCGGTGTGGCCAGCGATATACTTCTCGTTGGTCAGCCCCTCGGAGACGATCGTGTGCATGATCGCGTTGAGTAGCGCGACGTCGGTGCCCGGCCTAAACTGCAGGAAATGGTCGGCGTGACGTGTCAGCGCATAGCCGCGCGGGTCAATCAGGATCAGCTTCGCGCCGCGTCGAGCGGCTTCTTTGATGTAGGTCGCTGCGACTGGGTGGTTCTCGGTCGGGCGCGCGCCGATGACGATGATGCAGTCTGTGTCTTCCGCGGCGGTAAACGGCGCGGTGACTGCGCCCGAGCCGATGGTCTCCATCAGTGCCGCGACCGAGCTCGCGTGGCACAGCCGAGTGCAGTGATCGACGTTGTTGGTCCGGAAACCGGCGCGGATCAGTTTCTGGAACAGGTAGGCCTCCTCGTTGGAGCCCTTGGCCGACCCGAAGCCGGCGATGCTGTCGCCGCCATGTTCTTCGAGGACGCGCACCAGCCCGGCGGCCGCTGCGTCGAGCGCCTCGTCCCAGCTAGCGGTTCGGAAATGGGTCGAGGGATCGGCCGGATCCACCTGGTCATCCCAGCGCTTGCCGACGCCGTCCTTTCGGATCAGGGGCGTGGTCAACCGGTGGGGGTGGTGCACATAGTCGAGCCCGAAGCGGCCCTTCACACAAAGGCGCTGTTCGTTCGCCGGGCCGTTGCGGCCCTCGACCTTCTGAATCTGCCCGTCCTTAAGGTGATAGGTGACTTGACAGCCGACGCCGCAGAAAGGACACACGCTGTCTACGGTTTCATCGGCCTTGGCGACGCCGATCCCGATTTCATCGACCATAGTCGAAGGAAGAAGCGCCCCCGTCGGGCAGGCTTGGACGCATTCGCCGCACGCCACGCAGGTGGATTGGCCCATTGGGTCATTGAAGTCGAAGACGATCTTTGAGTCCGCGCCGCGCATGGCCATGCCGATCACGTCGTTCGTCTGCACCTCGCGGCAGGCCCGAACGCACAGGTTGCAGTGGATGCAGGCGTCGAGGTTAACCGCCATCGCCGGGTGGCTGGAATCGGCCTCGGGTGAGGATTCCCTCGCGGGGAACCGGCTGTCGGCGATGTCCAGCCGGTCTGCCCACTGCCAGAATTTGGAATCGCCGTCATGGGCTTTCGCCCGGTCCGGCTGGTCGGCCGCGAGCATCTCGAGCACCATGGCGCGGGCCTTGGCCGCCCGCTCAGCCTCGGTGTCGACCACCATACCCTCGGTCGGCTTGCGTAGGCATGATGCGGCGAGCACCCTTTCGCCCTCGATATGGACCATGCAGGCGCGACAGTTTCCGTCGGCCCGGTAGCCCGGCTCAGGCGTATAGCAGAGATGGGGAATCTCCGTCCCCTCGCGTGCCGAGACCTGCCAGATGGTCTCGCCCGACGCGGCCGTGACCTCGCGACCGTCGAGGATGAAACGGATCGTGTCACTCATGACCTGATCATATCACGCGGATGGCGCGGCGAATGCCGGACTAGCGAATTTCCAGAAGTTCGACGTCGAACATCAGGGTTGCGTTCGGCTGTATGACGCCGCCGGCGCCGCGCGCGCCATAGCCCAAAGCGGGCGGAATGATTAGGGTGCGCTTGCCACCGGGGCGCATGCCCGCGACGCCCTCGTCCCAGCCGCTTATGACGCGGCCGGCGCCGAGCGGGAAGTTGAAGGGCTGCCCGCGGTCGACGGAGCTGTCGAACCTGTTACCCTTTTCTCCGTCGACATAAAGCCAGCCGGTGTAGTGCACGACCACATTGTCCCCGGCCTTGGCCTTCTCGCCGGCGCCGGCCTCATGCTCGATATAGCGCAGGCCGCTGGAAGTAGTGATTGTATCTTGGGCTTCGGAATCATGGGGCATTAGAAAAACCATCGCCGCGACCAAAAGAACCGCGATCAGCAGGGGGTGAACTCGAAAAAGGGACGCCATGGGATACCTCCGGGGCGAAAAGTGCAAGGCAAGGCCGAGATATGGCCAATTCTCTTACTCGGTCGAAATGGACTGCGCGTGATCGGATCACGCACTCTCCTTAAGGATACCGCGCTGCACCGCACTGGTCAGCACCGATCCCTCATAAAGTCCCATGGCATCTGTTTACTTTGGGAACCGGACTTCGCGCGGAACTCGTCCTTGGTAATTATCGACGTAACGAAGATGCGCTCGAAAGGCAGCTTCGCGAGTAACCTCTCCATCAGCATCCGTCCAGCGCTGCGCCCTATATGCTCCGGGGCGATCACCGCATCGAAGACGTTCGCATAGTAGCCACCGTCCGAGTTGGCGTGTGCTGCGCAACGGAGGCCCCTGCGCCGAACGACCCGCGGGCGAAAGCGGGTCTCTACTAGCGAGCCGATGACCACGCTGGCCGACCACCTTTATCACGCGCCAAGCGAACTCCACCGGTAGGGGCGAGCAGTAATTTATTTATTTCGGCTAGAAGATTACGGACGCGGCACCCTTCATCGAGCATCATTTCTAGTTGTATTAGGTTTTTTTTCAAGGTCTGTAAGACCTCTTCATCGGTCGCAGTTCCCTGCGCTCAACAGATGGGACTGAGAATGTCGGTTCAGCACTGATGATCGAGCTGCCGAAGCGCACCGCAGCGGAAGGTTTCTGGATGCTTGACCCGTTCTCGGTGAACGGCGGCTTCTAGAACTATTTCAGGATCTATTTCTGGGTGTTCGGGGGCTAGCACGCCGCTTTGCCATCCGGGAAATGCTTCAGCACGCTCTCCATAGGATTGGGGGCGGCTTGGCCAAGGCCACAGATTGAGGCGTCGCGCATAGTTTGTGCCAGCTCCGTTAGGAGCTCGCCATCCCAGTTGCCGGCCTGCATCAGCTTTACTGCCTTTTCGCAACCGACCCGGCACGGTGTGCACTGGCCGCAGCTTTCGTCCTCGAAGAACCGCGTTAGGTTCAGCGCTGCGCCGCGTATGTCGTCCTCCCGGGACAGCACGACCACCGCACCCGAACCGACGAACGCGCCATGCTCCTCGAGCGTGCCGAAGGCAAGCGGCAGGTCGGCCATCGATGCTGGCAGGATACCGCCGGAGGCGCCACCCGGCAGGTAGGCGGCCAACTGATGTCCGTCGGCCATACCGTCGCAATATTCCGCCACCAGTTCGTTCAGGGTGATGCCGTTTGGCGCTATCTTGACACCCGGTGTCCTGACCCTGCCGGAGACCGAAAAGGCTCGCACGCCGGCGTGGCCTCGGCGCCCCTGTTCCCGGTACCAGTCGGCGCCAGATTCCATGATCTCACGCACCCAAAAGACGGTTTCCACATTGTGCACCAGGGTTGGCTGTCCAAAGATGCCGTGCTGCGCGACATAGGGCGGCCGATGGCGCGGCAGCCCGCGCTTACCCTCTATAGATTCGATTAGCGCGCTTTCCTCGCCGCAGATGTAGGCGCCGGCGCCCCTGCGCAGCCGGATAAAACCCGGCCCGATGATGCCGGCCGCCTCGATGGCGGCGGTCTCGCGTTGCAGGATCTCGCGCGCGACCGGATACTCGTCACGCAGGTAGATCCAGAGAGCTTCCGCATCGACGGCCCAAGCAGCGATCAGTGCGCCCTCTAGGACCGAATGGGGTGAACGCTCCAGCAAATAGCGATCCTTGAACGTGCCGGGCTCACCCTCGTCGGCATTGATCACCACTGCCCGTGCGCCGTCTTCGGCGCGTACTAATTCCCATTTCCTTGCGACCGGGAAACCGGCGCCACCCATGCCGCGCAGCTCAGCGCGGGTCAGCGTTTCATGCACCATCTCGTAGGTCCGGTGCTCGGCCACGCATGACCGGAACATCGCATACGCGCCGCGCTTCTGCGCAACGTCGAGATTCTGATATGGCTGCAAGTCTGGCGTCGTGTCGCCGGTGGCCAGCGTTGCGGCGATGGATACGGCGGTCGCACGATCCACATGCCGGCGCCCCACTGCGGCGACCGGCGCATGATCGCATCGCCCCATGCACGGCGCGCGAATCACGCGCACATCGGCCGCGCTGTCTTCCGCGACCACGGCCTGTAGCTTTGTGGCGCCGGCCTGCATGCAGGGCAGGCTGTCGCAAACGCGGATTGTGACCGCCGGTATTTCCGCGTCATCGTCTGTAGCGACGTCGAAGTGCGCATAGAAGGTCGCGACCTCGTAGACCTCGACAAGGGACAGGCGCATAAGGTCGGCCAGCGCGGTGAGGTGCCGGGGGGTCAGGCCTCGATAATTATCCTGAAGCTGGTGCAAATACTCGATCAGGAGGTCGCGGTCGAGAGAGGCTGCGCCCAGCACAGCCCGCACCTCTGCAACGGCGTTAGGGTCCACCTGCCGTCCCTTCGGTGCCTGCACGGACTTGCGCCGGCCACTACCCGGATGATGAAAGGATTGCGGCCTAGGGTCGCTCATGATCGCTCGGTCGATTGATATGGATTAGCGGGAAGGCTAGCGGACGAACCGTATTAGATTGACCGGCATGGCTGCGGTCAACCTGTTGGGTGCCGCGTCCGTGCAGAAGGGAAATCGATGGGACCGTCAATAGAATTGCCTATCGCGGACCCCCGCATGTCGCGTGTGTGCCACGACCTGATAAGTCCCGTAGGCGCGGTCAACAGCGGGATCGAGCTGCGTTCGGAGCTTGTCGCCGCTGGGCAGCGAGAGCCTGTCGCGCGTGGCGGAACCCTGCAGGTGTATGTGGACCCCGACATGGCGACAGAGATTACTGTCGCCGGCGAGGGCGCGCAGATCGGCGCCGGGGAGCGTACGGCGCCGGAGGGAAGTCTTGCGAATGGCAGCCCCGCTGCGAAAACCGTCCACGCCTAATTCATAAAATGCGTCGCCCGCCACCTCACGGTAGACGTCGGCCTCGCGGTCGGCGACGGCGTCGTCACCTTCACAGCGCGGCTTCTTGAGTCTGATTTATGAGGCGGGCCTCGGCGCTCCTCAGCCCGTCGGGGTCTTGTCGTTCCAATTTTCTGGCCGCAGTGCGAGCTGTGCGAGGCCTTCCATGTCGGCGGCTTCCTCGGCCGGGAAGTTGAGCTCGACCGTAATCCCATTCGGGTCGCGTACGAAGACCTGATAGAGGTCCTCCTTGCTCGCTTGCTGCTCGAGATAGGTGATACCGCGCGCCTTGAACCGGTCGGTCATCTCCACACGGTTCGCGGCGCGGAACGCGATGTGGTGGATGGGTCGGCTGCCTTGCGCGATATCTTCTGGTGTCGCGTTCGGGTCCGCGGCGGGACGCACCTCGTCGTCGGGGCGCGGCGGGACCACATGGATGACATCGCGATCGCCCAGATAGAGCCAGGTTACCTCCACGTCCGGACCAAAATCTGGGTGCGGGCCTTTTTCGAATCCCAGATTTTCTACGTACCAATGGACCGTGGCCTCGTAGTCTTGGGCGACGACGAGAAAATGTTCGAGGTGTGAGATGGTCATGCCAGAAGTCTCCGGGTCGATATCGGCGAAAAGTTAGCGGAAATTTATCATTCTTTGAAACTGTGGCACGGCGACGCGCCCAAAAGAAACGGCCGGCGAGGGGCCGGCCGTGCGACTGATTAGCATCGCTCGCATCGGCAGTCCGGAACGGTTCTAATCGCCCGTTTAAATGATCTTGAAGTGCCCGATCCGCGCCGGTTTGCCTCACAATCTCAACACGCTCGGACACTTGCCGCCGCGGGGTCCGCCGCATATATTCCGCGCCCGGAACAGCTTTATGTTGCGTTTGAGTTTTTGAGGGAGTTGCCCGTCATGTCGTCCAATATGCTTTCTCCGGATTACGAGCCGGCTGACAAAGAAGATTTCATGAATCCGATGATGCAGGAGTTTTTCCGGCAACGCCTTGTGGCCTGGAAGGAGGAGCTGCTGCGTGAGTCCGGAATGACGCTCCAGAACATGCAGACTACGAGTATGCAAGAGCCCGACGTGGCCGACCGTGCCTCGCTCGAGAGCGAGCGTGCACTCGAGCTGCGGACCCGCGACCGCGAGCGCAAGCTGATCTCCAAGATCGACGCTGCGCTGCGGCGGATCGAGACGGGTGAGTACGGCTATTGCGAGGACACCGGCGAGCCGATCGGCGTGAAGCGCTTGATCGCGCGGCCAATCGCGACCTTGAGCATCGAGGCGCAGGAGCGTCACGAGCGCATGGAAAAGACCCACCGCGACGAATAGCCGGCTTTGCGGAGTTCCGTCTCGCGACCAGCCGTTTGACCCATCTGAAAGCCGCCTCACGCACAGACATTCCGCTGCGGATGGTTCTTGTGCGCGGGCCTTCAAAACCTGCTAGCGTTTGGATAAGCGTGCTCATCCAGAGGTGTGCGTGACGAATGATGCAGGCGGGAGAAGGTGCGATGCGTGCGATGGTCGTCAAAAAGTGGGGTGAGCCCTTTGCCCTCGAGGAGCGCCCGGATCCCGATCCGGGACCGGGCGAAGCGGTGCTTAAGGTCCGCGCGGCGGGTGTCGGCCTGACCCTTGTAACGATGCGCACTGGCGTATTCGGCGGCGAAGCGCCGAGGGTCATGGGCCATGAACTTGGTGGCGACATCGTCGCGGTCGGTGAAGGTGTCACCAACGTCAAGCCGGGGGACCGCTGTGCGGTCTATTTCTATCTGAATTGCGGCCATTGCCGCTGGTGTCATGGCGGCAGGGAGACCCTGTGCGAGAACCACGGCGGTTATGTTGGAGTGCACGTAGATGGTGGCTACGCCGACTATGTAGTCCTACCGGCCGGCAATTTCCTGCCGATCCCCGATGCGCTCGACTATGAGAGCGCGGCAATCGCAGCCGATGCCGTAAACACCAACTGGCACTGCATGCGAGAGCGTGCACAGATCACGCCGCATGACGACGTACTTCTGATCGGTGCCGGTGGCGGCGTCGGCGTCCATGGCATCCAAGTCGCCAAGGCGTTCGGTGCCCGTGTGATTGCCGCCGATATCTCGGACGAGAAGCTTGACTATGCGAAACAGTGGGGAGCGGACGAGGTAATCAATGTTCGCGCGGTGGACGATATTGCCGAAGCGGCCCGGAAATTGACCGATGGCAAGGGCGTTGAGGCGTCCGTTGATTATGTCGGCGCGCCCGAGACGTTCGGCGCTGCAATAACCGCGCTGACTAAGGCAGGTTGTGCGGTGGTGATCGGCGCGAAGCCGGGCAATGTTGAGGTCAACCCGATCGATTTGCTAATCGGCGAGAAGATTGTGACCGGCTCGCGGCACTCCACGCGCACCGAACTCATGGAGACCATGGAGATGATGGCAAAGGGTGCGATCAGATCCGCGATCGGCAAGCGGGTGCATTTTACCGAAGTTGAGACCCTGTTCGAAGATCTCCAGGCCGAGACGCTACTCGGGCGCGGCGGGCTCACCTACGACGACTAGCCAACGGGAAAAAGAAGAGGGAAGAAACAGATGGTCGAATTTGCCCTGACTAAACGCCAGATCGCGCTCCGCGATAAGGCCCGAAAATTCGCGATCGAGGAGATCATCCCCGTCGCTGAGGCGGGCGATCGGGAGCCGGACCCGGCCAAGTCCTTCAACTGGGAAATCATTCGCAAGGCCGACAAGCTGGGCCTGCGTACCCTTTCGGTGCCCAAGGAGTTTGGTGGCGGCGGTGCCGATGTGATGACGCTGTCTATGATCGGCGAGAATTTGGCCTATGGTGATCTCGGCATTGCGGTGGCGTTCGATCAGACTTGGAAGATCATGACCATGATCAGCCACTTGACGACAGCGCGGCAGCGCAAGAAGTGGTTGCCGCGGGTCATGGATGATCCGACCTGCCTGCTCGCGGCGGCCGCGACGGAACCCCTGTCGGGTAGCGATTCGATCCTGCCCTACAACAAGCCCGACGGCGGCGCGCGCATGATCGCCAAGAAGCGCGGCGACAAGTGGATACTCAATGGCGAGAAGCGATACATCTCGAACGGCGGGCTTGCGGACGTGATCTACGTGATGGCGCGCACTGACATGCGCAAGCCGCCGCTCAAGAGCATGACTGGCTTCCTGCTGACATCGGACACGCCAGGATACTCGGTCACCGAGATCTGGGACAAGCTCGGCCAGCGCAATGTCGCCAACGGCACGATGATCTTCGACGATGTCGAGATTCCGCAGGCTGATGTCCTAGGCACCCCCAACGGGGCGCTCGGGGAGTTGGGTGCTTTGCTGACGCGTTTCGGGTCCAATATTCAGGCGGGGGCCACGGTGCTTGGCGTCGCACAGCGCGCCTTTGACGTCACCCTCCAGTATGCCCGCCAGCGCGTGCAGGGGGGCAAGCCTATTATCGAGCACCAAATTCAGGCCCAACGCCTAGCGCGCATGCGAATGCTGATCGAATCTGCGCGCTTCTATCTCTGGTACTCGGGCTGGACCGCGGGTGAGGGCAACCCAGACGCGGTCGCAGCCTCGCTTTGCAAGGTCAACGCCTCGGAAAACTCGTTGAAGGTCCTGATGGAGGCCTTCGAATTGTGGGCCGCCACGGGCTACATGAAGAAGAACCCGATCGAGAAATTGTTGCGTGACGGCTTGAGCTTCGTGCATTCCGATGGCACCAACGACGTGCTCCTACTCAAGGCGTCAAACCTGCTCGGCGAGATCAAGCGAGGCGATCCCCGTTACAGCCGGCGCGTGGAGCTTGCTGCGAAGGGCCGTTAGCGGTAGGGCGCGAATGAAACAGAGAAGAACGGAAATGGACGTACCGGTCGTAACCCGCGAGCGGATGCTGGCGGAGAATGTGTCGCGGGCATCCGAGATGAGGGGGTCCTCTCTGGCGTTCCTCGACATGCGCATGCCGGCTCATGAGCGTGAGAACATCAACATTATCGGGCTGAACGTAACCGAGAATCTAGCTGATCCGGCGCTCGCTCCGATTATCAAGGCGCCGGCCCACGGCTTCAGCATCGGCTATATCCGTGCCAAGGATGGCCGCGGCGCCGCGCTTCACGCCCACGAGACGGAGGAGGTCTTTGTTCCGATCCGCGGAAAGTGGGAGATTTACTGGTTGGCTGGGGAAGAGGAAGAGGCGGTGACCCTCGATGTCGGCGATGTCGTCAATGTTCCAATTGGCATCTACCGGGGTTTTCGCTGCGCATGCGACGATCCCGACGCGTTGTTGTTCGCGGTGGTCGGCGGCCCCGATCCCGGCAAGCCGACCTGGCACCCCTCGGTCCTTGAGGCCGCGCGCGCGACCGGCCTCTCGGTCGACGACGAGGGGAACCTGCGCGAAGACGCATAGACCCGCTTAGGCACGTGCCGACAGCAAGGTCGGTAGCAGGGCATTGAATGCGTCGGCGGCCTCATATTGGACCCAGTGGCCCGTATCCGCGAAAACGCGGAACGGTGCGTCAGGCTGGATTTCCGAGGCCGCGGCGCGCACCGCGTCCAGATCGGGGTCGAGCGTCACGTCGCCGTCGCCGTAGACGAATCCGAGGGGACAGGTAAGCCCGCGCATGCTGTCGGCCGCGATTGTACGGCGTGCGATGCCGCGCGAACGCAGGCGATTCTTCGCCATGTTCGCCATATGCAGGGTCATGGCGAGTTCGTCGACCGCACCGGGGTCGTGCACCATCAACTTCTCAAGGTTTCGGCGATAGATCGGCGCGGCATCTTCGGGTGCAAAGCCCGCCGGCACGGGCTGCAGGGCGTTCGCCGGGCCGGTGGTGGTCAAGCCTAGGATCGGCGTGCCGACAATGGTCACGCTGCGCGCGCGGAGCATCTGCGCGCGGGCGATGGGCCCAGCCAGCAACCCGCCGAACGAAAATCCCACCAGGTCGAAGGGGGCGTCATCGGGGATGATCCGATCTAGACCGTCCGATAGGATTTTTGCTAGGCACTCGGCATCTGGGGTGCCCGGCGGGTCATCGGAATCGCCACAGCCCGGCAGGTCTGGGGCGAAGACATGGTGGTCCGCCGCTAGGGCGTTGATGTTTCGCACCCAGTGGTTCCACGCACCGAAGCCCCCATGCAACAGGACTATGGCGGATGCATCGGGATTCCCCCAGGCCCGCCATATCATCTCGCCTTCGCCGCACGGTGTGAGGTGCACGCGGGCTACGTCGCGTAGCTTGTCGAGAAACTCTTTTGTCGTATTCATCTGCAAAGGATACCGGAAGGTCACTGCGGCTGCTAAGTCGTTTGCCTCGCCGGCAAGAAGAAGGGGCCCGCTCCTGCCCGGAACCGACCCTTTCGCTTGCGTCTCCTGGGTGCCTGTCTCGGAGCGGTATACCTAGCCAGTTTTCCGTTACTAAGGATGCCGCCTAGAACAAGAAAAGGTCTACGAATTTCGGTCATTTCGGCGGGCGCAAGCGCACTAAAATGCGGGCGCCGGCTGGATGGTCGACAGCGACAAAGTCTCTAGGCTTTTGGCCCGAATGGGGGAAAATATAACAAATGTGCGGGCCCTTAGTTACATATTGAGACGGCATTCTGCAGTCCGCAAGGAAGGTCGCGGATTATTCTAAAGAGGCTGCTACGGAAATTTAAGGCTCAAAATTCTGGCGGCTCATTCGGCGCGCGGATCTTACTTTTCGCCTGCGGTTATGCCCGGGACGTCGTCGATCACCTCGCCGGCCTTTTCCGCCTGGATCCGCTCATAAACCTCGTGTCGGTAGACGGAGACGTTCTCTGGGAAGGTCAGGCCGAGTTTTATCGATTTGCCGCGTACGTCGACGACGGTCACCTCGATGTTGTCGTTGATGATGATCGAGTCACCGATTTTACGCGTCAGATAAAGCATGGCCCCATCGACGGCCCTTTGCGCCTAGTACTTTATTGTCGACGCGGGTTCGCCGCACCTCCCTGCGATTTGATAAAGCTTATACCGCTTTACCGTTTGTTAACAGTGCCCTGTGATAATGGACGGAATAGATAAAGTTATGGGAAAAATTAATTCTTTTGAGTCTTCGGGACTATCGACCCTGATCAAGAATGTCCGCGACTAGAAGCCGGAGATGCCAGTAATATGCATCTCGGGCTAAGCGGTGGAGATCTGCCGATACCGCCTCGTTGAGGATAAGGACACCTACGTCCGAGCCAAGCTATTTCCGCTGATCCAGCTCGCGGGCAATGTGTAAAGAGTTGATGGAGCGGGCCTACGCCTGATAGACCGGCCGAATCAGCGGTCCGCGCTATAATCCGTCGCCATGTTCGCTGGGTTCGAAAATTCTCACCGACAAGGCGGAAATCAGGACTTTCGAGATAAGAACAAAAAAAGAACTTTACAGAAAGAACAAAGCGCGTACATTGATGCTCTCCACCGTCGCCCTTTGGCATTCAGTCGGCCGCGGGGGCTAGAGAGAGAAGGAGCGATCAATGAGCAGCACACAGCTTCGCGTTGTCGAGGACAGCATGAACACCGAAGACCGCAACAAGGCCCTGGACGCCGCGTTGAGCCAGATCGAGAAGGCCTATGGCAAGGGCTCAATTATGCGGCTCGGCGACGACAATGCCGTTGAAATTGCCTCTATTTCGACTGGCTCTCTAGGGCTCGACATCGCGCTCGGCATCGGCGGCCTGCCGCGCGGCCGGGTGGTTGAAATTTATGGTCCTGAGAGCTCGGGCAAGACTACGCTCGCCCTACATGTCATTGCGGAGGCCCAGAAGGCCGGGGGTACCTGTGCCTTCGTCGACGCCGAGCATGCGCTCGACCCGACCTATGCGCGCAAGCTCGGGGTCAACCTCGACGACCTCCTGATCTCCCAGCCGGACGCGGGCGAACAGGCGCTCGAGATCGCCGACACGCTGGTCCGTTCTGGCGCCATCGATGTGCTGGTGGTCGACAGCGTCGCGGCGCTGGTGCCGCGCGCCGAGCTCGAGGGCGACATGGGTGATTCCTTGCCCGGCCTGCATGCTCGGCTGATGAGCCAGGCGCTGCGTAAGCTTACTGGCTCGATCGCGCGTTCTGACACGACGGTCATCTTCATCAACCAGATTCGTCACAAGATCGGCGTAATGTTCAGTAGCCCTGAGACTACAACGGGCGGCAATGCATTGAAATTCTACGCGTCAGTCCGTCTTGATATCCGACGCATCGGCTCGCTCAAGGATCGTGACGAAGTGGTCGGCAACCAGACCCGCGTGAAGGTGGTCAAGAACAAGCTGGCGCCACCGTTTAAGCTGGTCGAATTCGATATCATGTATGGCGAGGGCGTCTCGAAGATGGGTGAATTGCTCGATCTGGGTGTGCAAGCGGGGGTCGTCGACAAATCTGGCGCATGGTTTTCCTATGGTGACGAACGCGTTGGCCAAGGTCGGGAG
>PBPM01000052.1 GCA_002724635.1 Rhodospirillaceae bacterium
AGTGGTGCGGCAGAGAGGACTTGAACCTCCACGGGGTTACCCCCACTAGCACCTGAAGCTAGCGCGTCTACCAATTCCGCCACTGCCGCGTGACCCGATCAATATCCCGATGTTGGTGCGGCAGAGAGGACTTGAACCTCCACGGGCTTGCGCCCACAACGCCCTCAACGTTGCGCGTCTACCAATTCCGCCACTGCCGCTCCGATCGGAAGCGCGAGTTCTTACCCGAACGCCATCGGTGAAGCAACCATCGGTGCCCGGATTTCTTCACGGGTTGCTCGAATGTGTCCACTGGGCGCATTATCGGGCAATCAGCCATACGCGTTGGGAGGCACTTATGGCGTTCAGATCCATTCTTGTACCGCTCGAAGAGAGTGAGATCCTCGGGTCTGTGCTAGACACGGCATTGGTCTTCGGCAAGCGCTATGGCAGCTACATTGAGGGCTTGTGCATCCGCCCTACGCTCGCGGGTGCGGTCGCGGTCGGGTTCGAGGGAGGCGCAGCCGCTTTGTCTGGGACCGAAGAACAGTTCGAACAGGAGCAGCGCTCGCGCGCCGAGCGCCTGCAGACCAAGTTCGAGGACTTCATCTCTCGCAATTCCATTCCTCGGGCGGAGGACGATTTCAGCGAGCTATGCGCGCGGTGGGTCGAGGACGAAGCCTCGGGAATCGGCATCTTTGGTCAGCGTGCGCGCGTATTCGACCTGACGGTCGTTGGCCGCCCCATGCCGGGTGCCATGACACCGGCTATGAATACGCTTGAAACGGTGCTGTTCGAATCGGGTCGTCCAGTCCTCATCGCGCCGCCTAAGACGCCGATGGATATTGGCCGCCATACTGTCATCGCGTGGAACGGTGGCACCGAGACCGCGCGGGCTATCGCCTTTGCTAAACCGCTGCTCCGCGAGGCAGATCGGATCACGGTCCTCGCGGTGGAAGGCGGGATGGTGCCGGGGCCGAGCGCCGAGGACGTCAAGGCGAACCTCGCCTGTGACGATGTTGCCGTCGACGTGCGCGAGGTGCCGGGCCGGCGTTCGGCGGCGGAAGCTGGCGACCTAATCCTGAGCGAGACCATGGAGGTCGGCGGCGATCTCCTGATCAAGGGCGGCTACACCCAGAGTCGGCTGCGGCAGATGATCTTCGGTGGCGCCACCAGCCAGATTCTCGCACATGCTGAAATCCCGGTGCTTATGGCCCACTAGGCCCGTGGTTTGATGCGCCCGTCGAAGTCCCAGTCAGGTGACGTTCGAGGACCATCACCAGCTGTCCCAAGGCTGCACGCAGTGCGTGAAACCTGCGCTCTGCTTGGTTTAGGCGATCGGTCAGCAACGGCACATCCTGACGAAACCGCTCGGCTTCTGGCGCCGCCATCCCGTCGCACTGGCGGACGAGGTGGTCGAGGGAGGTCTGCATCTGCTGGCGCAGGACCTGTTCACGCTCCTGCAACTCGAGAAGTTTGTCGACTCTTTCGTTCAGGCGTTTCTGCTCCGCCAACAGCCGGTTGAGCTCGACCCGCTGCAACTCGACCACCATGACGAGCTCGTCAGGCGACATGTTACCGATTATGGCATTGGTCATCTCCGCCTGAGCTCCTCAAGATCTGGATTGCGCCGATCACACTTTTCCGAAGGCAATAATCTCCTCGGCCAGCGCGTCGGGCTGTTCCTCATGGACATAATGCCCGCATGCGTCGAGTCCCCGACCCGATAGCCTTGGTGCGACAGATTCCCACATCTTCAGCACATCGAATGAGCCGCCCATGCCGCCGTTGTTGCCCCACACGCAGTGGACCGGTTCGGCGATACGCGCATCGAGGTTTTCGGCGTCGAGGGCCGGATTCTCGTCAAACATGGCCTTGTAGTAGGCGAAGCCGCCGCGCAAGGCGCCCGGCTGGGAATAGGCGCGCGCATATTCATCGATCGCCTCGTTCATGTGGGCAGGATTGCAATATTTCGACTGAAACATGGCCTGCAGGAATAGCTTGATGTCGTGGGCAACCAGTTTCTCGGGCATGTCGGGAACAGCGTTGAAGAAGTAATGCCAGGCGGCGCGGGCATAGGCGGGTGTAAAATTCGCGAAAATTTGGTCGTGTGGCACGATGTCGACAATACACAGCCGGTCGAGGACACCCGGCCGGTCCAGCGCGTAGCGTCGGGTGACGAGCCCACCCCAGTCCGCGCCAACCATGTAAACATTCTCGATCCCCATGGCGTCGCACATGGCGTGGATGTCGTTTGCCACAGTGCGCATGTCGTACCCGCCGAGGGGTTTGTCGGAATCCCCGAGCCCACGAAGATCCGGGGCGATGCAGCGGTAATGCGGCGCCAGTAAAGGGAGCATCTTGCGCCAAGAATAAGAGGTCTGGGGCCAGCCATGAAGCAACACCATCGGCGGCCCCTGCCCGCTGGCCCTGTAATGCAGGGTCAGCCCGTTGGCTTTGACCGTTCCACGCTCGATTTCGATCATACAGGCCCCCCGGTTCAAATCATGGTTCTCCGCGTGCAATAACTGGTGAGGCATCGCAGATGCACGCTGCTCAATCATTAGCGTATTGACTTCATTATGCCGGGTTACAGACAAGTCGAAACCCTCTTCCGTCAACTTGAACTCGTCCTACCCGTAGGCTCGCGGCCAGAAAGTAGACTGTGCGTGATGTCACTGGTCGACCTGTTCATCATGCTGATGATCTGGCTGCTGCCAAATATTTTAAGGCTAGTAAGCGTGATCTACCGAAAACGGCACTCGATCTTCGGAGGTACACCGCCGGTACAGGCGGAGACGGCCGAGCCGCTAGGCAGAAGCCGCGTTCCGACCGAACAAGGGCTTTGAGTTGAGCCTGTAAGACGATCAGGCGCGGGACTAGCGGCCCAGCAATGTCCGCATCTTGGCCACGGCGGCGCCCGGTGAATTCAGCACTGGAATGTCCGTGGCCCGTGAGACCGCCGGCACGGCCCGGGACAATGTGAACTGGGCTAAAACGATCACATCGACATCCTCGACTTTTGCCGCGGCATCCGAGACGAGACGGTCGTGGGTCTCCCCGTCGCCCGCGGCCATCGCATCGAATGCATGGTCAATCATGTAGGGGACCAGCGTCACGTTGCGCCCGCGGCGTCCTGCCATCTCCTCGATTTCGGCGGAAACCGAGGAGATGGTGGGCCCGACGGTGGCTAGCACCGCAATCCGGTCGCCGGCGTCGAGTGCTGCCTCGATCATAGCATCGTTGGGTTTGAGCATCGGCAGATCGTGTTTCTCGATACAGGCATCTATGCACTCGCGAAACGCCGAACAGGAATAAAGAATGCCGTCCGCACCACGGTCTACTGCATAATCCGTGAGACGTTCGAAGGCGGCATACATTTCTGGTACTATCCCGCCGGTTTCGCGGATCCATTCGAACAACCCGTCCTCGAGGATATTGCTGATCCTAGCTTCGGGCCAGCCACGTTCGAACGCGGTGACGGCGGCGTTCATCGCGTCCTTGTGGACGTGCAACAAAGTAATCGCAAGCTGCTGTGTCATGGTAAGCGGGATCGAGTTGTTTGAAGTCAGGGTGTCCGACAGAGACCGATCCCGTGTCAACTGTGCAGATCATCGCCCGCATTGCTTTCTTGACCTAGAACGAACCTGCCGTAATGCCGGTGTTCACTGTCTGTCTTGCGCAGGAGAACATGACGCAAGCGTGTCATGGGGCGGGTGGAACGTCGAGCGGCCTATGGCTCTTCGGAATCGTGCGACGGCGGGACATCCTCGACACGTAGATAGAACAGCACGGCAGTGATCAGAAGCGCAGCTAGAATCGCGAAGTTCCACCGGTAGGCCTCAACGGGCGTCCGCCCTAGCGTGTCGGCGGGAAACAGGTCGATGAAAAGGCCTGTGGCGACTTGTACTAGGAACACACCACTCCAGATGAACAGGTTGATGGCGGTCACTAGGCGGCCGACATATCTGTCGGGGAACAATGCTCGCGCATGCGCGAAAATGGGTGACGATAGGCCCGAACAGAGGCCTAGAGCCACCATGATTGCTGATGCGTATAGCAGCGAGTCCCCTTCGGCCATTGCCAGTAGCCCAAACCATAGCGCCATCAGCACGCCACCGGTCGCCACCAACAGCCGACGCGTGTTGAAGACCCGGTCGAGTGGGCCGATGGCCACGGCACTAACCAACCACGCTAGCGAGATAATAAAGATGATGTTGCCGCGGGCGATTAGATCGGACCCGAAGACATCGTTTAGGTATGGGCCGACCCAAAGAGCGCGGAAGGTAAGGAATGAGCCGACGGTCATCCCGCCCATGCAGCCAATGGCATAGAGCCGGGGCTCACGGAACACCACGCTGAGGCCGCGTACGACCTGTCCCAGGCTTTCAGCTGGCCCTTTCGGTGACGAGCTTTCCGGCGGGCGATCCCTCACGGTTAGGAGGATCACGACCACGAGCAGAAGCGCGAACCCGGCGACGCCGCTCAACGTGTTACGCCAGCCGATAGCCTCGGTTGCGGCCGCGAAGGGCGCAGCGGACAGTAGCATGCCGGTGCCTCCGACTCCGACTGTCAGTGCCGTCATCGTCGCTAGGCGGTCGCGGCGTACCCAGCGCGACAGGATGACGATGGTGCCCATGAAGACCGGGGCAATACCCCACCCTGTGACGAGCAGCCAGAAAGTCAGGCCCTTTGTCGTCGTCGCGAGCGAAAACCCAAATATCCCCAAAGCTGTAAGAAGCAAGAATGCGGCGACCGTCTTACGGGGGCCGAAGTGGTCGAGCAGTACGCCCGCCGGCAGCTGCATCAGAGCCGATCCTAGGAACAGCGCCGCGGGCAGATTGCTTAGCTGGCCCGCCGTGAGGTCGAGTTCGGCACGTAAATCTGGCGCGATGACCGCGGGGATCGAGCGTAGGAACTGGCTCATAATAAAGGCCAGACCCAGCCCCGGCACCATGGCGAGGATGTAGCGGGTATAAGACATAAATTTCTGGTTACAGGAAAAGGCGGTTTCGGCAAAATCGCCGGGCACAGAAAAGGGCACCCGCGTTTTCGGGGCGCCCTCTAAATGTCATGCAGGGCCGGTTTGCGTCAGCAGTCGTTTATTCGCGGCCTGGCTCAGGCTGATCCGTCTCGGAGGCGTCTGCGTCTGGGTTAGGGTCCCTACCTCCCTGTCGGGCCAGGCGCTTTGCCTCCGCCTTAGCGGCCTTCTTCTCCTTCTTCTGGAGTTCGCGTTGGCGTTTCTCAAAGCTGTAGTTCGTCTTGCGTGCCATGCTGACTTCTCCTTCAGAGGAATTAAAACGACTGGGAACCGATTCGGGTCATGCTACGCGGCGGGTCGGCCGGCGACTTGAACGCCGCTTGAGGTTGCGTCCGTGTTGGCCGCCGCCGGACTTGTTGCCGGCCCATTTGCCCTGACGGCCGCCGTGTGGCGCATTCGCTGTGGCGCGCTGGGGGCGTTCGCCGCTCGCGGTCTCGACCGACCGTCCGATCAGTTTTTCGATATCCTTGAGTTTACCGTACTCCCTATCGTCACAGAACGACAGCGCGATACCCTTGGATCCCGCGCGCGCCGTGCGGCCGATGCGATGGACATAGCTCTCGGCATCCCCCGGCATCTCGAAGTTGATGACATGGGTGATGTTCTTCACATCGATACCGCGCGCGGCGATATCGGTAGCGACCAGCACCCGGACACGGCCCTTACGGAAGGCGTCGAGCGCCTTCTGACGGGCCGCCTGAGACTTGTTACCGTGAATGGCCGCGGCCCCGACCCCGGCCTTGATCAGGTTATCGGCCACCCGGTTCGCCCGGTGCTTGGTGCGGGTGAAGACGATCACCCGCTTCATGTCCCGGTCGGCTAGGAGATTGCGCAGCAGCCGCTGCTTTTCCTTCGTATCGACAAAATGCACGCTCTGGCGGATCGTCCCGACAGCAACCGCCTTTGGCGCGGTGTCGATCCGCTCGGGCTCATACAGCATGTCGTGCGACAGTTTGACGATCTCCGCCGGCATCGTCGCCGAGAAGAGCAGCGACTGGCGGTCCTTCGGCAGCGCAGCCAGAATTTTGCGTACATCGTGGATGAATCCCATGTCGAGCATCCGGTCGGCCTCGTCGAGGACGAGATGCTCTACCTGCTTGAGGGTAACATGGCCCTGTTTCTTCAGGTCTAGCAGCCGGCCCGGCGTGGCGATGATGATGTCGACACCGCGACGAACCTTTGTGACCTGCGCGTGCTGGGAGACACCGCCGAAGATCACGGCGTGGCGCAGATGCAGATACTTGCCATAGGCGTGGATTTCGTCGCCGATCTGTATGGCGAGTTCGCGGGTCGGAGCCAGGATCAGCGCACGCGCATGTTTGCGCTTGCCGTCGCCATGTCCGCGCGACAGCACGTGCAGGATCGGCAGCGCGAACGCGCCGGTTTTTCCGGTGCCGGTTTGGGCGACGCCCAGCAGGTCGATATCTTCGAGCAGGCGGGGGATCGCTCGGGCCTGGATGGGGGTGGGTGTCTCATGGTTGCGGTCATGCAATGCCCGCAGGATCGGATCGGCGAGGCCAAGATCCGAGAATTTTATATCAGTCACGTAAAGGTCCTTAAACGCCTAGGGCCCGGTCGATCGGTCGACGCGGTTCCGCCCGGGCGCTCTGCCGTCTCCGGGCGCGGCCGGGTCGACACTATTTTTTAGAAGTTATTCTCAAGATATGCGCCGATTTGGTCCGGCGCTTCGCGCAATCGCGAGATAACAATTTGAGCTTCTTGGCTCGCTGCCCGCGATTTGTCAAGGAAATCAGAAATTTGCAGACATTTGATCACTTAATTTGTAACGCAACTTGGGTATATTCCGGTCCATACGAACTAAAAGAGATGAGTCGGGGGAACGGAAAAATGGGCGAGAAACTTGGAATGATCGGCCTGGGCAAGATGGGCCTAGCCCTGTCGAAAGAACTCATCACCGACGGGCATGCGGTCTCAGGCTACGACATCGATCCTACGCGGATGGACATGCTGGCTGCGGCCGGTGGCACGCCTCGCCCCAACGCCCGCGCTGTCGCCGAGGCGAGCGACATCACCTTCTCCATCCTGCTCAAGCCCGAGCATATCGAGGAGAACCTGTTCGGCCCCGACGGCATCGACAAGGCGGGCAAGGACGGGCTGATCCATGTGGAGATGAGCACCATGCCGCCGGCCTTTAGCCAGAAATTGTGCGATCAAATTGCTCATCAGGGTATCGATATGCTGGACGCGCCGATCTCGGGTTCGACGCCCCAGGTGGAGGATCGCAGTATTACTTTCATGGTCGGCGGCAGCGACGCTGCTTTTGCACGGGTTGGTCCCATCCTCACGAAGATCTCGGCGGATGCCACCCACACCGGCCCGTCGGGTACGGGTGCGGTGATGAAGGTTGTCACCAACCTATTCGTCAACGCAAGCACCGCACTCCTGGCCGAGGTCATCATCACCGGCGAGCGAGCAGGCCTTTCCCACGAGGTGATGGCTCAATGCCTGCCCAAGGGATCGGTGAAAGGTAAGATGCTGGACATGTCGATTGGGCCCCTCATCCAACGTGACTTCTCACCTCGGGGGGCGGTCGAGATCTTCGTGAAGGACATGGGCATCGCCATCGAGCTGGCAAAGGAGAACGGTGTGGACCTGATGGTCGTGCCGGCGGCCCGGGCCATGTTTGAGCGCGCGGCCGCGGCCGGCTGGGCCAAGGACGATGCCACCCGGGTGATTGAGGTTTATGAGGGCAAGGCCTAACCGCTAGGCGCACCTACTACGCGCCGCTATGCTTTCGCGAGAGCAATGAAAAAAGACGCGAGACATAGTCGAGAGGGGAACCATGGATAAGAAGATCGCCGTGCTTGGCACTGGCGCGAACGGCAGCGTCATCTCGTCGGACCTGATCAGCGCTGGCCTTGAGATTACTATGATCGACATGTGGGCCGCTCATGTGGAGGCCATGAGGGCCGACGGATTGACGGTGCGTCACAGGGACAACGTGCTCAACGTACCGGTTAATGCCTACCACCTGAGCGACGTTTGCACCTTCTCCGAGAAATTCGACGTCGTGCTGTTGGTCTCCAAGGCCTATGACGCCGAATGGCTGGCCAAGTTCATAGAGCCTCATCTCACCGACGATGGGGTGTTGGTCGCGGTCCAGAATGCGATGACGGCGGAGGCCGTTGCCGAGATCGTCGGCGTCGAGCGGACGCTGGGCTGCGTCATCGAGCTTGCCTCGCAACTTTTCGACCCGGGTGACGTCCGGCGCAGCACGGGCAAGGACCACACTTGGTTCGGGGTCGGCGCGTTCGATCCGTCTCAAGAACGTCACATCGAAACGGTCGCGGAGCTCTGCGCGCACACGGGTTCGGTCGAGGTGGTTGACGAAATCCTTTCCGCGAAATGGGTGAAGCTGATCGTCAACGCCATGGTCATGGGCTCGATGGCCGTACTGGGCGGCACGCCCGAGCAGGTTTTGCAGCAGAATGGGCCGGAATTCGCGGCCCGGGCGCGTAAATGGTTCCTGCAGGCTGGCGAAGAGGCCCTCGCGGCGGGGCAGGCCCTAGACTACAAGGTCGTGCCGGTCTTCGGCCTCAAGCCCGAGGACGTGACCAACACCAACAACCTGCTCGAGACACTCCTCGACAAGATTCTCGCTGACATCGGGCCTGGGCCGGTGAACACTTCCCTGCAGGACCTGATGAAAGGCCGGCTGTGCGAGACCGACATGATTCAGGGTTTGGTAGCGCGGGAATGCGAGAGGTCGGGTCGCCCGGCACCGGTCTGCGCGGGTATCACCGAGATGGCTCGTCAGATCCACGCGGGCGAACTTGAGCCTAGCCCGGAGAATCTCGAGCGGGCCGGCTGGTAGCGGCGCGGGGGCCGCTGTGACGGATATTTTCACGACACTGCGGCAGCCGGATGTTCGGCGGAGGAGTATCGTTCTGGTTGCGTCGCTCTTGTTCATGCTGGTCGGTACCGGCAGCATCTACTTCATCGTCGTCGCCCTGAAGCAGATCAGCGCCGAGTTTGCCTGGCCGCGCGCGGTCCCGTCGATCGCCTACGCACTTCAGTATGGTGGCGCGGGGATCGGCGGCATCTTCATGGGCTGGCTGCTGGACCGACGCGGCATGTCGATTCCGGCTTTCGTTGGCGCGAGCATGATCGGGCTCGGCGCGATCGCGACCAGCTTCGTCCAGTCCCAGTGGGAGCTGTTCTTCATCTACGGGGTGATGCTCGGCTTCTTCGGGCGTTCCAGCCTATTCACGCCGCTGATGGCCAACATCACCCGCTGGTTCGAGTACAACCGTAGCCTCGCCGTTGGAGTCGTCGGGTCGGGCCAGGGGCTCGCCGGCCTGATGTGGCCGCAGGTGTTCCACTATCTGATCGCGGCCGTCGGCTGGCGCCAGACCGCGCTGATCTACGGCTTGTTCGCGCTCGGCACGATGCTGCCGCTGGCGATGATCCTGCGTCAGCGCCCACCCGCGTCGGGAACAGCGGGTGCACGACGCACCGCCGAGACCCAAGATGATCTGCCGGTGCGCGCGCCGTTGTCTCCACGCAGTGTCCAAATACTGCTATCGGCCGCGTCGATCGGCTGCTGCGTGGCCATGTCCCTACCTCTCGCCCACATCGTCAGCCATGTGGGTGATCTGGGATATAACCCCGCGCGCGGCGCGGAGGTGCTGTCGGTGATGCTCGGCTGCTCCGCCCTGGCAAGTTTCTTCGGGGTCGGCTTTCTCGGTGGGCGTTACGGCGGATTGCGCGCGATCCTCGTCTTCTCGTCGACCCAAGCGGCTTTACTGTTGGCCCTCGCCTTCGTCAATAGCCTGCCGACTGTCTATCTTGCGGCGGCGCTGTTCGGGCTCGGCTATGGCGGGATCCTACCCTGCTATCCAGTGATCGTGCGCGAGCTCCTGCCGGAATACGAAGCCGGTCGGAGGACCGGGCTCATCCTGCTCTGCGCCGGTGGTGGCATGGCGCTCGGCTCCTGGCTTGGCGGGTATGTCTTCGACCTTACCGGCGGTTACCGGATCGCGTTCCTTATCGGCGTAGGGTTCAACATCGCCAATCTCGCCATACTCGGCGGCCTATCGCTGCGGACTGGGCGCCTGCGGCCGGCATATGCGTAGTGCGGTCTGCGCAAAAAAATGGTGAGCCCACCAGGGTTCGAACCTGGGACCTACTGATTAAAAGTCAGTTGCTCTACCAGCTGAGCTATGGGCCCACACGCCACG
>PBPM01000053.1 GCA_002724635.1 Rhodospirillaceae bacterium
CCGCGTGAACCGCGTCAACATTGATACCGACAAGTGATACGAGGTCTCGTACAGCATCGCGAAACGCCGCGAGCCGGTCCTCGGCGGGATCGATGACGCCGACATCAACCATCGCTCGAGCGGACGCGTCATCTGCGCCAACCCACGCCAGGAGAGCTGGAAGCATCTCTTCACTCGCGGACGTCAACAGAGCTCTCGCCTCACCTTCTGTCTCGGCGAGTCGACGGTACCAGGCCGAACCGAGGCTCGCATGATATTCCTCTTCCGCGAGCATCTTCGGCACACGATTCCGCGCCAGCTCGACGCCTCCTTCGGCAAAGGACCGAAGCATTGTGGACAACGCGCCATCAGCGAGCGCCATCAGCGCCACGAGGCCGGCCCAATCGCCCCGCTCGTGATCGAGCGGCGCGATCGACGCGAACTCTGCCCCGGACCGATCGTACTCGATTGGGCCCGGATCGATGTCGAGGCCCTTGAGCATCGCGTACAGTAGTCGGGCGTGGCCCCATTCGTCTTGCGCCATCGACGACGTGGAAACCCCGGTCTCGATCGACGGAGCCCCGAGAGTCCAGTCCGAATAGCGGATCCCCATCAGTCGCTTCGAATCCGCGAGCGTGATGATCAGCCGCGACAGCGCGTTCCGCTGGGCACTGTCAAGCGTCGAAAGGTCGAGTGGTTCAGACATCGGCGGTCCGCTGGGCTTCGACGAACAACCCGTCCGTCCGGTTCACGGGAAGGACGTTCGTGCGCTTCACTACGCACATCTCGAACCACTTCTCTTCGCTGTATGTCGTCCACGCATAAATCTTGGCGGTCTCATCGTCGAAGGCATCGACGTAGCCGACATGTTGGAGACGGTCGCCGCGTTCTTTGCGCGTGAAGACGTCGTAGACGAACTCTTTCATTGTTCTCTTGATTAGGCACTCACGCCGAGTTTCTTCAGCTTGTCTCGCCCTTCGGGCGTAATCCGCTCACTCGTCCACGGGGGATCCCACACCTCGACGAGCTCGACGGAATCGATCCAGTGTTCCAATTCGAGTCGGTCGGTGATGTCCTCCCGAATGAACTCCATGCACGGACAGGCAGTCGCCGTGAAGGTGAGATCGATCCGCGCGACGCCGTTTTCATAAGCGACGCCATAGATCAGCCCCAACTCGGGCAGGCTAATCGGAATCTCCGGATCCAGCACTTCCTGCAGCAGGTTCCACGTCCCCTGAACTCGATCTTCCGGAGGCTCATCGAGCGGTGCGGACCAGAGATCGCGACCGCCGCTCATGTGCGAGGTGACCGACTTGGGAAGACCGGCATGACGCCGAGGCCCGACTGCGGGGAGCGTCGCCACCTCAGGCAGCCAGCCAGAGCTCGACATCCATGCGCGAGCGCTGTACGGACTCCACGTAGATCTCATTCATGGGGCCACGCCCCTTCCAACGCTCGAACACGGCATCCCACGAGATCTCGCCCTCATCGAACGCCCAGTGTTTGTCGACAGCGTCGTACTGACACGGGAACGGATAGTCGAGGACGTACTCGCCCTTCGCCTCGTCCCAATGAGCCGGCGCATCCAGACCGAGCTCTTCGCAGAGCGGTACGGTCGAAGCCATCCAGACCTGACGCAGCTGGTCATTCGTAAGTCCCTTCAGCTTGAAGTCGAGCTGACCCGAGTGCCGCTTCATGTCGTCCGGAAGACCGAACCATTCGATCGTCATCGGGAACATCCAGTCGACGGCGCGCTGCACGAGCTCACGGGCTTCACCGCCCGCCTTCGCCAGGCGGCGCATCCAGACCTCGCCGTGCCGAAGATGGAAGGTCTCCTCCATCCCGATCTTTACGAGGGCCCGCTTCAGTGGCGCATACGATGTGTTCTCGTGCACGTCGGTGAGCAGCGTGATGCCGGCACGGTCAAAGAACCCCGTCGCAACCACGAGCTCAGCCCAGTTGTCGAGCGGCTGATCGAAGCCGTACGGATGCTTGAACTCGTGAGGCTGACGCCCGTACACGAGGTGCTCCTTTGATTCGCCGATATCCTCGAGCAGGCGGTACGCGATGTTCGCGTGCGCGAGCTCATCCTGAATGATCGCATGCGCGCTCACCTGGGTGTTTGTCGACGGCGCGTACCGAGCTGCCATCCAGTACGACGGCGCACTCATGAGTTCCGTGTCGGCCTGGACGGTAAGCTGAACCCGAAGAGCCTTTCGGTACCCTTCGGTCATGTCCTCGGGGCCTTCCACCATATAGCCCGCCTGGACCTTCTGCATCAGTTCTTCGTCAGTGAGCCCGCTCATCGTTCTCTCTTGTTTATGACACTTTCGTCACGGTCGACGACAGAGTGTAAGAAATCTATGACACCCCTCTGGGCCTTCAAGGTGCCCCGGGGCGACTTCGGTCTCCTGCATCGACGCTCAGAGTCCCAGCGAGGCACGAATCAGCGGACTGATTCTCTCAGGCGTCCACGGCGGATCGAACGTCAGCTCGACCTCCGCAGACTCGACCCCGTCTACGGCTTCGATCGCCGTCTTCACGTCTTCGACGATCTGCCCGGCGACCGGACACATCGGTGACGTGAGCGACATGACAGCATCGACGTGATCACCGTCGACCTCGATATCGTAAATGAGCCCGAGTACAACGAGATCAAGCCCCAGCTCGGGGTCTTTCACTCCTTTGAGCGCGGTGCGGATGTCCTTCTCGGTCACGGCCATGATCGATCTTTGTTATTCGGTGACGGGGTACGTGAACTAGGCGATACCCGGGGTATTGGTATTGGTGCGGGTGATGACGCATGCGCTCGCCTCGACGCTTCAGATGTCGGCACACCCAACCAGCCGAACGCAGCACGCAGGCCCCACAGCGTTCCAGCTACGATCAAGAACAGCACGACCCAGCGCAGAGCTGTCGCCCCCAGTCCACTCGTGACCGGAGGCATTGCAAGATTGTATTGGAGCAGTGCCCCACCTCGATCGAGCATCCAGTGCCAGCCGGTGTGTGCAAGAACTGCGGACAGCACGATCACTCCGGCGACCTCAGGCAGCCATCGGCCGAATGCGAGCCTCAGAATCGGGACGACCAGAGCGAGCACGAAGAGCTGGCCAAACTCCACTCCGATGTTGAACGACAAGAGCGAGGTCAGCAGATGGGCGCCTGCAAACTGAAGTGATTCGGACAGGGCGAACGAAAAGCCAAAGCCGTGGACGAGCCCGAAGCCGAAGGCGACGACCCACCGTTCGGCGACCTCGGAGCCCATGATGTTCTCGAACGCCATGAACACGATCGATAGCGCGATGAGCGTCTCGATCAACGGTGGAAACCAGAGCGCCTGTGGCGCCAGACCCATCGCTGCAGCAATGAGCGTGATCGAGTGGGCAATCGTAAACGAGGTCACGATTGGGATCAGAGCCCAAAGACTGCGAACAGGGATCACCAGACAGAGCAGGAAGAGGATATGGTCGATCCCGTCGAGAATGTGATCGAAGCCGAACACCACGAAGCGCCACGCTGCCTGGTGCCATCGAGGATCGAGACGCACCACGCCGGGATCCCCCGAGTACTGGAACGCCCGCTCGGCACCTCCCGCTGGAAGGAAGCGGAGAACCGTGATGGTGCGTAGCCCGAGGTGGTTCAGCCCAGATGCGATCGAGAAGTCGGAGGAATCCGAGGTGATCGGCCACTCCAGCAATACATCCACCATCGCCTGCCCCGGCGGGAGTTCGATGCCGTCCGGAAGCGGATCAGAGAGGACGTTTTCGTACGCCCGCTCCCAACTCCGGAACGCTCGATCGCCGGGGATCGCCACCCGAACCGCCGCCAGGGCCTCCCGCCCCAGGGGCTCCCCGCTCTCGAGCATCGACACATAATCTCTGACCCAGACATCGGCCGCCTCGAGCACCATGTTCTCCGATTCGGAGATCTCCAGGTACCCGGGCTCGCGGGTCGCGAAGTTGTAGTCGCGCAATGAAGCAAGGGGAACACGCACAAGCATCCGCAGCGTTCCTCCTTCCGGCTTCACAAAGGCCTGTACGGTGACGTCGGACGGGATCTCGTGAGCTTCTCCCGACCAGGTGGGCATGAGAAGAACGAGGGCGACTGCGATGGGCGCGATGCGGCGTGTGGGCTGTTGATCAATCATCGCGCGAAGCTATCGCGAGCCTCCGCTCCGACAAGTCGAGCCGGCATTGGACAAACCCACACATGAGAACCGTATTCGACGTCCCGAAACACACCGCACGGTACGGATTGCAACAATTCCCTGTGGCAAGTAGCGTGATGAGGGGCCGAAACGTTGATTCGGCCACTGGGCGGGCCCAATGGACGTGGCTCGCTTCCCTCCACGAGGTAAGGAAAGATGCAGAAGCGCGTTCTCCTGGGCGGTGCGGCCGTCGTCACCCTCATCGTTGCAGCTGCGTGCTCGTCCGAGGGCATGGGCGACCAGGCCATGAACACGGATTACGCGGCCGAGGGCATGGCTCCAATGTTCGAGGTCGATCCGTTCTGGCCCAAGCCGTTGCCGGATCACTGGCTCATGGGTGCCACGATCGGTGTCGATGTGGACTCGCACGACAATATCTGGCTCGTGCACCGAAACACACCGGACCAGTTCGCGGCCAGAACCGAAATCGGGCTCGCGCAGGACCCACCGCTGAGCGAGTGCTGCCAGCCGGGGCCTCCTGTCCTCGCCTTCGACCAGGACGGAAACCTGATCCAGTCATGGGGTGGCCCCGGGACGGAAACGGGTGACTACGTTTGGCCTGGATCGAACCACGGCCTGACCGTCGACGCCATGGACAACGTCTGGATCTGTGGAAACGGCCGGACCGAAGCAGGCACCGACCGTCACATCCTGAAGTTTACCGCCGATGGTCAGTTCCTCGCGCAGTACGGTTCACCGGGGCAGGAGCTAGACAACACGAGCATGGATCACTTCGGGATGGTGGCGAAGGTCTTCGTCTCCGATGAAGACAACGAGGTCTACGTGGCCGACGGGTACGCGCACCAACGCGTGGTCGTGATCGATCAGTCGACGGGTGAGTTCAAGCGCATGTGGTCGGCGTATGGCAACGAGCCAACCAACGATCGCCCGACGCGCTACGAGCCCGGTGAGACGCCCCCGCAGCAGTTCCGTACTCCGGTGCACTGCGCCGAGATGGCGAACGACGGGCTGGTCTACGTATGCGATCGTCCCTCGAATCGTATCTCGATCTTCCAGAAGGACGGGACGTTCGTCAGCGAGCACATCATCGCGCCGGCGACCCTCTCGCAGGGCTCCACGTGGGACCTCGACTTCTCACCCGACGAGGCGCAGACGTGGATGTACGTGGCCGATGGTCAGAACATGAAGGTCTACGTCATCCGTCGTGAGACGATGGAGGTCGTCTACACCTTCGGCGACGGGGGACGCCAGCCAGGTCTCTTCTTTGCGGTCCACTCGATTGCGGTGGACTCCGAGGGCAACATCTACACGACAGAGACCTACGAGGGGACGCGTATCCAGAAGTTCAAATTCATGGGGATGGGTCCAGCACCGAGCGGTGACACCGGACCGGCATGGCCCTCAGACCGGCGTCGTATCGGAAGCTGATCGCGCTACTCCGACCGGCGTCAACAGAAGAGCGGCCCCGCCCGGTATGGGCGGGGCCGCTTTGTATTCATGTCCCCACGGGTGACCGCCGCGGAGCGCGATCCGTTCGCTCCATCATCTCCAGGTGGCTGTTATCCCCAACCGATCTGCCGCATCGCCCAGACGTCGTTCCAGATCTTTGTCATGTGGCGGATCCCATCGCCGTCGAACTCCATCACGTAGACGTAATCGCTGTCTACTGTCTTCCCCGTAGCCGGAACCGGGCCGCCCTCCCCAGTGTGCGTAGCCTTGAAGACGGCATACGCGCTCACGTTCCCGCGCTCCTCATCGACCGCGAGCGACTTCAGGTCGTACGTTGCGTCGGGTAACGGGCCGGCAATCATTCCCTTCATCGCCTCGGTATACACTTCGAGTCGGTCAATTTCGGCGAAGGTGTCGGCCTGCGCCGTGAACGTCGCGTCCGGGTGACAGTACTTGTGGCAGACCTCCCACCCTTTGCCGGACTCACACGCTTCTAGGAATTGTGCGGCGGTTTCCTTCATCGAACTCATACTTCCTCCTGTGCTTCCCTATCGAGGGGACTACCATATCGGACCAAGAAGACTTGTACGTAACGAAACCAGCTCAGGCAATGGATTGCCTGATTCGGCACCCGTATGGCGTGCCCTCATCCATGAGCCATCGTCTGTTGAGCATCGCACCACCCAGAAACGAACCATGTCCGCAGACCCTTGAGTGACGGCAGTTCGGGAGAACTCCATCTGCCTCGTGGTTCTGACCTCGCAGCGTGCGCCCTCGAGAAGGAACGGGCTGCGAATCGACATCGACGACACAACCGAAGGCCCCAAAGGTCCTGAATCATAGGGTGCGCACACGAGCCAGCACGCCCTGATTGTCGTATGATCGACTCGGAGCCGGGTCAACACAGTCGACCCAATGCCGACCTTCAGCCGGAGATTCGTATGGCAAACTCGCCGAGGTGCGACTCGTTCGACCGACGAGCGTTCTTCCGCACTTCTGCGGCGGGCATCGCAGGCGCGTCCCTCATGGGAATGACCGCCTGCTCCGAAGAAACAGACGGCCCCGCCCCTGACCGCTCAGCCATCCTTCCCGACACGCCCGCCTCCCCTACCGACGAAGCCTGGGCCCCCGTCCGTGCCCACTTCATTCTCGAGCGCGGCACGGCGTACATGAATAACGCAAGCCTCGGTATGCCGCCGGGTATCGTGGCCGAGGCGGTCGCCGACGGGTACAGAGCCATCTCCACCGAGCCTCTGCATGGGAAACACGACCTGCAGGACCAGATCGCTCAGGTCGTTCTACCGACTCTGGCCCGGACGTTTGGTGCGGACGTCACGGAGATGTCTCTCACTCGAAATGCCACGGAGGCGCTTCACCTCCAGTCGCTCAGCTTGGCGCTCAGCCCCGGTGACGAAGTCCTTATCACCACCCAGGAACACCCCGCCGGACACAAGCCTTGGATGGTCCGCGCCACACGGCAAGGCATCACAGTCCGTGAGGTCTTCATCCCCAGTCCGCTGGTGTCGACCGAGGACGTGATCACCCGATTCGCGGCCGAAATCACAGAGCGCACCCGCGCGGTCGCCTTCTGCCACGTCACACGCGGCGGGCACCGGTATCCCGTGCGAGAGCTCTGCGCCTTCGCGCGGACCCGCGAGCTGGTCAGTCTAGTCGATGGAGCTCAGGCAGTCGGGCAGTTCCCGATCGACCTCCACGATCTTGGATGTGACGCATACTCGGCGAGTATGCACAAGTGGATGTTCGGGCCGGTCGGCACCGGCTTTCTCTACATCCGAGCCGGAGCGCGCGATCGGTTCATCCCCGAATTCGTGCCGGGTCCAGCGACCACAGGGGCGGAATATGCTCCACCCGGCACCGCGGACTTCCCCGTCCGGGCAGCGTTGGCTACCTCACTCGCCTTCGTGGAGCGTATCGGCCTGGAGAACGTCGAGGCTCGCTGCCGCTATCTGTCAGACTACTTGAAGGAGAGCCTGTCCGGGCTGGACGGCTGCACACTGCTGAGTGGTCCCCGGGAGCGCTCTGCCCCGGGGTCCACGATCTTCCAACTCGACGGGCTGAATGCACTGGAGTCGGTGCCACTCCTGGAAGAACTCGCTCGGACGCATATCGACGAACACCAGCGGGACGGGCATGACGCGATTCGCGTTTCGACCCACGTGTACAACACGCGCACGGAAATCGATCGTCTGATGGAGGGACTGCACGCGGCTCGAAGCTGAGGCGAAACGGTTGTTACACCTCGGGCACCCTCGATATACGATTCCTCATCCGTAAAAGGGAAACGAGAGCCTTCGTCTTCCATCGGGTCGGCCAACGACGCACTCCGCCAGCGGCCGACCCGATGGAGTCGCCGGGACTCGAGATCACCTCCATGGACGATATTGTCCTGAGACTGTCGGGACGCCTCAAAAGACGAAGATCGCGAGAAGGACTCCGACCATCACCAGTACTACGATCACAGGCCCAATCCTGACTTCCCGAGGTGTCGTCACTGCACCTGCGTAGGCTGAGGTCGCCACCACCCACGCGTCGTCCTCTGCGGCAGACGCCACGAAGCCCGTGGGCATCGTGTCCTCGAGCGCCGCGCGAGGTAGCTCACCGTATTCCACGATGGCCACCGAGATGTTGTCGTCCGAGCCATCACCGAACGCGGTATTGACGAGCGCCTGAGCGGCTTCCCGCGGGCCACTCGACTGCACATAGATCCGGTACAGCGCGTCGTCGTCGAGCACCTTGTATAACCCGTCTGAACAGATCAGAAAGGCCGTGTGGTCCTCGACCGGAAACGGACCGAAGACGTCGACCTCGACGTGCTCCTCGGTCCCGATCGAGCGCGTAAGCGCGTCCCTGTAGCGAAGGGCCACCTCTTCGGCGATCGGCTGCCCACGTCGCGCTGCCTCCGCCGCGAACGAATGGTCGAGCGAGATCTGGCGGATGCCGTCCGCAGAAAGCACGTATCCACGGCTGTCTCCGACGTTGGCGATCGTATACTCACCGTCGTCGACCAGAGCCGCGCCCATCGTCGTACCCATGCCCTTCTTCTCCGGCTCACGAGCTTTCTGCCAGACCCCGCTGTTCGCCTTCACGAAGGCCTCGTTCAGCGCATCGCCTTCTTCGAGCGAGGCAACCAACGTCTCGAGAGCGAGCGCACTCGCGACTTCGCCCGCTGCGTGCCCCCCAATACCGTCTGCGACTGCGACGAGGGTACGCCCGTCTGAGAGCTGCTGGGCGACGAGGGAATCCTCCTGGTATTCTCGTCTGCCAGCGATGGATTCGACCGCAAGCCGGGGCTCGTGCGCCACGCGGTGACCTCCGAGGAGCTGCTGATGGGGTCCGTACAGATAGGTTTCGCCGCAGGAGGGAGCAAGCAGAATCGCGGCAACGGCACCGGGCCGATTACCACATGGTATCGACCGTGGAGAACCCACCGTGTAGCTTTTCCAATTCAGCCCAAACGCAAATCGATGGATTCAGGAGTGCTCATGCGACAAATATCGACCTTCTCTGCCCTCATCATGGGAGGTCTCGTTGTCGCCGCCTGCGGCGGCGGTGGAGACACCATGGAAGAAGGCTCAGCCGCCGCCAGCGATATGGATGTCGCAGCCGGTTCCGCGCTGGAGTGCTACCTCGCTCGCGGCACGATGGCCGAGGCCCAGGAGCGCCCGAGCCCACTGCACTCCACGGATCTCAGTGTCGGAGGGAACGACGGCCTGCTGTGCTATGGAGCCCCGTCCGCCCGCGGACGCGAGATCATGGGAGGACTGCTCGTCTATGGGCAGCCCGAGCGTATCGGTGCGAACGAGGCGACCACCATCCATCTCGCCGGCCCAGCGAACATTGGCGGTGTCGAGGTCGGTGCCGGCAGCTACTCGCTCTATGCGATCCCGGGCCCCGACGAGTGGACCTTCTTCGTGAATTCGAACTCGGAGCGGTGGGGTATTCCGATTGACGAAACGGTGCGCTCCGACGACATCGGAACGTTCACTGTTCCTGTCGAAGTGATCGACGATTACGTCGAGACGCTCCAGTACCGGTTCGAGCCTTCGGACAACACCATGGGTGACGTCATTCTCGAGTGGGAGAACACGCGAGTGAAGTTCCACATGCACCCGGGTGCTGGCACCTGATCACGGCGGAAACTCGGCGTTAGTTCCAGGCGCCTCCCGAGCCAAGTGGCTCGGGAGGCGTCTCACGTTACCGACGTCCGTATCGATGACCCGGAGTCAGGGATCCCCGTCTGACCGCGCATCCCCGCGTCCGCCCTTCATCACCACCGTTCGAATGGGGAACGGGATCTCGATGCCCTCCTGACCGAAGCGCCGATGGAGACGCTTGATGAACTCGTGCCGTATCGGGCCCTGGCTTCTGAACTCACGTACCATCATGCGGATCTCGAAGTTGACGCTCGAGTCCGCGAAGGCATTGAACAGGAACACCGGCTCTTCCCCCGGGACCCCGCCTTTCAGATCCTCGAGGACCCCCCGCGCAACCTCGAGGGCAACATGCTCCACATGCTCGAGGTCGGATTCGTAGCTCACCCCGACGCCAACAGTCACCCAGAGCGCGGGATGTGGCAGGTTGTAATTCTTCACGCTGGCCGAGGCGAGCGACGAATTCGGGACGGAAACGAGATTGCCGTCGGGGAAGGTCTGGATCGTCGTGTTTCGCGCCCGAACGTCGGTCACCCAACCCTCCTCTCCGGAGCTGAGCTGCACGTAGTCTCGCGGCCGCACCTGCCGCGACAGGATGATCTGTACGCCGGCGAAGAGATTTCCGAGCGTGTCCTGCAACGCCAGCGCGACCGCCAGGCCACCGATGCCGAGGGCGGTGATCAGCGGAGTAATGTCGATCCCGAGGTTCTGCAGGATGATGAACAGCCCGAGAACCGCGACTGCGCCCTGAGCGAGGTTCACGACAAGCGACGGCGAAGCAACGGCCCCTTTCGACGACGCGGACACGGACTCCACCGCACCTTTCGCCAGGCGCATGCCCCCGATCGCCACAGAGCCGATCAACGTGATGATGATCACGTCCGAGAGAATCGGAACTACCCACGCAGGTTCGTCTCCCAGCGTGCCAGCCAGGTACACGCCCGCCGCGGAAAGCCAAACGGTCGGAAGCCATCGGATCGAGGAAACCAGCAGATCGTCCCACGTGAACTGCGTCTTGAGGGCGAGCGCCTGGAGACGGGTCACCACGAGGCGCTCGATCAGATAGCCCAGGACGAATCCGCCGAGGACGAAGACTGAGCGCTGAACCCAGCGAGACTGCAGGAGTTCGGTAATCTCGGGCATAGTAGATCCGATGAGTGGTCAAGGCGGGGTGACGCGTTCTTGGAAACCGAGCATCTTACTCCCGTTCCGCGTTCCGCGCCGCTTCCGTGACTACGGCGCTCGCCCTCGAGACGAAGGACGCCGAGCCCCTCATTCTCACGACCTGAACGAGATCCGTGGCCCTACCCTCAGCCGCGCTCGCCGACGAGATCGGCCGACGCCGTACCTTCGCGATCATCAGTCACCCCGACGCGGGAAAGACGACCCTCACCGAGAAACTACTTCTCTACGGTGGGGCGATTCGCTCGGCGGGCTCCGTGAAGGGTCGCCGTTCGGACCGACACGCGACATCCGACTGGCTGGAGATGGAGCAGGAGCGCGGCATCTCGATCAC
>PBPM01000054.1 GCA_002724635.1 Rhodospirillaceae bacterium
CACCAGTTGGTGAAGAATGGCTTCGTGCGTCGCGTGACGCGTGGGCTGGGACAGTTCATCACGCCGATCATGATCGAGGAGTCTCCCGCGAGGTCCACGGAGGACCTGTTCCGTGGAATCCCTGGGGTGGGTCTCGTGTATCCACAGGGTGGGATCAACTCCTTCCAGGGCGCGACCGTGCGGTTGTTCGGAACGGGTCAGTACTGTACGCCGACGATCTATCTTGACGGGACCAGGCTCTCCGTAGAGATGACTGCGTCGCTCCCGGTTGAGGTCATCGCGCCACTTGCGACGATCGACGCCGTCGAGATCTACCGCCGTCCTGCAGAAATTCCGGTCGAGTACGGAATGACCCAGTCCGGCTCGAGCCAGGGTGGCAACTGCGGTGTCATCGTGGTCTGGACGAAGACCCGATAGGACCCGGCCGGATCATGACGAGGTCGGTGCTGGTCGCCGGCCTTCTGGGTGTGTTGTGGGCCTTCGGGTGTTCCAATGACAGGTCTCGAGCGATGGACTCGGGGCTGGCTTCCGCCGACTCGATGGTCGACGCGTGGGTCGAGGAAGGCCGGATTCCCGGAGCTGTACTCCTCGTCGTTCGGAATGGCGATGCATTCCTGCACGAAGCGTATGGTCTCGCTTCTGTAGACGATTCGCTCCCGATGTCCAAGTCAACGGTCTTTGATCTCGCTTCGGTCACGAAGGTGATGGCGACGACCTACGCCCTGATGGTCCTCTCAGACCAGGGACGTATCGACGTCCAGGCTTCCGTGGCGACGTACCTGCCCGACTTCACGGGTGGGGGCCGGGAGAGGATCACGATCCGGGACCTCCTGACGCATCGATCCGGACTGCCCCAATGGCTGCCGACCTACTACCACGCCACCGACCGGGAGGAGGCGTACGCCTACCTTCGCACTGTACCGCTCATGCGGCCCGTGGGTCAGGAACGCCACTACAGTGATCTCGGCTTCATGCTCCTCGGCCGTGTCGTCGAAGAAGTGAGCGGTCAGTCGCTCGACGCGTTCGTCCACACCGAGATCTACGGGCCGCTCGGTCTCCGGAAAACTGGCTTTCGTCCTGTCATGAGCTCGACGTCAACCTCTGACTGGGCACCGAGTGAGTCAGAGTTCGCACGGACCTCACATGGGAATCCGTTTGAGCGTCGGATGGTACATGACCCGGACTTCGGGTATCGAATCGACGGTGATCCCGATGCCTGGTCGGGATGGAGAAGCGAGTGGCTCGAGGGCGAGGTGAACGACGGAAACGCCTATCACGCTTTTCGTGGCGTTGCTGGACATGCCGGCCTCTTTTCCACGGCGGACGAGTTGGGTGTGCTGCTTCAGGTGATGCTCGACGGAGGAGAACGCGACGGCCGGCGCCTTGTTTCGCCCGAGACGATCGCCGCGTTCGTGCGGCCGACAGGTGACCGGCAAGCGTTGGGCTGGCAGCTACCCGGATACGGTCCGGGTGGATCGTTTGGGCACACCGGGTTCACCGGGACTCTCGTGCTCGGAGTGCCGGACCAGAACCTGGCGCTTGTCCTTCTGACGAATCGGCAGAACTTCGGCGTCAACGAAGACACCCAGTATCCGGATGTTGGTCCTCTGCAAAGGGCGGTGACAGCGGCCGTGACAGGCATCGATTGATCCAGCCCACTCGAGATAACCCGATCCTCATCAGGCGAGCGACGCACATGATCCGTCAGTACAGACACACGAGTCTCGGCCTGACCGCTGCTGACCTGGACGAGCTGATCACGACCATTCATGAGGGCATGTGATGGCGCGTGACCTTCTGGAGGGGGCCGTGCTCAGTGCGGCGGTATCCGGCCTCGACGGCTGGACGGTGCAGGACGGAAAGCTCCACAAGGAGTACCGTTTTGCCGACTTCGTCTCCGCGTTCGGTTTCATGTCGGCGGCCGCTCTATGCGCCGAGCGGAAGAACCATCATCCCGAGTGGTTCAACGTCTACAACACTGTACGTGTGGATCTGAGCACACACGACGCGGGTGGGATTACGACTTGGGACGTGGAGTTGGCCGAGGAGTTCGACCGGATCGCCAACGACTGAATCCGGTGTAGCGATCAGTGTCCGGGGAAATCACAGAGCGCGAACACTTCACATCCCCGAGTACGCAGTTTATCAGCGCCGCCAAGGTCTGGCAGGTCGATGACGAAGCACGCTTCGTGCACGTGGCCACCCACCTGTTCGATGAGCTCGACGCCAGCTTCGGCTGTACCGCCGGTGGCGATGAGGTCGTCGATGAGCAGAACTTCGGCACCGGACCGGATTGAGTCCACACGCATCTCCATTCTATCGGACCCGTACTCGAGTTCATAATCGATCCCGATTACGTCGCCCGGTAACTTTCCGGCCTTTCGGATTGGAACGAAGCCGACGCCGAGCTCGTACGCGACGGCGGTCCCGAAGATGAATCCGCGCGCCTCGATTCCCGCAACTACGTCGATACTGCGGTCGATGTAGCGCTGGACGATGAGATCCACTGCCATACGCAGGCCACGCGGGTCTTCGAGAAGGCCAGTCACGTCGCGGAAAAGGATGCCTGGCTTCGGGTAGTCCGGTATCGTCCTGACGAAGGACGAAATGCTGGAGCTCACTTGCGGCCGGCCTGCAGGTCCAGCCTATACCGATCGGACGTGAATGCCTCGGGGGTGCCTTCGTCGATCTTCGACGTCTCATCGGGGGGTACGTCACTGTCGCTGGCCGGGTGCACCGTGGCAAAGCCGACAATCTCGCTACGCCGCTCGGCCACGAGACAGTGAATGCCGGTGTCGGAGAGCCAGAGCTTCCGGCGGGTCGTGCGTTCCTCGCGTCCTGGCCCGTCAGGTGGCCACTCAGAGACATATGGGCCGTATGCCGCTTCGCGAGAGGCAAAATATGCGGTCTCGATCGCTGCCGCGTCAGCGACGCTCGCCTCGCGGATCTCTGTTGCGGAGGTGACGTGTCTGCTCATGCTGGGGCGATTCGAACTCATGGTGTAAGCATTTGTTTCCAAGGCGTTCTGGATCAAGCGAACCGCCCGGAAAGGCCTTCGCTCTGCTTCCTGCTTCATCAGGCTCGCCAGAGCTCACCGAAGAGTCGTGCCCAATTTCCCCCGATAATCTTCTCGATGCGGTCGTCGGGATGTCCGCGCTGGGAGAGCCCATCCGCGATCAGTTCCATGCGCCGGTGGGAGTTGAGGTCCTGGACCGTGAACAGGATCTGCGGGTCCTCGTTCGGAGCCGCGACGCCCCGCTCGATACGACCTGCTACGAAATCCCGGTGTCGTGACCAGTATTCATCGGATCCGTCAATCGGTGTGGTGGAGAGGTCACTGCCGATGGCGACGTGGTCTTCACCACATACCTGAATCGCGTGCTCGATGTGATCGAGGACGTCAGCTCTCATCGGTACGCGGCCAGGCGTGAGGAAAGGCATCAAGTAGATGCCGACCACGCCACCTCCGTCTGCCATCGCACGGAGCTCCGTATCGTCCTTCGAGCGTGGGTGTTGCGCCACCGCATTGCACCCACTGTGCGTGATCGCCACGGGTCGGCTCGAAGCAGCGATTCCGTCCGCCGTGGTCTTCTGACCACAGTGGCTGAGGTCCACCATCATCCCGACTTCGTTCATCCGCTCTACGACCTGATGGCCGAAACGAGTGAGTCCTCCGTTGGCCGGTTCGAGGCAGCCATCGCCGACGAGGTTTCGGACGTTGTACGTGAGCTGGGTCACCTTTACGCCGAGCTGCAGGAACGTCTCGACGTTCGCGACGCTTCGCTCAAAGGGGGTGGTGTCCTGGAAACCGAGAACGATTCCGAGTCGGCCAGTCGCTTTCGCGTCGTGCAGGTCGGCCACGGTACGGACCTGCCGGAAGGACTCAGGGTGTTGCTCGATCCGGTCGAGCCAGCCCGCAATCCGCTGCACCGACGACGTGAAGTCGCTTCCGTTACACGTGAGGTTCACCGCCGTGATACCCGATTCCACGGCGTTGCGGATCATCTCTGCGTCGAGCGGCGGGTTGAGCGGGTAGTTGAAGTATCCCGGCGAAGCGAGGAAATCGATGACGATGGCATCATCGTAAGGGGCCCACGGCTCACGGGATGTTGCCGCGATGCTCGAACGATCGTGTCGTTCGGAGCGCGTCAGGGCCTGGAGGGAGCCCTGTGAGCCTCCCACGGTGAGAGCGGCTGCGGTTCCGAGAAAAGAGCGGCGAGACACGGAGTCGGGCTGCATGGACGGCTCCCAGGTACAGGTTCAAGCTGGCTGCCAAAGTACGGGTGCCGACACCGGCGGAGCCAGGTGAACCCAGTCGCTTGCATGGGGTTGTGGTTGACTCGACGTTGGTGCTGCTTCACTCCACCGCCACGTCACGGCGAGCTGGGGTTCACCTCGCAAAGTCCTCCACCCACTGCCACATGTCTCATCACTCCACTCGACCCGAGGGGGGCTTGGGCCAGAAGATCGGATTCTGGCTCGGGATCGCTGCGTTCTTCCTCCTGATCCTCTTCCCGGTTGACGCGACGAATCAGCCGGCAAGTCGGCTTGCGGCTGTCGCAACCTTGATGGCGATCTGGTGGGTGAGTGGCGCGATTCCGCTCTTTGCGACCGCCTTGCTCCCACTCTTTCTGTATCCTCTGCTCGGAATCCTCGAGGCGAGGGCGACCGCGCCGATCTACTTCAACAGTACGATCGTACTCTATATCGGGGGCTTCATGATTGCCCTCACGATGCAGAAGTGGAACCTCCACAAGCGCATCGCGCTCAGCATCATCCACGCGGTAGGGGGTGGACCTGCACGTATCGTGTTGGGTTTCATGATCGCGGCCGGCTTCCTCTCCATGTGGATATCTAACACGGCGACCGCCGTCATGATGGTCCCGATCGGTCTTGCCATCGTGCTCAAGATCGAGGACTCGTTCGGTATCGAACGAAGCCATGCCTTCACGGTCTCCCTCATGCTCGGCATCGCCTACGGATGCTCGGTCGGTGGTCTGAGTACCCTCGTCGGGACGCCCCCCAACCTTTCATTCGTTCGGATCTTCGAGATTCTCTTTCCGGAAGCGCCGCCGATCGCGTTCGGCCAGTGGATGGTGATGGCGCTTCCGATCGGTGTCCTGATGACCGTTCTGGTCTGGTTCTTGTTGACCAAGGTGTTCTATCGGACGCCTGAGGACGTGACGGTGGACCATGACGTGATCGTCGAAGAGAAGCTCGAACTCGGCCCGATGTCATACGAGGAGCGCTGGATTGCTCTGGTCTTCACGACCACGGCTCTTCTCTGGGTCTTCCGTGCGGACCTCAATCTCGGATTTCTCTCCATCCCCGGTTGGTCCCGGCTACTTCAGAGTCCCGGGATGATCGACGATGGTGCGGTCGCAATCGGTATGGCGTCCCTGCTCTTTTTGATCCCCACGAAAGACAGGTCGACGGGGGCCACGCGCATCATGGGCCCCGACGTGGTTCCTCAGCTCCCGTGGGACATCGTCCTTTTGTTCGGAGGGGGTTTCGCGCTTGCGGCAGGGCTTCAGCGTACGGGGCTCGCTCTGCTCATCGGTGAGCAGTTCGAGTTGGTCGGGTCACTCCCGACGTTCGTGATGATCCTGCTGGTCTGCCTCGGAATCACCTTTCTGACCGAGCTGACCAGCAACCTGGCGACTACCGAGATGATTCTGCCGATCCTCGCAGCAGTGGCCGTCGCGACGGAAACGCACCCGCTCATTCTCATGATCCCGGCTACGCTATCTGCGTCGTGCGCGTTCATGATGCCGGTCGCGACGCCACCGAATGCCATCGTCTTTGGAAGCGGGCGCCTCACTGTGGGAGAGATGGCCCGTATCGGAATCTTCCTGAACCTGGTTGGTGTGCTCGTGATCAGTGCGATCGTCTTCACCGTCGGCACGGTCGTCTTCGACATCGACCCTTCGTTCGTTCCGGAGTGGGCTCGGACGATCGCTGAGGGTGTCGAGGGTTAAGGCACGGTATGAAGACCGCAATTGTCGCTGGGAGCCGGACGCCATTCGCACGGTCGGGCTCGGTGTTTGCTGACCTCTCGGCAATCGACCTGGGCAAATCAGCGGTGCGCGACGCTCTCGCCCGAAGTGGTCTGTCTGGTGATCGGGTCGACCACCTGGTCTATGGGACCGTGGTCCACGACACACGGTCCCCGAACATCGCGCGTGAAGTGGGCCTAGCTGTGCTGCCGAAGCATGTCCCGGCGGTATCCGTGTCCCGCGCGTGTACGTCTGCAAATCAGGCGATCACCGACGGTGCAGAGATGATCGAGGTAGGGCATGCCGACGTGGTGATCGCCGGTGGGGCCGAGTCGCTTTCCCGCATTCCCATTACGGTGAGCGAAACGCTTGCGAAGAGTCTCGTGGCTGCCTCGAAGGGAAAGACGGTCG
>PBPM01000055.1 GCA_002724635.1 Rhodospirillaceae bacterium
CGTTCTGCCACACGACCGCAGGAATCGCATGGCGCCCCTGGCTGAGGTCGACCTCTGCCGAGTACGAACCGTGATCCTGCACGGACCCGTACACGCGGAACGGATCACCCATGTCGTAATTGACGTTGAAGAACGTCACCACCGGGATCTCGACGAAGAATCTCCAGTTCTCGCCTCCATCGTACGAGACGTACGCGCCGCCGTCGTTGTTGTTGACGAGGTAGTCTGAGTTGTTCGGATCGATCCAGAGGCCGTGGTGATCGACATGAGTGCCCGTGATCCGCTCGAAGGTCCGGCCGCCGTCCTCCGAGACGTGTAACTGGACACCCATGACGTAGATCTTGTCTTCATCGTTGGGGTCCACACGCATCTGGCCGAAGACCCAACCGTATGTGCCGCCAACACCCTCCATGTACGCGTTGTACTCGCTCGTGCGCCTCCAGCGCTCCCCACCATCATCGGAGCGAAAGACGGTCGCGCCACGAATGATCCCGCCACGAGGCCTGCCGTACGCGTCCGTCGCACCTTCCGGCGCCTCGCGGGCGATTTCGTAATTGTCGACGAAGGCGTAGAGCACATCCGGGTTGGAGCGGGCGATATCGATCCCGATACGGCCCCTGTATCGCGCGTCGACGAGACCTTCGTTGATCTGGCGCCACGTCGAGCCACCGTCCGTGCTCTTCCAGATACCCGAGCCGGTGAAGAAGTCGTCGGAGCCGGTGAAGGCCGGCTCGTTGCGCGGGTCGTTGAACTTGGCCCTGCGCCGCTGCCACGTCGCGGCGAAGAGCGTGTTCGGATCGTCCGGATGAATGACCATGTCGATCGCCCCGGTCATCTCGTCGACGTAGAGGACCTTCTCCCACGTCTGGCCACCATCCCGGGTTCGGTAGACACCGCGGTCCGGGTTGTCCCGGTACTCGTGCCCACTCGCGGCGACCCAGACCGTGTTCGGGTCGGTCGGGTGCACCACGACCCGACCGATCGTCTGGGTCTCGGCGAGGCCCATGTGCGTCCATGAGGCACCGGCATCGGTCGATTTGTATATCCCCGCGCCCGCGTGGGACGAACGGAAGATGTTCGCTTCGCCCGTCCCTACCCAAACCTGATCGTGGTCGGACGGCGCGATCGCGATATCGCCAATCGATGCTGTCACTTCCTCGGTGAAGACCGGGATCCAGGTCACTCCTTCGTTCTCGGTCTTCCACACGCCTCCGCCCGCAGCTCCGACATACATCGTATACGTCTCACCGCGCGGCTCGGCCACCGCGATGTCGGTCACCCGACCGCTGATGTTCGTCGGACCCAGGCGCTGCCATGGGAGACCGCGGAATGGCGACGACGCGACGAGCGAACGGTGTCGATCGAAGTCGGCGAGACGTTCGGTTGCGGACATCCGGTCCTGTGCGGCGACCGGCATCGCGACGAGGAGGGCCGTGATCGACAGGCAGGCCGCGAGTACGAACCGAAGAGAACGGATCATGGCGATTGTGGCTGCAGGAGGACCACCCGCCACGCACGGCGAGCGAGAGGCAGCCGAAGCTACGGGCCGGTCGAGCAGCCCCGCCAGATGGAGATCAGCGCGCGTTGATCGTGAGCACGGTCATGCGGCCAGTCTGTCCGCCCGGAATCGTCAGGCCCACCTCATCGCTACGCGCGTTCTCCACGTTCGCCTGCAGAGTGAGCCGCCGTCCCGCCGGAACGCCACAGAACTTGAAGAAGCCCGACTGGTTCGTGACGGTGGAGAAGCCCGACGTGCTCTCGGTGAGATCTCTGATTCGCTCGAGGTTTCCTCCACCCGCGGCCGAGTAGCCCTCCCACGTGATCTGAACCTGAGCGTTCGCGACCGGGCGATCTCGCCGGTCGATCACGGACCCCGCGAGCAGGACGCTGCCGCGCTCCCGCTCCACGCCTTCGCACGCCTCCAGGAGTACGTCACCCATCGAAGGAGTGAAGAACTCCAGAAACGCCATCTCTCCCCGGATCACATCGCGTTCGACAGGGTTGGGGATATATCCCATGTCCTCGAGCTGGGCGTCGATGAACCGCACCTGATACCGGCCCGCAGTCAGGCCCGTGATGCTGTACGCCCCCTCAGCGTTCGAGTAGACCTCCTGATTCGACCCGACCACGCCGATCCGAACCCCTCGCTTGGGCACGCCGAGACTGTCCCGTACGATCCCCTCGATCCCGCCGGTCTCCGCTCGCTGGCCAAGGCTGCGGCCTCCGGCCTCACGGACTTCGAGAACGAGTCCGCCGGTCTGGTGGTACTGCGCGATGTAACTGCGCACACGCCGATCGAAGCCCGTCTGGTTCTCCATGATCGGCATCCGAATCCACCACTCGGGCACGATCCAGGTACCGTTCGGCATCTTCTCAAAATCGACGCGCCCACCCACCAGCTCCGACGTCATCTCCGCTTCGAGGTAGGCGTACTGGTACTCGAGCCACTGTAGCTCGGCGGTCTCCGGATGCAGCCACATCGTGCCCTGAATGTCCGGCACGCTCTTCTCATCACCGGTCGGCTCGAAGCCGAGGCCCACGAGCCCCTCCTCGTTGCGCGATGCCACCATCTTGAAGCAGTGGGTGTCGAGGAACGCGTCGGAGAGCAGCACCGACGCATCGGGTGCATAGTAGAGGAAGTCCCGCCCGTCACGCTGGACGAATCCGTTCTCGATCAGATCCTCGGCCGGGCGGCTCTCGAAGGGAGTCGTCATATATCCCTCCTGGCGCCGCTGCTCCTCCGACAGGACCGTGCCACTCTGACGGTCGAGTTGGCGATCGTAGCTCATCAGCTCGTACCGGTAGGCTCCCACCTGGTCGGTGATCGACGCGGCAGAGAGCGCCTTGCGCGCCTCTTCCCACACAGCGGCAACCAGTAGACCTTCGCCCCCCGGACGGACCTGACAGCGACCCGCATCCGCAGCGACCTCGATCCCCTCGAGAATAATCGCGCTCGACTCGAGCATCAGATCGCGGGAGACGGTTGAGTTCTCGGTAATCTCGAACGCGTCGGTCTCAGCCGTGCTCTTTCCGATCATCTCGGCCCGAACGGTATACGTACCGAGTGGGATCTCCGTGAAGAGCGCTCGCCCGCGTTCGTCAGTGAGTGTATTCGTCACCAGCTGCCCGGCCGGGTTCATCAGCGAGGCGACGGCGCCGACCATGGGACGCCCGCCATCGTCGTCGATCACACGGACGAGAACGGTCTGAGCGGAAACGGACGCGGGCCCGGCGAGTAGGGCGGCCGTGACCGCGAAGAGAAGGCGGGAGGAGCGTATCATGTCGTGACTGCACACACTTCGGGGGACATTCGTGTTACGAGACACCGCTATGGCCGGTTCCGCCAGCCATCCGGATCACAACCATCCTACCTGTCTCGTAATCGGGAATGTTAAGGATCATCTGCTCTGCCGCACGGTCTCCGACCGAGGCGTCGAGCGTGAGGCGGGTGTTGGAGGGAACGCCGCAGAACTTGAAGAAGCCTGTCCGGGTGGTGGTGATCTCCATCCATGTTTCGTCCTGAAGGATCGCCCCGGTCGGAAGACGGAACTCGGTGAAGCCCACCCGCACCGTGGCAAGCGGGATTGCCTCGCCATCGTCGTCCACGACGATGCCCGCAAGTCGCAACAGACTCGTGTCGAACTCTTCGTCGCGGCACACCTCGTACAGGACGTCACCGACCGACGGAGTCACATACTCGAGCCAGCTCATCTCACCGGGCACGACATCTCGTTCAAGCGGGCCCGGCACGTATCCCATGATCTCCAGACGCTCGTCGACGAAGCGCACTCGATAGCGCCCTTCCGGCAGCCCGGTGATGCTGTAGCGGCCTTCGGCGTTGGAGTAGACCTCCTGGTTCGATCCCACGACTCCGATGCGAACACCCCGGAGTGGCACGCCCACGCTGTCCCGCACCACACCCTCGATCCCGCCGGTCTGTGCCATTCGACCGAGACCGCGACCGCCGGCCTCCCGAACATCCATCACGAGTCCGCCGGTCTGGTGGTATCGGACGATCTGCGTATTCCGGTTGCCCTCAAAATCCTGACTCACACCCACCACGGGCATCCGGATCCACCACTCCGGTACGATCCACGACCCGTCCGGCATCCGCCGGAAGTCGACACGGCCACCCACTCGAGGAGACCGGCGCTCCCGCTCGAGGCCGGTATAGCGATACTCGAGCCACTGAAGCTCGGCTGACGCCGGATCTAACCACATCGTCCCGCGGATGTCGGGCACGTCACGATCCTCCGTTGGCTCGAACTCGAGGCCGAGGAAGCCCTGCGGATTTCGTTCCTCCGCGAGGCGGAAGCAGTGCGTGTCCAGGAAGACATCCGAGAGGAGGGCCGCCGCGTCCGGTGCGTAGTAGACATCCTCGCCACCGTCGTCCTGCACGAATCCACGACCGACGAGGTCCTCTGCGGGACGGCTCTCGAACGGGGTCCGCATGAAGGAACTCCTCCGCTGGCGATCCTCGCTGAGCACGGCGTCCGTCTCCGCATTGATTTGGCGGGTGTAGCGAACCGTCTCGTATCGATACATGCCCCGGCTATCGGTAATCGACGCAGCAGCCAGCGCCTTGCGAGCCTCGTTCCAGACATCGGCCACGACCATGCCTTCGTCACCCCCTCGGACCTCACAACGCTCCGAGGCTGCGACCTCGATACCCTCGAGGACGATTGCACTGGACGCCATCCGGATCTCCCGGGACACGGTCTCCCCCTCACCGACCGAGAACGTCTCGACCTCGGTCGTCGCCCGTCCGATCATCTCCGCCCGAAGGCGCCAGTACTCACCGAACGCACCGATGAAGAGTGTTCGCCCCAATTCGTCGGTCAGCCCACTCCGGGCCAACGCACCGTCCGAAGCCACGAGGTGCACCAGGGCTCCGACCAGAGGCTGGCCGTTGGCGTCGTCCACAACCCGTGCGAGCACGGTCTGAGCCGCTACAGCCGACGGAATCGTCGACAGTGCGGCGAATACGACGAGCGCAGAGCGTCCGAGGCGCATCGATC
>PBPM01000056.1 GCA_002724635.1 Rhodospirillaceae bacterium
TCGTAAAGTTCCCACTTCGGGCCCATGCGCACCAGCTTCCAATCGCCGTGACGCAAGGCCGCTTTTCGGCCCTGACGCCAGTAGAGGGTTTCGTGGGGAGCGCCCTTCTTCCTGCCCGAGAGATAAGGAACTAGGTCCACGCCTTCCACCTGTTTCGGCTTCTTGACTCCGGCGCAATTCGCCGCCGCCGTGCCGAAGACGTCAAAGGAACTGACCGGCTGGCCATAGACCTGCCCGGCGGGGATCTCGCCCTTCCATTGAACCATGAAGGGCACGCGGATCGCGCCTTCGTACATCTGGCCTTTGGATCCACGCAAGGGAAGGTTGGAAGAGGTGAGTTCCTTGGTCGGACCACCGTTGTCACTGAGGAAGAAGACGATCGTGTTTTCTTCGAGTCCCGATTTCCGCAACTGCTGCAACACCGCGCCCACGCTGTCATCCATGTTCGCCAGCATGGCGGCGAAGATGCGGCGATGAATGTCCTCGATATGGGCGAACTTCTTCATGTAGGCGTCCGCCCCTTGGAGCGGACTGTGGACGGCGTTGTAGGCGAGGTACAGAAAGAAGGGCTTGTCGTCGTGGCGATCAATGAAGTCAACCGCCTCGCGGGTGAGGGCGTCGGTGAGGTATTCCGTTTCCACCACCGGTTGTCCGCCGCGGATGATGGGATTGTTCGCGTCGTAGTCCGGTTCGTCCCTCGGCCAGGAATGGTAGTGCAGGTTCTTCTTTCCGATCCATCTTCCTTCAATTCCCCCCGGAAGCGCCTTGCGGCGGAGCAAGGTGGTCACGCCCTTGTAGGGCGGCGGGACGAAGTAGTGCCCTTCGTGCGTGAAGCCGAAGAACTCGTCGAAGCCATGGCGAAAGGGATGATACTTGGCGGTGCCGCCCTGGTGCCATTTGCCAACCAGACCCGTGGTGTAGCCGGCATCGTGCAGGGCCTCGGCAATCGTGATCTCGTTGGCCGGCAACCCAAAGCCCGGCTCTTCATTGAGCGCGCCGGTGGGATTGAACTCGTAGCCGAAGCGCGTCGGCGTACGCCCGGTGAGCAGGCCGGCCCGGGAGGGACTGCAGTTGGGACCCGCCACGTATCCCGCCGTGAAGCGGACACCGTTCTTGGCGATGGAATCGATGTGGGGCGTCGGAATCTCCGGATTGCCCTGACAGCTCAGTTCGCCGTAGCCAAGGTCGTCGGCGAACAAGACGACCACGTTGGGTTGACGCTCGGCCGCATTGGCAAAGGTGACGGTCGCGAAGGCGATCAACAGATACGCCAGCCAAAATATTCTTCTCTTCCACATGATTTTTATCTTTCTGATCTCAGTATCGCTGCCGGATCGACCACGATTTGACGAACTTCTTCGAAAGATTGTCCCTACTCGAACCGCAGGTTCCATTCAAAAAGCTCAGGACGGGGTCGTGGATCGGCGCTGACAAGAAGCAGCTGCCACTCAGGCGGACCGGCGCACCCTAAATTCACGTTTCAGTGGCCCGACCTGCGCTGACCTCGAAACGTCCATTCGGTGTCGAGTTGGATTGTTGTCGCATTACGTTCTCGGCGGAGTTCGCGGTTCAGTTCTTGAACAGCTCGTGATCGGGATTGCCGCCGGAGATGAGGTAGGCGAGGAGATCGAGGACGTCGTCCCGGCTCATCCTGTTGAGCAGGCCGGCGGGCATCATGGAGACCGGGGAGGGTTCGATGGATTTGATGTCCACGGCTTTGACGGGGGTGATCGTGCTGGGGGTCATCATGTCGGTGTTCACCCAGTAGGTGTTGCCTTTCATGTTCATGACCCGGCCGCTGACGACGGTGCCGTTCTTCAGGTTGAAGTTGCTGGCGCCGTATTGATCGCTGATCTCCTTGCCGGGGTCGATGATGGATTCGAGCAGGTCGTGGGCGCTGAACTTGCCGCCGACGGAGGTCAGGTCGGGTCCGACCGCGCCGCCTTCGCCCTTGAAGCGGTGGCAGGCGTAACACGCGCCGAGACCGGCCATTTGGCGGCCGTTCTTGTAGTTGCGTCCGCCTTGGTGGATCGCGCCGGCGGCGGACTTCAGGTCAGCCATCGTCCATACCTTCACGAATTCGCGGGGTTCGAGGGTAAACACCGGGGTGTTGTCCTTGGACCGTGTGTTGATGAGTTCGCGAAGGGCGGGGGTCATGTCGCTCTTGGGAACGGAGGCCACGGCGTGCTTCTTGATGTCGGCGAGGTAGTTCTTCAAGCGCGCGCCGCCCGAGTAGTTGCCGGAGAGGACGAACCAGCGGAAGTAGAGTTCGCGTTGTTTGGGCGTCCATCCGTCTTTGAGGTGACGGAGGTTGAGGGCGTAACTGATCTGCTCCTCCTGGCCGGCGGCTTCGGCGAGCAGCTTCATGCCTTTCTCCACGGCGGAGGGAGCCTGGAGGAAGGCCATCATGGCGGAGAGATCGCGGTTTTCCTCCGGGGTGCGGGCCGGGTAGATCTTGTCGAGCCAGGTGATGAGCGCCTGCTTCAGTTGCGCGGGAGGCTGTCCGCCGCGGGTCAGCGCGAGGGTGATGCCTCGGAGGACGTCGAGACGCAGTTGGTGGCCTTTGATGGCCGCGTAGTCAAAGCGCATGGCCCGGTTCAGGATTTGGGCGGAGGAGTTCTTGCCGTCGGTGCGGGCGAGGGCGATGAGAGCCGCGGTGGTGATGACGGGATTCTTCTCGCGGTTCAGGCGGCCCTTCCAGTTTTTGACCGGCTGTTTCTCCAAGGCGACCCGGGCGGCGTGACGGATACCGCGATCACTCGAACCGAGTGAATTCCAGATTTGGTTGAGCTGCTTGGCGTTGGCCTTTGCCGCGCCTTTCTGCACCCAGGCTTCGAGGGCGTGGCGCTGTTGGCGTTCCTTCTCGCCACCGCTGATGGACTTGGCCGGCGCGGTGGATTCGTCGCCGACGTAGGTGACGCGGTAGAGTCCGGACTGAACCCGACGACCGCCGACGGTGAAATACATGGCGCCGTCCTGCGGGTTCACCAGGATGTCGGTGAGCGGCAGAGGTTGGGCGGCGGCGAATTCCTCAAAGGCGCCGGTGTAGGTCGAGCCCTTGGGCTTCATGTGGACGGCATAAAGTTTCCCGTAGGACCAATCGCAGATGAAGAAGGCGTTTTGATACTTGGCCGGGAATTTCGCGCCGTATCCGAAGCAGACACCCGTCGGGGAACCCGGTCCGATGTCGGTGACCGCGCCAAAGGTGTCGCTGTAGTAGTCCATGAACTTGCCGGAGCCGGTGCGCCAACCGAACTCCGCGCCGTCGATGACGTGGTTGACGCGGGTCGGGCGATACCAGGGCGTGTTCAGGTCCCACTCCATGTCGGCGTCCCAGGTGAAGAGTTCGCCCTCGCGATTCACGGCCGCGTCGTATTGGTTGCGGAAACCTGTGGCGATGATCTCCCAGGTTTTGCCCTCGGGATCGATCTGCGCGACGTGCCCGAGCGGGGCTTCCGCGCCCTTCATGAAATGCTGCAGGGAAGGAAAGAGTTGATCCTCGCCCCAGACCTCCGGCACGCGGGAATGCGTGTAGCCCTCGGGCAACTGCGTCTGGTTGCCCATGACGACGTAGAGGTGCTTGCCGTCGGGTGCAGGCAGGATCGCGTGCGGACCGTGTTCGCCTCCGGTGGCGGCGAGCTTCTTGATGGTGACGATCTTGTCGAACTGATCGTCGCCGTCGGTGTCGAGCAGGCGAAACACACCGGAACCGGTTTCGCTGCGACGGGAATTCACAACGACGTAAAGGCTGTCGAAGGCGTAACAAAGCCCCTGCGCATGCCCGATGTTGGGCAGCTTCTTCAAGGCCGGATCGACCGGCTTTTGCTCGGGTTTCTTTTCACCCCGACGCACCGGCGTGTTGTCCGGCGTCCAGGTGATCGGCTCGACCGAGGCCGGATCAACCGGTTGCCCCAACTTCGGAATCGGGATGCGGAAGAGACCGCCGTATTGATCGCTGACGATCAACCGTCCCTTCTCGTCTTGGCACATCGCCACCCAGGAGCCTTGCTCGGCCGACGGCACGGAATAGAGCAGTTCGATCTTGAAACCCTTGGGCAAACGGATGCGGCTCGGCGCGGTCGCGCTGAAGCCGTCTTCGTCCTTGCCATGGATCGCCGCCTTGAGCGTCTTGGCGGCGTCATCGCCGGAAAGCTTGCGATACTTGACGTCCTTGAACGCCACCTTCATCGGCGCCCCGCGATGGAGCTGCAAACCCAGCAAACCCTTGGCGATGGCGGCCGGATGGTTCTCGGTGACGTCCACCGTGACCACGTCGTTGACCAGATGAATGAGGCGTTTGCCCACCGCGACAATCCGCAGCGTGTTCCATTCGTCACCCTTCAATTCTGCTCCGTCGCCGACTTTTCCAACGACTTCAACCTTCTTGCCATCTTTCGCGACCACCTTTTGCCCGCGTCGGGCGATGATGCCGCGCTTGCTGAATTTCTCCCCGTACAGCATCCCGAAATACTCCTGCCTGGGATGCAGGTCCGCCTGGTAGCCGGCCAGCGCAAGGTCACCGGGCTCGCCAAAAACCTCGCTGCGGTATTGAACCCCCGAATTGTTCCCCGAAAATTTCACCCGGCAGGAAAACTCAAAGTCCGTGACCTCGCCGCCCTGCCAAATGAGGAAGGTGTTGGCTGGGATCGGATTCTCCTTCTTCGTCTCCCCGACGATGCTCCCGTCTTCCACCCGCCACAAACTGGGTTTTCCCTTCCAGCCGGAGAGGTCCTTGCCGTTGAAGAGCGATTGAAAGTCTTGGGCGTTGGCCGACGGCAACGCGGCGGACAGAGCGAGTGTGAACAGGTATTTTGTCATGATTGGTTGAGAATAAACGCGGTTTTACGGATCGCTGCCGCAAGTGAATGGATTTGATGAAGTTTTTTTCGACCTTTGGGTACCACCGGTTCGTCGCCTATAGGTTCTCCACCTTCCAAATCGCCTCGGGAGCGATGGAGAACGAACCCATCATTTTCTCTTCCAGGTGACGGCGGAGACTCTCCAAACCGGCGACCTCAGCCGCGTTCGGCCCCTCGATATGGGGATCTTGGAATCGTTCACACGAGCCATTAAAAAAGCGAATCATCTCCTTGGGATAGCACCTTTAAGGTGCGAGAAATTCGGACTACTTGGTCTTCTTTACTAACTTTTTGTTCGAATAGAAAACGCCGATTAAACGAGTCGCTCCGCCTTTGAGGCCCGAACCCGAAAAGTTTCCACCCGGGTTTCCGTCCTTGTCCATCATGTTACATGTCATCACATAACGGTTCAACTCAGGTATGAAGGCTATGTCCGCATCTTGAATCCTGTAGTTGTCCCAGTCATCCACCTCATCGGAGCGTGGAGTTATTGCCTTTCCCAAATATTCGAAGGGCTTGCTTAGATCTTTCGATTTCCATACCGTAACTTTGTACGGACTGTCCTTAGACTCGCGGTCACAAAAAATGTAATAGTTGCCCTCGATCTTAGCAATCGTGGCATCCCCTACCCCATATTTATGCCCCCCATCGGGATTGGGATCCACCGCTTTGGGGTTCACGAGTTTCCAGTCGCCCAAGCCGGTTTCGGAGGTGAAGTGAGCCAAGCTGGTTCCATCCGGACCGTGGGGAAAGTTTCCGTGCTCGCCGAACATGTGAAAGAGCCCGTCTTCGTAGTAAACTCCGATGTCATCGCACTGTTTGTGGGGGAAGGTACCCGCCATCTTCCATTTACCGCTGGCTTTTTCAAGGGGACCGGAAAAGGTGTAAACTTTGCCCTGTTCGTAAACGTAGTAGGTGCCGTCGACTTTCACCCCGTCGTCATACTCGTAATGCTTGCCGATCTTGTACTTGTCCGATACCAGCTCCCAATCGGAGCTGCTCCATGAGAACTTCTTGGTCCGCCAGAGGTGGGCGTACTGAGGCGTATGGCTGATGATCAGGTGATAGGGGTACTCGAGTTCCGGTTCGACGAAGAGGATGGAATCGTGATTGTTTCCTTTGGTGGTGACGAAGGCATTTGCATCAACCGGTCGGTGCCACCCGACCCATGGGTCCTTGGGTCCGGTTTTTTTTTGGGAGTGGCAGGGAAGGATCTGGAAACAGGCGAGCAGGAAAAAGACAAAGGGTGTGGGTCGTAGTTTCATCATCTTTATCAAATAAGGCTTAAATGGCAACGTGCCTTGAAGCACACGCACTGCACTCGATAAATTCGCAATCCTTGGAGAATGACAAAGCGGCTTGTTCGAAAGCTCTAAGAGTGATCACACTTTGCTTTTCGGCAAAGCCTGTAGTTTCGGAAATGGGCACAGACCAGCAACAAACCACCAGAGCAGTTGAAAAGTGTAGTTGCGTTCAGAAAACTACCTGATCCTTGTGGAGCGCAAACGGAGCAAGCTTCACAATCGGCCAGAGGTTGACCGACATGAAAGGAATATTGGTAAATCGCAACGCCTACGATACAAGCCAACCCCAGCAACCCGAGAATCGCAACGAACTTGTCTTTGTGTTGGCGACATCCCATGAATACCGCAAGGGTAGTTGTGGGCACGACGAAGAAGACCATCCAAAGATGAAAGTTTTCATGTACCCAAAAAGTGGTTGATATGATCGGAAGCAGAGCGATAAGCACAGGCGTCAACAAGCAGTGCACTGCACATATCACCGACATACTGATGGCCAATGAATCCAGCCATCCATGCCCGTGACTCCTACTTACATTAGTTGAATATTTCATTTGAACGGAAGAAGATAACAAATAATCTAACAGTGTAAACAGAGAATGCGAAATCTACAAAATTCGGATTGATTTCCTTTTTACAAATCTAAAATTCGCCTCAGTCTTTTTTGCCAAGAGCATTCGGGTTCAACCTCAAGCCATGCTCCTTGAACAAAGGCTTTAATGCAGAGGCCCAAGCGTGATAACCCTGCTTGTTGAGGTGCAGCAAGTCCCTGTCAAACAGGGATTCGTTCTGGAAACCCTTTTCATTTAGGAAAAGTCGGTTTAGATCGAGATGATGTACGCTTTTGCCGTTCACCAGTCGCGGTAACAAGGCATTCACAGCCTTGACTCTCTCATAAGAGGGGCCCGCCTTCCTGGAGAAAATCGAGCAGATCACGATTGGAGTATTCGGCAGGCGTTTCCTCACTTCGCTCACGATGGCTCGGATCCCTGTAAAAATATCCTCCGGTTTGTCGGGAGGGTAGGCCTTTTTGTCCTCATGCAGGTTGTTGGTGCCAATCATCAGGGTGACAAGCTTGGGTGAAATCCCGTCGAGAGCCCCATTGTCAATCCGCCAGAGAACGTTTTGGGTTCGATCGCCGGGGAAACCCAGGTTCAGCAGGTTGCTCCCATTCAAAATTTCAGGATGTTTGCTCCAGGAATGAGTGATGGAGTCCCCGATCATGACAAAATCAATCTTTTTGTTTTTTGCCTCTTCGAGCTTCTCCAAGTGAAGCTTGGGCATGAATTTTTTAAGCGGAGACGGAACGGGAATGACCGTTGAGGGTGAGTCCGCAAAGGATAGCCCCGCCATCCAGATCATTAGAAACAACGCGGCAATGGATTTTGCTTTATTCA
>PBPM01000057.1 GCA_002724635.1 Rhodospirillaceae bacterium
CGGGGACAGACGGAAGCTCCGCATAGATCGACTCGTCGACCCCCTTTTCCTTACCGCCTTCGTACTGATAGAAGCCGAGTCCCCCCTTCTTCCCGAGTCGACCCGTTCGGCCCAGCTCCAGAAGCGCCGGTGCGGGTGTCAGTCGGTCGCCGAGTGCCGCGTGAAGCGACGCCCCCGCATGACCGGAGACGTCGATCCCGACTTCGTCTACAAGTCGCAGTGGCCCCATCGGCATGCCGAACCGCCTCGCGATTCGGTCGATCACCTCGATCGGTGCTCCATCGGAGAGCAGGAAACCGGCTTCGTTCAGGTAGGGACCCAGTATACGGTTCACGAGGAACCCGGGCCCGTCCCCCACCACGACCGGGACCTTTCCGAGATCCAGCGACAGCTTGTAGATCGTCGCTACGGCCTCGTTCGAGGTGCTGGGCGCTCGGATGACCTCGACCAGAGGCATCCGGTGAACGGGGTTGAAGAAGTGCATGCCGCAGAAGCGCTCGGGTTTGGACAGAGCGTTTGCCATCTCTTCGACTGAGAGAGAGGACGTATTCGTCGCGATGATGCACGCGTCAGATACGTGTGCCTCCAACTCCGTCAGGACTGCCTTCTTCACCTCGATCTTTTCGACGATGGCTTCGACCACGACATCAGAGCCGGAGAGCCCGTGGTATTCGACTCCCCCGGAGATTCGCTCCGTGGCCTGAGTCGCTTCGCGGCGGGTCATGCGGCGCCGCTTCGTAGCCTTGTCGAAGAGGCCACGCGCATGCTGGAGTCCACCCGTGACCGCTTCGTGCTCGATATCCTTCATCCAGGATTCGATCCCGCGGGATGCCGCCAGCTGAGCGATGCCACCCCCCATGACGCCAGCGCCGAGCACTCCGACTTTCGCAACGGATCTCGGCTTCGCAGTTGAGTCGGCGGGAAGGCCGGTGCCTTTGCGCGACGCCTCACGCATGTGGAAGACGTGAACCAGGTTCTTGCACACTGGGCCGACGAGGAGGGCCGCGGCCTCTCGCGCTTCGGCGGCGAGCCCTTCCTCGACGGATCCCCCCAGCGTTTGGCCCAGAACGTCCAGGATGGCGAGTGGGGCAGGGTAGTGGCCTCCGGTCTGCTGCAGGACCTTCTTTCGTGCTGTGCGCAGGACGATGGCGCGGCCCGGCGGCGTCCCGTCCAGGGCGCGTTGGAGGAGCGAGCGGCGGTGGGGACGCGGCGCGCCCTTTTCACCGACCAGGCCAAGCGTGAACTCGCGGATCGCCTTTTCGAAGATCGGTGCGGGCAGGATTGCCGAGGCAAGCCCGACGCGCCGAGCCTTCGTCGGGCGCACCTTCTTTCCGGTCAGCAGCATATCGAGCGCGGCCTGCAGCCCGATCAGACGGGGCAACCGCGTCGTGCCACCCCACGCAGGGAGGATGCCGAGTTGAACCTCGGGCAAGCTCATGGTGGTACGTACCGAATCAGAGAGGACACGGTGGTCGCACGCGAGGGCCATCTCGACTCCACCGCCGACACAGACCCCGTGGATGGCCGCAACGGTAGGGACGGGCACGCGTGTGATGTCCGAAAAGATCGCCTGGCCGAGTCGGATCTGTTCCTCCGCGAGAACAGGGTCCTCCGTGCGATCGATGACGTCGATGTCCGCGCCCGCTATGAATGAATTCGGCTTTCCGACGATCACGACGGCACGGACGCGAGCTTCACGAGCGGCGAGCTGGACTTCGTCGATTGTTTCGGCAAAGCGCTTCATGACCGGTTCCGAGAGGACGTTCATCGAACGGTCCGGGTCGTCAAACCTGATCCAGCCGATCGCATAGTCGTCGATCTCGAAGGTGGGACTGGGGCTGGCGGTCATGTCGGCGAAGTGAAGGTGTCGGAGCGTGGTTGAGCCTGATCGAGCACGTGGGGAACGTCCAAGGATACCGTGCGGAGGCTCAAAGGAAAGCCGTCCGGACGCGGTTGGCGTCCGGACGGCTTGGCGAGCTTCTCTGTATCAGTGCCGCATGGGCATCCGGCTAGAGCGTGGGCCGTTCCTCGGCGTTCGAACGCGTGAGCGTCACGGTCAGGGGCTCACCGCCCTCGACGGTAATCGGGACGTTCCAATACAGCTCCGTGTAGGCCATCTCGTATCGAGCGTAGACCCAGTACTGGCCGGGCTTCACCTTGAGGCCACCGCGGGCGATCCCGTTGGCGTCGGTGGTGTCCACCACCCAGTCGAGTCCGAGCGCACGCTGCTTCTCGGTGTACACCATCCCGATGTCCGCGAAGGCGTCGTCGGCCCAGTTGTCCTGGAGCACTCGGATCGAATCCGACGCGCGAATCGTACCTTGCTGGAGCTCGTTGAAGACCGCGAACGTCCGCTCCTGCTGCCGTTCGGCGGCAGCAAGCTGACCGTCCCATTCGTTGAACTCACGGAACAGCACGACGTAGTCACCGGACCCGCGGTTCAGCGTTTCGAGGACCTCACTGAGGGTCTGAAGCGTGTCCCGGATGGTTGCCCAACGCTGGGTCGCCGCATCCCACTCTGCCTGAGCGGCCTGGACTTCGGCGCGCTGCTCGAGGAGTTCCTGCGGCGCCTCCGGCTCGGGCGTGCCGTACGCAGTCGCCATCGAATCGAACAGGACGTCACGGTCGAACGGAATCAGCTGAACTTCGATGTCCGAGAGCGCGAGCTGCATGGTGCCGTCGCCTTCCGGGTTCGGAACGTCGATCTCCATCGTCACCACAACCTCGGCCGGGCCGCAGGCGGCTGCGGCGAGGATGAGGCCGAGGGCGAACGGGAGGGTCCTTCTCATGAAACTGTCTCCGTCGGTCGTCAAACGTTGTACCTGAAGCCCTCGAAGCTAGTGTCCGCAAAAAGGCCGATCAACCTCGGAGGCCCGGCACTGTGTGTGGAAAGGCCTTCTGACGCCTGAATCGCTTGCGGCGTCGATCAGTTCCGGATGTGGTCCGGCAAGATGAACCGGGAAGGATCCTGCGCCACACCGTTCACCTTCACCTCGTAGTGAAGGTTCGGCGATGTGGTGATGCCGGTGTCTCCGACCTGGGCGATCACCTGCCCACGCGTCACTTCATCTCCGACCTGCGCGATGAGCTTCGACGCGTGGCCGTAGAGGGTCGTGAATCCGAAGCCGTGATCGATCTCGACGGTCAGCCCGTAGCCGACGAGCCAGCCGGAGCGGATCACTCGGCCCTTGGCCGCGGCCATGATCGGAGCGCCCATCGGCGCGGACACGTCGATCCCTTCATGCGGGAGCGGCCGGTTATGTACTGGGTGCATCCGAGATTGTGAGAAACGGCTCGAGAGCCAACCCTGTGTCGGGAGGATTGAGGGTGTCGACTCCAGAAGGTCACGATGGTTACGGACAGAGTCCGTAGCCTCTGCGAGGCTCTCGGAGAGGAGTCGTGCACGTCGTTCGAGTGCGCTCAGATCGTATCCGGTGGCGTGAATTCGCTTCGTGGTGATCGAATCGGTCGCCCACAGGGGAGACGATTCCGGAACACCGAGTCCGGGGCCACCGACACCCGCCTGCAAGACTTCCGGGTCGATGATCTCGAGTCCCGCGAGGTTTCTGAAGTGAGCGTCGTTTTCGGCCACCCGATCGAGTGTGTGTTCGAGGTCGGCGATTCTCGTCTGGAATTGGGCCAACTCGTCTTCGAGGGCGTTGTTCCGGACTTGGAGATTCTGCGCCTGCATGCGGTTGAAGGTGCCTGCTCCGATGAAGACGGCACTCACCACGAACATGATGCATGCGACAAGGCCCACGCCCGCTGCGAGCCTGAGCGTGCGCGAAGAAAGAGAGTATTGCTGGACCGGGTCGTCCTGTCCTCGCATGACGAGGAAGGTCCACCTGTCTCCGGTCATAGATCCGCCTGGGGTTCCGTTAAGGTGCGCGTATCGGAGGGCTCAGGGGGGGAGTGAGAGCCCTGAAATGTCAGGCTCGGCCGGGCAAGTTGACGGCCCTCGCACGGACCGTCAAGAAACCCCACCCGAATCCTTCAGTCGGCGGTACGGGGGCGGCGGTGAGCGTTCCCCTACTCGGCATCGGCCGTCCAGCCCGGGTCGACCCGGGGAAAAAGCGGGCTGCCCGGGGTCACGGTCTGACCTGCCAAGCCGACCGTGACAGCCTCATCGAGCGTGGGAACGGCTTCGAAGCCGAGCCGGTTGGCCAGCTCGTGCATCTTCTCCGGAGCGACCGGTTGGAAGAGCGCGCACAGTACCACGAGAACGCGAGCCAACGTCGCCAGTGTCTCGTCCAGGCTCGCTGCCTGATCGGCGTCTTTCGCCCGGGCCCACGGCTGCCGTTCCTCCACGTACACGTTGGCGGCTCGTGCGAGATCCATCGCGGCGGCGAACGCCTCGTGCACTTTCAGGTCATCCATCGACGCCCGGGCATCAGCGAGCGCCTGATCGATTGCCGCGTTCAGCCCATCCGACTCTGCGTCGGGTACGACACCTTCACGGTATTTCGAGATCATCGAGATGGCCCGGCTGGCAAGATTCCCCAGCACGTTCGAGAGCTCGTCGTATCGTGTCAGGAAGCGTTCCGGTGTATACGACGCGTCTCCACCGGTCGGCATTTCACGCATCAGGTACCAGCGAACTGCGTCGGTGCCGAAGGTCTCACGGAGCGCCAGAGGGTCGACGACGTTGCCCAGCGATTTCGACATTTTCGTGTCGCCCACGACCCACCAGCCGTGCGCAAGGATCTGCCGCGGTATGGGCAGCCCCACGCCCATGAGCAGGGTCGGCCAATAGACGGAGTGGGTCGTCAGGATGTCCTTCCCCACGAGGTGCATGTCGGCCGGCCACCATGATGCCGTGACGTCATCGAACCCTTGCTGATCAGTCGGCTGCGACGGGTCGATCGCCCCGGACGCGGTCAGATAATTGATCAGCGCATCGACCCATACGTACGCAACATGATCGGTGTCGAAGGGGAGGTCGATTCCCCAGGAGAGCCGAGATTTCGGTCGCGAGATCGACAGGTCACCGAGCGGTTGCCGGAGGAATCCCAGGATCTCGTTCTTCCTCACCTCGGGAACGATCCATTCCGGATTGTCCTCGATCTGCTTGATGAGCGCGTCCTGCCATTCACTCATCTTGAAGAAGTAATTCTTCTCTTCGACGTAGGTGACCTCGCGGCCGCATACCTGACAGCAGCGGTCGTCACCGATGTCCTTCTCGGTCCAATAGCGCTCATCAGAGACGCAATACCAGCCCGAGTAGGTCCCTTCGTAGATCTGATCACGTTCCCACAGGCGCTGGAGGAAGGCTGTGACCACCGCCTTATGCTCATCCTCCGTCGTACGAATGAAGCGGTCGTACGAGATGCTGAGTGTCTTCCACGCCTCTTCGAAGCGCTCCGCCATCAGATCACAGAGCTCGATGGGCTCGACCCCGCGCTTTTCAGCCTCGTCCTGGATCTTCTGCCCGTGTTCGTCCGTCCCGGTCAGAAAGAAGACGTCCTTGCCGTCCTGCCGCTGGAAGCGTGCGAGTACGTCGGTCAGAA
>PBPM01000016.1 GCA_002724635.1 Rhodospirillaceae bacterium
ACGTTGGCCTGAGAGGCTTCCCAAGGGTAAATTCAAACCCATGGCTTCCCGCACCGACCCCTCCTATGGATTCGTGATCGACAACCGCAGCTGTATCGGTTGCCACGCCTGCACCGTTGCATGCAAGACGGAGCATTCCGATCCCGTCGGCATCACACGCTTGTCGCGCAACATCGTACTGTGGCGAGACAATGACGGCGAAATTCATGCCATCGAAGACCGTTGCCCGCACCGGGGCGCACGGCTGTCCCTTGGCTGGAACCTCGGCGACCGGCTCGCCTGCTGGTACCATGGGGTGGAGATAAACGGCGAAGGTGTGGTCGAAGACGTACCCGCCATGCACAACGCCTCCATGGCCGGCAAAAAATGTGTTTCCAACTATCCAGTGAAGGAAATTGAAGGCGCCATTTTCCTCTACTTCGGGGACGAAGCCCACCCGGAGCCTTGTGATCTAGATCTGCCGGATGAGCTGGTGGGAGACGATTTCAGTACCTTCCTCTGCACGGCCATGTGGAAGTGCAATTATCGCTACGCTGTCGACAACGTCATGGATCCTATGCACGGTGCGTACCTGCATGCCAAATCCCACTCCATGGCTTTTGGCGATAAAGAAGCGAAGATGTTTCTGGAAGAAACCGATTTCGGCCTCATCTTTGAGAAAAAAGGCCAGCGGGATGTGAACTTTGACTGGGTAGAGTTGGGAGATACCGGCGCTATGTGGATGCGCCTCTCCATTCCGTATCGTAAGAACGCAGGACCCGGTGGTGTCTTCTATATTGTCGGTTTTGCGACGCCGGTGGATGAAACCCACACCCAAGTCTTTTTCTGGCGTACCCGTCAGATAGATGGCTGGCAACGGGACGTCTGGCGGTTTATGTACCGGAACCGGCTGGAGAAACTCCACTGGGATGTCCTGGAACAAGACCGGTTGGTCCTAGAAGTCATGGACCCCAATGCGCGGGATCAGGAACTGCTGTACGACCACGATAAAGGCCTTGTGCGGGTCCGCCGTGACCTCAAGAAGAAAGCGGAAGCCCAGCTGGATGAGTTGGCGGCAATTGAAGTGGTGCGGGCTGATAAACGCGCGGCGGCCGTCGCCGGCGAATAAACCAGTCTGCGCATCCGGTACGTCAGTCCATGTCCAGTCCAATCTCGCTCGAGGGTAAACGGCTCCTGGTAACGGGGTCGGCCCGCGGCCTCGGCCGGGCGTTCGCGGAGGCCATGATCGCTGCCGGCGCCAAGGTCATGGTGGCTGATATTTTGACCGAAGAAGGCCAGGCGACGGCGGATGCTATTGGGGCCGGATTTGTTCACTTGGACCTTATCGATCCTGAAAGTGTCGAGGCCTGTATGGAGGCCACCGTTTCTGAGCTTGGCGGGCTGGACGGCCTCGTGAATAACGGCGCCATCGCCACCGACATCGGCGGACCCGCCATGACGGAGATCGACATCGACGTTTGGGATCGGGTCATGACCGTCAATGTCCGGGGCACCTGGCTCATGAGTAAGGCTGCCGTCCCTCACCTGGCCCAATCCTGCAACGGTAAAATTGTCAATCTTGCGTCGGACACGGCACTCTGGGGGGCGCCCCGGCTCATGCATTATGTGGCGAGCAAAGGCGCTGTGCTCTCCATGACCCGCTCAATGGCCAGGGAGTTGGGAGAGGACGGCATCGCTGTCAATTCCATCGCCCCCGGCCTCACCGCCGTTGAGGCGACGGAGTATGTGCCTGAAGACCGTAAAAGCCTCTATGTGGACAACCGCCCGTTCACCCGAACCCAAATGCCCGAAGATGTCACGGGCGCTGTCCTGTTTTTAGTTTCAGACGCCGCTAGCTTTATCACCGGCCAATGCATTCCGGTGAACGGCGGCTTCGTCATGCGTTAACGAATGATGAGAAGGGAGAACACCATGCCAGATGTCACGGAAATTAAATTTGAAGACCTCGAAACCTGGAAACAGCCCGAGGATAAAAACTTCGCGGAATGGATGGAAAGCCGTATTGCCCGGTTCGAAACCCGGACCTACGACTGGGACGCGCTAAAATTCCAGGCGGACTTTGATCCGAAATATGCCCGCGCCCAATGCCGCTACATGGGTACCGGTGGTACCGGTGTCTCAAATGACGAGAATGTCGTCCCGGCAGAACATTTCACCTTTTCGACCATGGTTCTGCCCGCCGGCTGCGAAGGCCCGCCCCATATCCATGTGGATGTGGAAGAAGTCTTCTTCATGCTCAAGGGTAATATTCGCCTGACCATCGAAGACGACGGCAACTTCCATGAAACAATCTTGAAGGAACGGGATCTGGTATCGGTGCCGCCGGGCTATTATCGGGGGCTCTACAATATTGGCCAGGAAGAAGCTCTGATGCTGGTGATGCTAGGCAACAAAAAGCCGGTCACCCCGCACTATCCGCCGGACCATCCGCTTTCCAAAGTCAAACGGCCAAAAAAATAAGGGCCGGCCTGTGGATCAACACGCGAACGATAGCTACTGGGTCGAGGACGCCTATCCTAGCCAACATTTGGAGGTGGACGGGCGCATCCAGGTGTACCGGGAAGCCGGAGAGGCCGGCGCGCCGGTAATCGTTCTACTCCACGGGATCGGCTCCGGTTCCGGTTCTTGGGCATACTTGTTGGACCATTTTCAGGCCCGGTACCGGCTGATCGCTTGGGACGCGCCGGGGTATAATTTTTCCACACCCCTGCCCGAGGACAAGCCGGGGGCGTTCGGATATGCCCGCGCGCTGGGTGAGTTTTTGAGCGTGCTGGAAGTTGATCCTGCCGCAGTGATTGGTCATTCCCTGGGCGCCATGATGGCAGGCGCATATGCCGCCGACGTCAATCCGGGTTTGCCCGTTCTGATCCTGGGCGATCCGGCCAACGGGTACGGGGAGTCACCGCAAGAAGTCCATGATCAAAAGCTCGAATACCGCCTCGATATGGTCAGAGAACTAGGCCCAGAGGGTATGGCGGACAAGCGATCCGCAAATTTACTATCGGAGAACCCACCCCCGGAAGCTGTCGAGATGGTTAAATGGAATATGCGCAAAACCACAACCTTCGGCTATGAGCAGGCGTCCCACACCTTGGCGGATGGGCACTTAAAAGGCCGGGCCGGCGAGTTTGGCGGTAGGGTGCTTGTGCTCTGCGGCGGCGAGGACCATGTGACGCCGGTTGATGCCTGCCGGGAAGTCGCTGTTGCTTATAATAAAGCTCCCTTCTACGTGCTGCCCGGATTGGGCCACGCCTCCTATGTGGAAGGCCCCGATCTTTTCAATCAGGCGGTGGAGACCTTCCTGGAGGCGCCCCATGCCTGATGGTCAGCAAACCTCGCCGGACACTGGTCTCGACTCCCCGGAGGCGCCCAAATACATCGTGCCCGGTTTGCAGCGCGGCTTGCAGATCCTGCGCGCGTTCAATCGGGAACGCCGCCAGATCGGTGCACCGGAATTGGCGCGAGAGTTGGATATCCCCCGATCCACGGTGTTTCGGCTGATTCAGACGCTGGAGTTTATGGGTTTCCTGGAAAAGGTGGAGAACGGCACGGACTACCGTCTGGGTGTCGGTGTTCTGTCCCTGGGCTTCGAATTTATCGCCTCCCTGGAAGTCAGCGATCTTGCGCGTCCGGTATTGGAGAAGCTTCGGGATGACACCGGACACTCGGTGCACCTCGCCATCCGTGATGGCAGCGACGTGATCTTTGTCATCAAGGCGGCGGCAGAAAGCACCTTCGCCAGCAGCGCCACAATCGGCACCCGGCTACCGGCCCATGGTACGGTCCTGGGCCGGATGATCTTGTCGGATTTGTCAGCGACCGAGTTGAAACAGGTTTACCCGAAGGCCTCACTGCCTAAATTCTCCCCGCAAACGCCCGAGACACTGGAAGAACTTACCAAAATACTCTTGGAAGACCGGGAACGGGGCTACGCCCGCAGCGCTTCGTATTTCGAGACCGGCATCGCGTCCGTCGCGGCGCCGGTACGGGACCAAAGCGGACGGGTGGTCGCGTCCATTAACATCACCTTCCAGGATGGTTTGGTGACTGAAGATGAAATTGAAAATAAATTGGTCGGCGCGGTGACCGAAACGGCAACCAAGCTCTCCGGCTTGTTGAACTATCATCCAACCGTGTCTGGGGAAGACGGGTGATGAATATAGACCTTTCAGGACGCACAGCGGTTGTGACCGGCGGAACAGCGGGGATCGGCCTTGCCACGGTCCGGCTCTTTCTCGAAGCCGGTGCAAACGTAGCCTTCTGTGGCCGGGACGAGGCAAAAACGAAAAACGTGGCGGACTCACTAATGTCGGAATATCCGGACGCCGCCCTTCTCACCCGGAGTTGTAATGTATTGGACAAAGCGCAAGTGGAAGAGTTGGCCGGTGCCGTTAAGGAAACGTTCGGCGGGACAGACATGCTGGTCCTGAACGCGGGTCAGGCACGGCTCTCCAAATTCGCCGATACCAGCGACGACGACTGGCGGGAAGAACTGGAGCTTAAATATTTCAGCATCCTGAATCCCGCCCATGTGTTTATGCCCCAGTTGGAAAAATCGGACGCCGCATCCATCGTTTGCACCAGTTCGCTCTTGAGCCGACAGCCGGAACCACATTTGGTGGCCACGTCTTCGGCACGGGCAGGGCAATTGGCCCTCGTGCATGGCATGGCGCATGAATTGGCCGAGAAGAGGGTCCGTGTAAACTCGATTCTGATCGGCCAGGTGGCCTCCACTCAATGGCGCCGTCGGTTTGAAGCCCTGGAAGACAAAAGCATCACTTGGGATGAGTACACCAAAGGCATCGCGGAGCGGGCGGGTGTCCCGTTGGGCCGGATCGGCAAGCCCGAAGAAGCCGCCCAAGCAATTTTCTTTTTGGCGACACCCATGTCGTCCTTCACCACAGGATCAACTGTAGACGTCTCGGGAGGATTGTCGCGCCATGTCGGATAAAGTAACCGTCGGAGCAGTCATCGCCGCGTTTTTGGAAGAGTGCGGCGTCGGCGCCGCCTTCGGCGTGATTTCCATCCACAACATGCCCTTCCTGGACGCCATCGGGGAGCGCGGCAAAATCCGCTATGTCTGCGCCAAAGGCGAAGCGGGCGCCGTCAATATGGCGGATGCCTATGCCCGTGTGAGCCAGGGCCTTGGGGTTGCCTTCACAAGCACTGGCACCGCTGCCGGCAACGCGGCCGGCGCCATGGTCGAGGCGCAGACTGCCGGCACGCCGGTACTTCATATTACGGGCCAGATCGACTCGCCGCACCTGGATAAGAATCATGGATTTATCCATGAAGCGCGCGACCAGTTGACCATGTTGAAAGCCGTCTCCAAGGCGGCCTATCGGGTCAGCAAAGCTGAAGAGGCACTGGATGTTTTCAAAGAAGCCGTTCAACAGGCGCTCACCGCGCCGACTGGACCTGTAAGCGTGGAAGTGCCCATCGATATCCAACAGGCGGAAATCGAATGGCCGGCTGATCTCTCTCCCTTGCCAGTCAACGCGGTGGTGCCGAGTGATGCAGAACTAGACGCGCTGGCCGATA
>PBPM01000058.1 GCA_002724635.1 Rhodospirillaceae bacterium
CTTGAGGTGCGTCAGCCGATCATCTCGAACAGCGGGCTCGAGAAAATTCGCGCGATCGGTGATATCGCCGACAACCAGTTCATGACCCAGACGCTCGACATCACCTACGGGGTGGTGCGCGGGGCCGCGTATATGGAAGAGGCGATCGACAATCTTTGCGCACGCGCGGAAGAGAGCGTCGGTCAGGGCTACAACATCATCATCCTGTCGGACCGCCTCGTTGGTCCGGACCGGGTTGCGATCCCGTCGCTGCTGGCGACATCGGCGGTGCATCACTATCTGATCCGCAAGGGGCTGCGGACGTCGGTGGGCCTCGTGGTGGAAACCGGTGAGGCGCGTGAGGTCCAGCACTTCGCGACGCTGGCAGGCTATGGCGCCGAGGCTATCAACCCTTGGCTCGCCTTCGAGACGCTGGAAGATCTCCGCGAGACGCTCGACGAAGATGTCACCATCGATGAGATCAACCGCAGCTTCATCAAGGCGATCGACAAGGGGCTCCTGAAGGTCATGTCGAAGATGGGGATCTCGACCTATCAGTCCTACTGCGGAGCGCAGATTTTCGACGCGGTGGGCCTTCGGTCTTCCTTCGTCGAGAAATACTTTACCGGGACCCACACGGCCGTGGAGGGTGTCGGTCTTGAAGAGATCGCTCGCGAGACGCTTGAGCGTCATGCCGACGCATTCGGCAACAACCCGATCTACCGGAACGCTTTGGATGTGGGCGGCGAGTACGCCTTCCGCATTCGTGGCGAAAAGCATTCGTGGACGCCGCAGACCGTCGCGGACCTTCAGCACGCGGTGCGCGGCAACCTACCCGAGAAGTATCGCGACTATGCCAAGGCGATCAATGAGCAGGACGAGCAGCTCATGACGTTACGCGGGCTGTTCCGCCTGAAGGCGGCCGAGGAATTGGGCCGTACGGCGGTACCGCTGGACGAGGTCGAGCCCGCCGAGGACATCGTGAAGCGGTTCGCGACGGGCGCGATGTCGTTCGGGTCGATCAGCCGCGAGGCGCATACGAACCTGGCGATCGCCATGAACCGGATCGGCGGCAAGTCGAACACCGGTGAGGGCGGCGAAGAGGCGGATCGGTTCACGCCGATGGACAACGGCGATTCCATGCGCTCGGCTATCAAGCAGGTCGCGTCCGGGCGCTTCGGCGTGACGACCGAGTATCTCGTCAACTCCGACATGATCCAGATCAAGATGGCTCAGGGTGCCAAGCCCGGCGAGGGCGGCCAGTTGCCGGGCCATAAGGTCGATGCGGTGATTGCCAAGGTTCGCCACTCTACCGCCGGTGTTGGCCTCATCTCTCCGCCGCCGCATCATGACATCTACTCAATCGAGGACCTGGCGCAGCTGATTTTCGACTTGAAGAACACCAATCCCCAGGCCGATATCAGTGTCAAGCTGGTATCCGAGGTCGGGGTCGGGACGGTGGCCGCGGGTGTCTCGAAGGCGCGGGCCGACCATGTCACGATCTCAGGTTTCGAGGGTGGCACCGGCGCGTCGCCGCTGACGTCGATCAAGCATGCGGGCTCTCCCTGGGAAATCGGCTTGGCAGAGACCCAGCAGACGCTGGTCATGAACGATCTGCGCGGCCGTATCTCAGTCCAGGTCGATGGAGGGTTGCGGACCGGCCGCGACGTGGCGGTTGGTGCGCTGCTTGGTGCCGATGAGTTCGGCTTCGCGACGGCACCACTGATCGCGTCGGGTTGCATCATGATGCGCAAGTGTCACCTGAATACCTGCCCGGTTGGGATCGCCACCCAGGATCCGGAGCTGCGCAAGAAGTTCACGGGTCGGCCCGAGCATGTGGTTAATTATTTCTTCTATGTGGCCGAGGAAGTGCGTGAGATTATGGCCGCCATGGGCTTCCGGACCCTGAACGAGATGATCGGGCAGACCGACATGCTCGACACCGCGGCTGCGATTGAGCACTGGAAGGCCGAGGGACTTGACTTCGGCAAGCTGTTCTTCAAGCCGGCCGAGGCGGCCCATGTGGATATCCATCGTACGATCGATCAGAACCATCCGATCGTCGATATCCTCGACGGCAAGTTCATTGAGGTGGCGAAGCCGGCGCTCGAGGACGGCAAGCCGGTTCAGGCTGAATTCCCAATCGGCAATACGGACCGGACGGCAGGCACCATGCTGTCGGGGGAAGTGGCACGAAAATACGGCCATGCCGGCCTGCCGGAAGACACGATCTGGCTAAAACTCAAGGGCGTCGCAGGGCAGAGCTTCGGCGCCTGGGTCGCCCACGGCATCACGCTCGACCTCGAAGGCGAGGCGAACGACTATGTGGGCAAGGGCCTCTCGGGTGGCAAGCTCATCGTTCGGCCCGCGCCGGAAAGTGGGATCAACCCCGACGAGAGCATGATCATCGGCAACACAGTGTTGTATGGCGCCGTCACCGGTGAGTGTTACTTCCGCGGAATCGCGGGTGAACGGTTCGCGGTTCGCAACTCCGGCGCCATCGCCGTAGTTGAGGGCACGGGCGATCATGGCTGCGAATACATGACCGGCGGCATCGTCGTGGTACTAGGCGAGACCGGGCGCAACTTCGCGGCAGGCATGTCGGGTGGTATAGCCTATGTGCTCGACGAGGCGGGCGGCTTCGAAGGGCGTTGCAACCTGGCCATGGTTGATCTTGAGCCGATCGAGGGCGAGGCGGAAGAGATGGAGAAACTGCATCTCTCTGATAATGAATCCCACGGCCTCGTAGATGTCCGCTCGGACATGACTCGGTTCGACGCCGAGCGGCTACGTCAGCTGATCCAGAACCATGCCCACTACACCGCGTCGACGCGCGCGCAGCGTATTCTGGACAATTGGGACGAGTATTTGCCGAAGTTCGTGAAGGTCATGCCGGTAGAATATCGCCGCGCCCTGCAGGAAATGCAGGTTGAACAGACTGGCGAAATGAACATCGGGATGCGGAGGGGTTAATGGGCAAGGTAACAGGCTTCATCGAAATCGAGCGGCACGACCGGACCTACAAGCCGGCGGCTGACCGCATCCGCAACTATGAAGAATTTGTGATACCGCTCGAGGAGCGCGATCTCGAGCGTCAGGCGGCGCGCTGTATGGATTGCGGTATCCCGTTCTGTCATAACGGCTGCCCGGTCAACAATCAGATCCCCGACTGGAACGACCTAGTCTTCAACTCCGACTGGGAAGAAGCATCGCACAATCTGCATTCAACGAATAACTTCCCGGAGTTCACCGGTCGCATCTGCCCGGCGCCCTGCGAGGCGGCCTGCACGCTGAACATCGATGACAACTCGGTTACTATCAAGACCATCGAGTGCGCGATCGTCGACAAAGCTTGGAAAGAGGGCTGGATCGTGCCGCAGGTTCCGGCAACCAAGACGGGCAAGTCGGTGGCGATCGTCGGGTCCGGCCCTGCCGGCATGGCGGCTGCGCAGCAGCTGGCGCGCGCGGGCCATGACGTACATCTGTATGAAAAGAACGAGGCGCCCGGTGGTCTGCTGCGGTTTGGCATCCCCGATTTCAAGATGGAGAAGCACTTGATTGATCGCCGCATGGAGCAGATGGTCGCCGAGGGTGTGACGCTGCATTGCGGGGTGCATGTGGGCGTGGACCTGACCGCCGTGGAGCTTGATGCTCGGCATGATGCGGTTCTGCTATGCGGTGGTTCCGAGGAACCGCGCGACCTTCCTGTCGAGGGGCGCGACTTGGACGGCGTTCATTTCGCGATGGAGTTCCTGCCCCAGCAGAACCGGCGTGTGGCCGGTAGCAATCAGGACGGCGATGTCGAGCCGATCCTCGCCACACAAAAGAATGTAGTTGTGATCGGCGGAGGCGACACCGGGTCTGACTGCATTGGCACCTCCATTCGCCAGGGTGCACTTTCGGTCGTTCAGCTGGAAATCATGCCGGAACCGCCTGAGAAAGAAGATAAAGGCCTGACCTGGCCGCACTGGCCGCTCAAGATGCGGACCTCGTCGAGTCAGGCGGAGGGCGCGGACCGCGACTTTTCCGTGACTACCAAAAGCATCGGCGGCAAGGATGGTCGAGTTAGCCATATCAACTGCCAGCGCGTCGACGAAAAGTTTCAGCCCATCAAGGGCACGGAATTCCAGCTGCAGGCCGACCTCGTCCTGCTGGCGATGGGTTTCTTGCACCCGGTTGCGGCTGGCATGCTCAAGGAGCTAGGCGTTGATCTCGATGAGCGCGGTAATGTGAAGGCCAACACGAATGCCTATCGCACTTCGCGTGAAAAGGTTTTCACGGCCGGTGATATGCGCCGGGGGCAGTCGCTCGTTGTCTGGGCTATCCGTGAAGGACGTCAGGCGGCTCGCGCGGTGGACGAATTCCTGATGGGCAGCACGGTTCTGCCACGCTAATCCGCGGCGAAAGAACGGGGCCGGACCATGTTTGTAAGCTCGCAGATGATGCCGTTGTTCGCGGTACCTGTCTGGGCTCAGGTTCTGGAACCTGACGTCGCGGAATCCCTGAATGAGAACCTACTGGAGCAGGTTGAGATTCTAGGGCGCGATGTTCCTGACAAGGAAGATGGTTGGCAAACCCGCAACGATTTGCACACGCTCGACGAATTTGGTCAGATGGTCGAGATCATTGGTGCGGCGAGCAAGCGTGTGCTCGAGATGCTCAAGGTGGCGCCGGCGCCTTTCGAGATCACCGGAAGCTGGATGAATATCAAGCCGCGTGGCGTCGGCCACCCGTTGCACAGTCACCAGAACAACTATTTGAGCGGCGTCTACTACGTCAAGGCGCCCGAAGGCGCCGACAGCATCAGCTTCCATGACACGCGCACGGAACGGCGCATTATTCTTCCACGTCTTCTGGAGGAGACGCCGCTAACGGCCCGAACGATGCATATCCCAGTGAAGACCGGCATCCTGATCATGTTTCCGTCATGGCTGCAGCACACAGTGAAGGAGAATCCTTCTGAGGAAACCCGGGTCAGTCTCGCATTCAACATCATGTTCTCGGATTTCACGAAGACAATGTCGATTCCGGAGTGGGACTGGTTAGACACCGCTGCCGGGGACGCAGACTAACAGGCCACCAACACCAACTTGGTCGGTTCCCCGCCACTGGCATTCGATAACGGTTTGATGCCATCTCAGCTCGATCCGAGGTTTCCTTGTATTGCCGTCCCGAGCCCTGCTCGGACGCTGGTTATTGTTGTTGTGTGCCGGAGATGGGCAGTTCGCTTGGCAGGCGTATATGATCGCGGGTGATAGCGGCGACATCCGTCACACCCATGACGGCCATAGTGCGACGGATCTCAGCGTCAAGAATGTCGAGTGCGCGGCGGGCGCCAGCCTCTCCGGCGGCCCCGACCCCGTAGAGGGTGGCCCGTCCAATGGCGATAGCATCGGCGCCCAAGGCCAGCCCCTTGAGGATATCGGAACCGCGCCGTACACCGCTGTCGGCGATGATCTTGGTCTTGCCGCCGACGGCTTCGACGATGGCCGGCAACGCATCCCAAGGCGTGATCGCTGTATCATTTACGTTGCCGGCATGGTTCGAAACGAAGATACCGTCGGCGCCATGTTTGACGGCCGCGACGGCATCGTCCGGATGGAGAATGCCCTTGATCAGGAGCGTGCGCGGCCACATCTCTCGCAGGCGCGTGACATAGTCCCAGTCGAGCGAGGCGTTGCGGTTGAGGAACGAGCCCGAACTCGCGGAGACGTAGCCGGTGGCTTCCTCCGTTTCCTCATCCGGGATGTGAATATTCGTGAAGGCCGGCAGGCGGCCCTCAGAGAGGAAGTAGCGGCCGGCGGTTCCGAATAGCCAGCGTGGGTGCAGTAACCCGTCGACCATGGCCTTCGGGGTGACGCGCGGCGGGAATACGAGCCCGTTCCGCACGTCGACCTCACGGTTATTGTAGACCGGCGAATCCACCGTCACGACAAGCGCCCTGAAGCCGGCATCGAGCGCGCGCTGGACGGTGACGAATGCGGCCTCCGGGTTGCGCCAGACATATAGTTGGAACCACTGGGTACCGCCGCCATTCTCGATCACCTGTTCCATTGCCGTGTTGGAGGTGCTGGCGAGAGTGAACGGGATATTAGCGCGGGCGGCGGCACGCGCTAGCGCGGTTTCTCCACGATACCAGACGAAGCCGGCGGGCCCCGTCGGGCCGATCAGCAGGGGCAGGTCGTGCTTTTTTCCGAACAGGGTGATCGCGGGGTCACGCTGCGAGACATCGCGCGGCGTGCGCGGCATGATCTTAATACTGTCGAGCGCGGCACGATTGTCGCGCATGGCAATCTGGTCTTCGCTGCCCTTGTCGCAGAAATCGAACAGGGACTTGGTTAGGCGGCGCTTCGCCATCTGCCGCAAGTCTCCGATATTTAACGCTTTTTTTGCTAGGTCGCTCACGTAAATACCCTTGGTGCAATAAATTAGAACATTTTCTATCAGGGATAGGCATCACGAACAAAGCCGCATCGCGGTGCGTTCTTCCATTAAGATAGGCCTGCGTATATCCGGTCTTGTCTGGTCGGAACCGGCTGATGCAAGCTTCCGGTAAATGAAGATGGGGGAGAAGGGTGTGAGCAATCAGTCTGGACAAGTGCTTGTCATGTCGCGGGAGGAGATGCGCTCGCGCATCGCCCTGTTTGCCGAGCAGACGGGAAACAAGCAGCTGATGATAACCCAGAGCATCCCCGGATTTCAGCGGGATATCTACTCAATCATCGGACGCGGTGTCTCTGAAGACGCCGGCACGCAGCCCGGAATTGTGGATTCGACGGGCTTCAATCTGGCCTACGTAGGCGCCGAACCGGACAACGGGTCTGCACTGCACAGCCATGATCATGAGGTCGAGGTGTTCATTCCCATCTCCGGCCAATGGGCCGTCTGCTGGAACGAGGGCGAGGCGGCCGAGGAGGTGGTGCTAGGTCCAATGGACTGTATATCGGTCCCGGCGGGTGTAATGCGGAGTTTCAAGAATGTGGGCGATGAGTACGGATACTTGCTAGTGGTCATCGGGGGTACTGAGAACACGACTGTGAGCCGGCCTCAGGACGTCGTCGACCAGGCTGCCGCCGCCGGCATGAAACTCGATGACGACGGAAACATGGTCCCGGCTCCAGAATAGGAGTAGTTCAAGAATGTCGATGATCGAAATCCGCGGGGTAAACCTCCGCTACGAGATCGTTGGTGAGACCGGGACTCTCGTGACCCTGATCACTGGCGGGCGCCGCGGCTATAAAGAGTTCCTGCCGATGGCGCGGAAGCTCGTGACCGAGGGGTTCCGAGTCCTGTTGCATGATCGTCGCAACACCGGCGCATCCGACATATCGATGAGTGCCGGTGAGGTGGAGGAGGCGGTCTGGGCAGACGATCTGCACGCGCTCCTCCGTGAACTGGGGGAGGTACCGGCCTTCATCGGCGGTTCCTCCTCGGGGGCGCGGACTGCGCTGTTCTTTGGATTGCGCCATCCGGATGCCGTGCGAGGACTGCTGCTGCTGCGTGTAACGGGCGGTGCGTTCGCTGCAGCCCGGTTGCCCGAAAATTACTACGATCAGTTCATACGTGTGGCTGAGGCAGGTGGAATGGAGGCGGTCTGCGCCACGCCGGAGTACGGCGAGCGGATCGTCGCGAATGCGGGCAACCGCGAGCGCCTGATGAACATGTCTGCGATGGACTTCATCGACATCCAGACCCGGTTGCGGGATCTGTTCATGGCGGGTTCGAGTCTACCTGTTTTCGGGTTGAGTGAGGCGGAGCTCGGCTCGCTCGACATGCCGACGCTGATCATTCCCGGCAACGACCGGGTCCATGACTCACGTGTGGGCCTGACGGTCCATGGGATGATACCTGGCAGCGAGTTACACAGGCTCCCGATCGAGGATTCCGACGAACCCGTCGTACCGTTCGCCGAGTGGGGTGATCTCGAGCCCGAAATCGTAGGTGTGTTTGCGGACTTCATGCGCCGGCATGGAGCGCGCGCTTAGTAGTCGCGAACGAGAGCTGTCCTACCCCTTCGTCACCGTCGGTGTTAGGGGAACATCATGACATTGTCGTCCGCGTCTTCCGCTAGGTGCTGGAAGCGGGCCGCATTCAGCGCCAAGCTCAGGTGCTCGCCGAATGTCGGCTTTCGGAAGGACTTGCGCAGGTAGATCGTGCGTTCACGGAGCGATGTCGGTCACCCCGCGGGTGATGTTTCCGAACATGAAACGTCGTTAATCGTCAAGGGGGAGCCAGCCGGTGATCGCTTCGCACCGCGCAAGCCAGGCACGCACCTCGGGCCAAGGTTCGAGCGGCACATCCCCTTCAGGGGCCCGTTTGACGTAAGGATAGCAGGAGATCTCGGCGAGTGTCGGCCGGCCTAGGGCGAGCCAGTCGCCGGTCTTCTTCAACTGCCAGGTGAGGACCTCGAGGGCCGTACGACTGTCGTCAAGATACCCCTGCATGGCTTCAGGCCGGCGATTGTAAACGGTCACGCCGCGGGCCCACATGAGCCCAAACTGCACCTCGTCTTGTGCGAAGGACATCCACTGCATTACCTCGGCCATGTCGAGAGGATCGACGGGCAGCCAGTCCTCCCCACTATAGGCGCGGGCGAGATATACCAAGTGCGCGGTCGAATCCCAAAATGTCCGGTTTTCGATTTCCATGACGGGGACTTGACCGCGAGGGTTGCGCTCGAGGAAGGCGGGCGATTTGTGCTCGCGGTCATCCCAGTTGATGTGGATCTCCTCGACCTCGACACCTAGGATCGAGGCCAGCACCCGCACCTTGAACGAATTGCCTGACATGGTTGTCATGTAGAGTTTCATCTGAGCCGTCATTTTGTTTGTGTTTTGGCGCCAGCACGGGTGTTCGCGCGAGCGGTTTAATCTAAATTGGCGCGCAATTCATATTTTGCCTGTCGGGAGATCATCTTGGCTGAACCAATCCAGATTCGCATGGGCGGCTACGGCCCGCCGACCACCACTCACAGCCGAGCGCTGAAGTTCATTGGTGATCGCCTCGAGGAGCAGTTCGACGACGGCGTCGATGTCAAATATATATGGAACATTATGGACTTCGGTTACCGTGCCGACGAGATTCTCTGGCTCACGGAATGCGGTATCCTTACATTATCCTACCAGTCGACCAGCTACCTGACCGATCGGGTGCCCGAGCTCGAATTCGTCGATCTTCCTTTCCTGTTTGCCGATCTCGAAGAGGCGCGTGCATCCTTTGACGGGCCTCTGGGCCGCTATCTTGATGAACGCATTGAGGCCGGGTTTAACTACCGGATGCTCGGCTATTTTGAAAACGGGTTTCGGCACATCTCGAATCGGCTGCGTCCTATCCAAGTGCCTGACGATCTGAAGGACATGAAGATTCGGATGCTGCCCAGCGACATGCATGTACGAACTTTCGATCTGCTGGGGGCCGAGCCCCTGCGCATGGACCTGACCGAGGCCATTGAGGGGATCGTCGACGGAACTCTCGACGCCCAGGAGAATCCGCTTGCCAACACGGTCACTTACGGGGTTCACAAGCACCACCCTTATCACACGCTTAGCGGGCATTTTTATCTTTCGCGCGGCGTCTATGGGCATCGCGAGAGCGTTGATGGCTGGCCGGAGGATTTCCGCAATGCCATGCGCGATGCAGTGCAGGCGGCGACGGCCCGTCAGCGTGAGCTTGCTGTAGCTGAAGAGGGCATCTCGCAGAAGGCACTCGACGACAAAGGCTGCGAGACAGTTGAGCTGACCGAAGACGAACGTGCGGCGTTCCGCGCCGCCGTTGCGCCGCTCTACGAAGATGCGCGTGTCCGGTTCGGCGATACGATGTTCGATCTTCTGAAAGGCTAAAGCGTCTCCGCTGGGCGCTTGAAGTTCTTGTCGAGGTGGCCGCGCCCTTCTTGGTCACCGCGCTCGAATACCCACGAATAACCGCCCTCCGGATTGGTCAGTACCTCCCACCAATTGTCGTCGGGATCGAGCATGAAGAAGCAATAGGTGCCGTGCTGGTCCAGCGGCCGAGTGATCTTCTTGATGCCCCACTTCTCCTTTTGCGCCGTCGCCTTAGCATGTGCGGCGTCGACGTCGGCTTTGGTCTGCACATCGAGCCCGTTATGGTTAAGCATACCCATGGGCTCCTTTTCTTTAACCTCGACGCAGGCGATCGTGTGATCGCCGCCGAGGCGCAACAGTAGCGAGATCGGGCTGGTGCGGACGACCTCAAAACCGAGGAACTCCTCGTAGAACTTCCGGCTTTTCTCCGAATCGAGTGTGTCGATCGTCGCGTGCGATGAGAATTTGATATCGAGCGGACCTTCCGTGAGGTCTGTTTCGGTCAACGACATGATGGATTCTCCCTGTTTTCCATTGTTACGCGGCATTCGGTCGCCATCTTGCAATGTATGGTGCCTAATGAGGTAAAGTTCCCGCAAGAGCTTCGTGCGCGCAGCGCGCTGATAAATCAGGGGGAAGTTGATGAAACTTGCTACTATCGAAAGCGGTGCCGGGTACGCCCATGTGGCTGTGGTTGCGGCCGACAACGAGTTACTCGATCTGGTTGCGCTTCGTGAAACGCTTTCGGCCGCAAAGGACGTGCCTGCCGATATGCGTGGCCTGCTGGCCGGCGGACAAGGAGCCCTAGATGCCGTTCACGCTTGTCTGGACGCGGTCGCAGAGATGTCCGCAGATACCCAGGACGAACTGCGAACGGCGGGCGTACTTCAGGCCTGGGACGATTCGGTGTTCCTGCCGCCTGTGACCGACCCCTCGATCATCCTGTCGATTGGCATGAACTACCGCGCACATCTCGAGGAGATGGAGGGCACGCCTGTGCCACCGCGCCCGACCGGCTTCACTATGACCCACCCGGCGCTGACGGGACACCGGGGCGAGATTGTCGCGCCGCCGCAATGCCCGGATATGATTGACTATGAGGGTGAACTTACATTTGTCTTCGGCAAGTCCTGCCACAACGTCTCCGAGGATGAGGCGATGGATTATGTGGCCGGCTACACCATCGCCAACGATGTCTCTGCGCGTGACTGGGTGGGTCCTATCTTCACTGTCACCAAGCCCTTCGAGGCGATCGCTGCATGGGATCACAATATCCTTGGAAAGCAGTTGCCGACATTCTGCCCCTGCGGACCGGTCATCGTGACTGCGGACGAGATCGACGACCCGCATGACCTGAACCTGACCGTGACCCTAAACGGCGAGTTGATGCAGTCTTCGAACACGGATGACCTGATCTTCAATCTGCCGCAGATCGTCAGCTATTACTCGAGCTTCTACCGCTTCAGCCCTGGCGACATCGTGACGACCGGCTCGCCTCCCGGCGTCGGCGTGGGGCGCAAGCCGCCCGTCTTCATGAAGCCGGGCGACCTGATTGAGGTCGAAATCGAGGGCATCGGTAAGCTCAGCAACACGGTCGTGGCGGGCTAGCCATGCTTTTTGCGATCGCTCGCCGGGACAAGCCGGGCATGGCGGAGAAGCGTGTCGAATTGCTCGCCGCACATGCTGAGTATCAAAAGGATTTCATGGACCGGATCACCTTCGGCGGCGGGCTGGTCGCCGATGGGACAGATGTGGAGAATTTCGTCTACGGGCCCGAGGGCATCCGTAACGTGACTGGGAACATCCTGGTCCTCGACGTGCCAGACCGTGCGACTGCCGAGGCGTTTCACGCAAACGATCCTTACACGCTGGGAGGTATCTTCGAGAGGGTGATCATCGAACCGTTCCTGCAGCGGGTGCCGCCGCTCAAGCCGGAGTAGCTAACGGTCAGCTTGCCAAATCGGCCGAGCCAGCGGTAACTGAGCTGCAGGTTGTTCCGACATCTGAGGGAAATCATGGGTATCGTCACCGACGTCATCTTGCCGCTTGCCTTGGCGTTCATCATGTTCGCCCTTGGGCTTGGTCTCACACTGGACGACTTCGCGCGCGTTGCCAGGCGTCCGCGTGATTTCATTACCGGCGCGGTTTGCCAGATCGTCCTGCTGCCCGTCGTGGCGTTCGCTCTGGTCAGCGTCTGGTCGCTGCCGCCCGAACTCGCGCTGGGCGTGATGATCATCGCGGTTGCCCCGGGCGGTGTAACCTCGAATATTCTCACAGCCTTTGCTCGTGGCGATGTAGCGCTCTCGATCTCGCTGACCGCCGTGATCAGTCTGCTCAGTGTCGTCACGATCCCGTTAATAGTGGCGTTTGCCTATGGCCAGCTTATCGGCGAGGGGGCGGGAGACGTGTCCGTCACCCGGACGGCAATCAGGGTCTTTTTGATCGTCACCGTTCCGGTGGTCCTCGGGCTCTCGGTCCGGCGGTTTGTAGAGGGATTTGCGATCCGCTTTGAGCCAGTCGCACGACTAGTCTCGGCGGCGCTGTTTGTACTGGTGCTAGCCGGCGCTATTTTCCAAGAACGCGCGAACATCGTAGAGTATTTCACCCAAGCTGGGCTGGTCACGCTGGTGCTGAACGTTGCGATGATGGCGCTGGCTTATCTCATTGCGCGCGCCTTCGCGTCGGGCGTTAAGCAGCGGATTGCGATTTCGATCGAGTGTGGGCTCCAGAACGGCACGCTTGCGATCGCCGTGGCAACACTCCTGTTCGGCGGCGGGCTGGCTACCGTTCCGGCAGCGACCTATAGCCTGATCATGTTCGCCACCGCGCTGCTCTATATCGTATTCCTGCGGCGAGGCGTGCCTGCATGAGCGTTAACATCGACCTGACGGACCGAGGTGTTTTCGCGGTCTGGACGACGGACACGGTCCGCTACGGCGACCTCGACCCGAACCTGCATGTCAACAATGGCGCCATCAACCAGTTCTTCGAGGACGGCCGGGTGCATTTCCGCCAAGAGCGTTTGTCCAGCACCGACGGCGACAAGCTGACCGGCTTCGCGGTGGTGAAGTTTTCCGTTAGCTACCGTACGCCGGCGCATTATCCGGGTACTATTGAGATCGGAACCGCCGTCACCCGGGTCGGCGGCTCTTCCTACGGGCTGGGGCAGGGGGTATTCCAGAACGGGATCTGCGTGGCGACCGCGGAGGTGGTCACCGTCCATTTCGATCCGGAAACGTCCTCGTCCAAGCCGTTTCCAGATGATATTCGCGCGGCCCTGGAGCGCGCGATGGTCGGGCCGGCTGCCGGTTAGGCGGCCGCTTCGACGCTCTGATAGCCTTTCAGCTGCGTGCGATGCATCACCCGCCGTGCCCCGGCGTCGAATGGGTCGCGCCGGTGCATCGTGCATCGATTGTCCCACATCAGGAGATCGCCCGGCTGCCACCGGTGCCGATAGGTGAACGCCTCGTCTATGCAGTGATCCCAGATCCGGTCGAGCAGGGCCTCGCTGTTGGCGATATTTTCACCCACGACCCAGGCATGAAGCCGCCGGCCCAGAAAAATCGCTGGCCGGCCAGTTTCCGGATGGGCGCGTATCATTGGGTGGCGCGCACCGGGTGCGACGCTGACGTTGTCGAAGGCCGAGTGGTTCGAGCGTAGTTTACCAGCGCTATCATGACTGGAATCATGGTTGAGGGACTTGCCCTCGATCGCGGCGCGCAAATCCGCGGGTAGCGCATCGAGCGCGGCATACATGCTCATGAAGCAGGTGTCGCCGCCTCGATCGGGCACCTCCAGGCTGTATAGCAGGCTCCCGGGAGGCGGTTGGTCGAGATAGGACATGTCGGTGTGCCATGACGCTTCGCCGTCGCCTAGCACACCAATGGCCGTGCCGTCTTCTCGGACGTTCGAGATGATTAGCACATTCGGGTGGCCGGGTGGTGAGAACGGCTCCCATCCCGGCACGCTGTCCAGGTCACCGAAATGCCGGCTAAAGGCCGTGAGCTGTGCGTCGTCGAGGTTCTGATTTCGGAACAAAAGGACCTGATGGTCGAGCCAGGCTTGCCGGACCGCCGCGACCGTGTTGTCGGCTAGTGTGTCCAACAGGTCGAGACCACTAATTTCTGCGCCGAGCGCCGGTGCTAGGGGTCGTATTCCGAACGGAACTCTTGCCGACATGTTTCTCGTTCTCCGTTTCGTTAGTTCCTACGGAGGGAATAGGGTCACGTTCCCGGTGTCGATCTGTCAATGCATTTGCATGACCACCCGCTTCCGATATGTGGATTTCCGGTGGTATATAGCCTGTCCCAGTTTTCGGAGGAGGATCCACGATGGTTGCCCACAAGCCCAAAATAACGCGCCCGACTGTTTATCAGTTCAAGCTCGGCGATTTTACGATTACCAACATCCTGGAGGGTTTTATTCAACGGGATGACATGCATCCGATTCTGGCGACCAACGGCACGGCCGATGAGATCGAAGCCATCGCCAAGGCGCACAAGCTGCCCTTCCCTGAGATGGAGCACCAGTTCATCCCTACGCTTGTGGATACGGGCGAGCAGCTGATCGCCTTCGATCCCGGCTTCGGCGACAAGAACCCGGCCCAGGGCTTTTACAATGCGCGCCTTGCCGATGCTGGCTACGACCTCAACGATGTCGATTATGTGGTCGTCACTCATTGTCACCCCGACCATATTGGTAATCTGACCGCCGGCGGCAACCCAACCTTTCCGAATGCGGAAATTGTGTTTGGCGAGAACGAGTTTGCCTTCTGGAAGAAGGGTGAGAATATCCCTAGTCACCGGCCACCGACGCTCGAGATGTTCAATAATGTCTGCCTGCCGTTCGAGGAACAGGCGCGCTACGTGAAGCCGGGCGAAGATATTGTCTCCGGTGTGACCGCCGTCGATGCCTTCGGCCATTCGGCCGGACACATGGCCTATCACGTCGAGAGCAATGGACAGCAGCTGATGATCATGTCCGACACGATCGCGCACTATGCGGTATCGCCGGCGAATCCCGAGTACCACTTCGGGATGGACGACGATCCGGTGGCGGCCGTTGAATCACGCAAGCGCGTGCTGGCGACGGTCGCGGACGACGAGATGCTGGCGATCGGCTTCCACATGCCTTTCCCGTCGGTCGGTTATATCGACCGGCATGGTGACGGCTATGTCTGGGTGCCGCACAGCTACCAGATGAACCTGTCCTAGACGGTTACTCTGAATGGCGCTATTCGGCAGTTTGAAGATCGGCTTGTCGCGTGGGAGGGCCAGAGCGATTGACCGGTATCGAGACCCGGGTCGTTGCATTACAAATTCCCAAGACAGAACACGTTCCCGCGTGTTGCCAAATGGGATGGATGTTAAGCGTCCGTACGATCGGGGAAAGTATTTATGCGAATATCATGCGGGCGGCGAAAAAGCCTAATATTGCAACACTGGCCGTCAACGCGGCGCCCCAGACCATATCCACCGCTGTAACAACTAGCGGCCAGCCCTGCAGGGTCGCTAGATTGGTGAGGTCGTAGGTCGCATAGGCAATCAGTCCGAATAGCGCGCCATACAGGGCGGCCGTCATCGGCGTCCCGTGGTTAAGGGCAGGGAAGATGACGAAAATCAGTACTCCTAGCACGTACAGCGAGTAAAACAGTCCGGCTGCACCGAGGTTGGGTGACGGACGCAGTAGGTTACCCAGATGGTGAACGTAGAACCCGCGCGCGAGTAGGCCAAGCCAAAGACCGTCTATCACCAGGAATACGAACAGAGTTGCGGCATAGGTTGCGAAGTATTTTGCGAACATCTCGAGTGTCTTCTCCTGGCCTTTATCTGCGCGATGGATTTTTGGCGACCTGCGGTTGAAGAGATTTCGCACGGGATCGAACTTGGTCCGACCCCGTGCGGCCTTCACTCAAAGCGCGGTGCGCAGGACGCTAGTTCGGAAGCATGACCGTGTCTATCACATGAATCACCCCGTTAGAGGTTTCAATGTCAGTGGCGATCACTGTGGCGTCGTCCACTGAAACGCCATCCGTAGCATTGATGTCAACGCTACTGCCCTGCACAGTCTGCGCGCTGAGCTTCTTGCCCGCAATGTCTCCCGACATGACCTTGCCCGGAACGACATGGTAAGTAAGCACCGCAACGAGTTGAGCTTTGTTTTCCGGCTTGAGAAGGTTGCTGATGGTGCCGGCAGGAAGCTTGGCGAAGGCTTCATCGGTTGGGGCGAAAACGGTGAATGGGCCGTCACTCTTGAGTGTGCCGACCAGGCCAGCCGCCTTAACGGCGGCCACCAGCGTCGAGAACTGACTGTTCTCGACGGCCACATCTACGATGTCTTTAGCCACTGCTACAGAAGTGGACAGGGCAACGGAGCCGGCTAAGACTGTGGCAGCGACTAAAAGCTTGAAGGAATTCATTTGGGTATCTCCAGATTTGGACTTTGAACACTTTACGCGGCCAGCGCTGACATAGATCATGCTGACCACAGGCCCCATTGCTGTCCTTGAAGTTGGCTACAAAGGGGTCACCCCATCGAATGCCGATGCTACGACGCACCAAAAGAACCTGATCTCAAGGAGCGATATCCCAGTTTTCGCGACCGTCATCACGGATGGGTGCTCGCACTGTCAATTGCAGTCTCGACGCCAATGTTGGAGGGTTTGGTGAGCGATGTTCTGGGCCTTGCGTCCCGGAATTCGAGATTTTCCGATCGAGAATGTTGTGGGATTTCGAGGTCGGGACTAGATTGCTCCGCTATTCGAAAAGGTTAACTTGTGACGGGGAGTGGGCGTGTCGGAACTTTATGTGGCGAAGGTCGAGGAACTGGCCGACCACGAGCGGCGGATCGTCGTCGAAGGCGACCTGGAGATCGGTGTTTTTCGGGTCGGTGACGGATTCTTTGCATGGGAGAACAACTGTCCTCATGCTGGCGGTCCAGTCTGTCAGGGGCGGGTCATGAACCGTGTCAACGAAGTCCTCGACGACGAAAAACGTGCGCATGGTTATGAGTTCGTTGAGGACGATGTGCATATCATCTGTCCGTGGCACGGCTACGAGTTCAACATTCGAAGTGGAGCACATCCGGGCGAACCGAATACGCAGCTGCGCGGCTTTCCGGTCGAGGTCCGCGGTGGAGCGGTCTATGTCAGAATCTGAAGTCGAGTTCGCGTCTCTGGCCGCCAATACGACCCGGGTGGGCGATCACCTACTCGCCTTGGGGGCGACGGCGGACATTCCCGATGCGAGCGTGCAGCAGCTACTGACGACGGCCGCACGGCTATATGCTCGCAAGACGGATGAGGAGGGACGTAGCTTCACGCCGCTCGCGGATGGTCAAGTTCTGACCGCGACAGACGTGGCGGTGACGGTGATGGCGCTGATGCAGGCCGCCGATCTCAATCTTTTCGACTTGGCTATGTGGGCCGGGCGGGCACAGCCGGTCAGAGAAGGCAGAAATGGTAATGAGTGACGACTTCAAGCGAACCTATCCGGAAATCGACGACTGGACGGATAGCCGAGAACTTCTGGCGCATGCACGGAAGCAGGCGGACGAGCGCAAGCTGGACGATGTTTTCATTGTCGATATCGATTCCCATATCAGCGACGGCGGCAACTGGCCGGAGATCATGGACTATGTCGAGGATCCGGTGGTGCGTGAGGCGGCGTCCGCTTTCGGCGACGGGACCAAGCGTGGTGCGTTCCTGAACAGTACAAACGGGCTCCAATGGCAGAATGTCTGGGGCCGCATCCCGCACGGCCAGGGCCTGAAGGAACCGGTCGATGCGGGCGAGCTATCTCGCGAGACGATCTTGGCGCGCCGTTGTATCGATCAGATGGGGCTCGACTATCAGGTGATGTTCCCCAACGCGATGCTGTTCCTCGGGATGCATCCGGTGCGCGAGATGGAGATCCATCTAGCCACTGCCTACAACCGCTGGCTCGTAGAGCGGGTGCTGCCCGAGGACCCTCGGATCAAGGCGATGATGTATTTGCCGTTCAACAATCCCGTGGAGGCGGAAGAGACGGTCAAGCGCTTTCTCGGAAAGCCCGGGGTCGCAGGGTTTCTAGTGACCTCGTCGCGCCATAAGCCGGTCCACGCGAATGAGTATATGCGGCTCTACGGGATGCTTGAGGAGGCGGGGCAGGTGCTCGGGTTCCACACGCATTTGAACTGGCAGGACGAGTACACCTCCCAGCTGAACCGGTTCATCTCGATGCACGCTATTTCCTTCGTACTTTGCAATCTGGTGCATCTGACAAACTGGGTTATCAATGGTCTTCCCGAGCGTTTCCCGAAACTGAAGGTCATGTGGATCGAGAGCGGGGTCGCTTGGCTGCCCTTCATTATGCAGCGACTGGATCATGAATACATGATGCGCACATCGGAGGCGCCGCTGCTGAAGAAGCTGCCGAGCGAGTATATGCGTGACATGTTCTACACGACCCAGCCGCTGGAGCGGACGAACGAGACGCTTCTGGCCGCATCGATGGATGCGATGAATGCAGAATCGCAGATGTTGTTCGCCTCGGACTGGCCGCATTGGGACTTCGATCTGCCGGCCACCATCTGGGACTTACAGTTCCTCGACGAACAGGCAAAACGGAACATACTCGGCTACAACGCTGCGCAGCTGTTCGATCTCGAGATCCCAGAGAAATATCGCGCGCTCGCGGCTGAATGAAACTGTGGTGGCATTGTAGTTTCCGCTCGAGCGAACGCGGAATTCGGTGTTAGGCTACTTTGGTTATTCAACAACTGAAAGGAGGTGATCCGATGTCGAGTGAGATGATTGGCATGATGTTCAACCCAGTGTGTCGGGTTCGGACTGTGGAGCAACCTCTCCAGGTCGGATAGAGACACAGGTCTTTCAACAGATCATGGGCTGGCAAGATGCCCGCTCACGGAGCCGCCCTACGGGGCGGCTCTTTCCGTTTGACCGTCAAACGCAAGACTGGCGGCCACCTCTTCCAGAATCCGTACCACATCGTCGGCGGCCGTTATCATTGCGTCATGGCTGGTATCGATCACTTCGGCGCGCCAGTCCGGATTTGCCCGGAATGTCTCGAGGTTTGCGTCGAACGTGTTGTTCGGATAGCCGGTTGCGCGAATGTAGGTGCGGTTCTTGATGGCATCTACGCCGCCAGTGATCTTGGCGCAATCTCGGAATGTTTTGGCGGACTGGATGGTCATCTTGTCCGTGATCCAGGCAGCGTCAGAGCGGTCGGTCACGCCTATCAAGTCGGGTGCGGGTGGCGGCATCCGCCAGGCGCCGGGATCCTTGGCGAGCTCTTCCTCGATCATCTCCCGGCGCCAATCTGGCAGCATGTCGTTCTGGGAGACGCCGTCAGCCGCGATAAAGGCGTTGATATAGACCAGCGCTGCGATGCGTTCGGGCATCCGGTCCGCAACACTTGTGGTCACCATTCCGGCATAGCTGGCGCCGACCAAGATCACATTGTCGAGCTCCTCCCATTTCAGGACGTTCGAAATATCGGTGACATTTGTTTCAAGACCAACATCCGGCGTGAGCAGATGGATGCGCTCGCCAAACCCTGTCATCGTAGGGGTGTTTACCTCATGTCCTAAGTCGCGCAGACGCGGCGCGATCCGGGCCCAGCACCAGCCCCCATGCCACGCCCCGTGCACTAGTACGAAGGTTGCCATCCCCGTCTCCTAAATCTTACGATTGTTGCCAGTTCAGTCCGCCTAGGCGTTTGTAGTGTCCTTAAAGTTCGCCGCATAAGGGTTGGCGGTGAGGTCTTTGCGCGGGCCGGCGCCTGTAGGTGGCGTAGGGGTGTAGTGGTCCGGCGCCGGTTTCCCCGCCGCAACGCGGGCCTTGGCCTCCTCCGGCGTTTCCAGTAACGCTCCGGCGGCCATGGCACCTTTCCGGTCGACGGGAACTGCACCCGGCGCATCGGGCGGGGGCATCATGTTCGCATGGTAATAGGCGATGGGTTGCTTGGTCGGGTCGACCTTGCGGCTAGGATTGATTTCCCGCTGATTGACCCCTTTGGGGGTCACGGTCCGGTCTCCAACTACCTCGTGGTCGAACCACCATTTTTTTGATCGTTTGCGCCGGCCGTTGCCTAGGGCGTCATCGACCCGGGTCGCGATTGGTACCATCAGCGGCTTCAGGAAAGTGGCGTTGACGCCCATCCAGCTGGCCATCCGGGTGAACAGCGGGCCGTCGGTATCCACTACCTTATTGATTGGGCAGGTCTTCATGCACCTGCCGCATGCGGATCCATGGGGATTGGTGATCCGGTAGCGCGCGCAGCGTTCTGCATCGGGCTTCCAGATTTCATAACCGTTGAACATCACCTTGTCACCAAATGGGATAGCATCGCAGGGGCACTCGCGGGCGCATTTCCGGCAGTGGTTGCAGAAGGTCTGCAGTCCGAAATCGATGGGTTTGTCGACCTCGAGCGGCATATCGGTTGTCAGCACCACCGACTTAAACCGTGGCCCTACAAACGGATTGAGAACCAGTTCGCCGATCCGGCTGAGTTCTCCTAACCCCGCCAGCAGCACCAGAGGAATTTGCAGCACATCACTGTCGGCATTGGTCTGGGCACGCGCCGGGAAGCCGATCTGGCCGAGGAATCGGGACATGATACCCGCGATCTCGGCGCCGCGCTGGTAACCTCGCATAGACTGGGCGCCGGAAATCCAGTCATCGCCGCTGGCGCCCTCCATGGTTTCGAACCCCTGATCGATTAGCATTACTACGGCATAGCGGTGGTACATCTCGATGGGGGTGCCGTCATCCTTGTGGGAGTACCAGGCATATCGCGGGATCTCGCAGATGCCGGTCAGGTCAGACCCGAGAAAGTATGAAAGCGCCTTCAGCGCCTTCGCGTTTTGCGCCGGGTCGGAATACGTCGCTGGCTCCTTCGCTGGTTCGACCACGGCGTCCTGGTGTGGAACCATAACGCGGATCAACGACACCATCGAACGGGACAGCGGGTGTTTAGTTGCGAACCGTGCTCGCTCGCGTTGTGTCTTCTCGCCAAGATCGCCCTGCAGGGCGCGCTCAAAGAAGGCTGCGCGCTTCGGTACCCGGGGTACCTCGTCATCCAGAATCAGGGTTGTCGGCTGATCGACCCGCTTGACGGTCTCCATGGGATATTGGCTCTCGTACGACGGTCGGCGGGCACGCCGGTTGCGCTCACGTCCCGATCGTGCCTCGTTGATGCCCCACCAGTAGCGCAGTCCCTTCGCCTTGAGAGCGGAGACCGCGAGTGGACGGTCGCATTCAAGCGCATAGTCGGAACTCACCACCGCGATCGTGAAATCGTCAAGAAATGGGGTGGCGAGACTACCGTCATCCTGTCGGACTACCACGCCGGCCAGGACAGCTAGGCGTTCTTCGTCTAGTTTTCGGTCGCCGGGTACGTCGGCGCGCGCGTTATAGCCCATCAGCCGGATATGACCGGCAAGATTAACGGCGATCTCCGTGGCGCGCATTTCAGCCGTCTCGACCACATTGCCGGTAATCCACTCTTCGGACAGTGGTTCATCGCTTGGCACCCGGCCATGTTCGACTAGGATGACGAGGGCATGGCTGTGGGGTAGCGCGTCGGCCCCCTCACGCCAGGCAGATTCCGGTAGCAAACAGATGCCGGCATGGCTTGTGTCGAGGAAGTAAGCGGCACCCTTCAGCTCCGTTGCACATCGCGCCGGATCATTCGTATCTGGGGCGATGGCCGGTGCCTTGTCGCCCGAGGTGAATTGCGAGAATAAATCTCGGTACTCCCGCAAGGCGGTCCCGAGCATTTCTCCCGGCGGACGGTCCGCTGCCGCCGGTGCCCGCGGACGATCGATTTCCGCCGCACCGCACCCGTTGTCGCGCGGGAGGGTCTCAAGCGGGAAAGTTCCAAGGTGAAATGGGCGGTTTCCGTTTTTTAACAGGCGCATATCATGAATATCCGAGATCAGTCGAAACAGGTATGGCATGAATGCGTAAAATGTTCATTCTTGCGGCGATTAATATTCACCACAACCGCGATCATGCAGGTCGTAGCGTCACGTGAACGCCTGCTAATCGAGACGCAGCGCGATCCACACAACATCGGGCATGTTGATATGGGTCAGCGGTTGGTGGCCAAGGTCAGCATCTACGATTTTATTTGTTATCGCAGGCTTGAAAGACAGGTCATGAATATCGGGCGGATTCTGATACCGACCGCATTGGTCTTCACTATTTCCGGATGGTGATAGAAACCGACGAGAGTGCTCTTGGCGGAAATGTTGGCCCGCTGATCATCCCCGAAATGCAGGCGACCATTAATATCTATACCGGCAAGAAGCGCGCACTCAATTACTTGATGCAGCCGGTATTGAAGGCGGAGTTGGAAGCGTTCCGCAAACGCTAGGAGAAGACGACCGTTCGCTCGCCGCGCAACAGGACCCGTTGCTCAATGTGGTAGCGTACGGCTCTGGCTAGGACAACACTCTCAAGATCGCGGCCGATGCGCTCCAGATGCTCGGGCGTATGCGCGTGGGAGACCCGGCTGGTTTCCTGCTCGATGATCGGGCCTTCGTCGAGATCCGACGTGACGTAGTGGGCCGTAGCGCCGATCAGCTTTACGCCGCGCGCATGTGCCTGCTGATAGGGTTTGGCGCCCTTGAAACCGGGCAGGAATGAATGATGGATATTGATGCAGCGCCCAGACAGATACGTGCACATCTTCGGAGAGAGGATTTGCATATAGCGGGCGAGGATGATCAGCTCGGCACCAGTTTCCTCGACCAGAGCCCGGATCTGGGCTTCTTGGGCAGGCTTCGTGTCCGATGTGATTGGCAGATGGTGGTACGGGATACCGTAGAAATCGGCTATAGGTTTCTGGTCGGGATGGTTCGACACAATACCCGCCACATCCATACCCAGAGATCCCGAATTGGTCCGGTAGAGAAGATCGTTCAGGCAATGCCCCGGTTTTGATACCAGGATCAGTGACTTAGGCCGGACGTCTTGGTCCCGGATGGACCATTCCATGGAGAATCGGCTGGCAATAGGGCCGAAGGACGCCGATAGGTTTTCCATATCCGGTGTTGCATCGCCCGCACCGAATACCGTGCGCATGAAGAACTGGCCGGATATCTCGTCGTCGAACTGTGCCGATTCAAGTATGTTGCAATCCTGCTGCGCCAGAAAACTTGCCACGTCCGCAACAATGCCCATCCGGTCAGTACATGATAGGTTGAGGCTATAGCGCCGGTCAAAATACTGGGAGACGTGGGTCATGAGACAAATGGCCAGAGGTTTCGCACGTCGATGTGCGCGACGGTTTTAGTCTCGAAGCGGATGCTCTGGCAAGAGGTGCAAAATCCGGATCTGGCTAACTACCGTCCTTCGGTGCTAGTTCGATTTTCTCAATCCAATACTGCTGCGACAGCCAGCGCACATTGGCCGGGCGGACCCGGACCAGAAGTGTGGTGTGGCCTTCGGTTCCGCGCTGAACTCCCACCTCGTTGTAAGTGTTCGAATGGAACCGCTCGGGCGGGAATTTGGCCGTGACGAGCAGGTCGAAGTTCTTTGGATTCTTGTCGAGCTCGACCGAAAGCGCATCAGTTATCCGGCTGGGGCCGGTAACGCGCCCATAGCCTTCCCAGCTGATCCAGATCGCCGCGACAAAGATAATGAAAAGGATATCGCGACGCTTGTACCACGCCCGCCGGCTTTTTACCGGACGGACTTCATCGAGTTCTTGTGATGTCATATCAAGTGGGCTTCCAGACTAGGCCCCACCGCTCGATTGTCCACTTCTCTAGGGGAACCAAGAGATAGCGGTCGGTGGCAAGGAAGATGATCGAAATCAAGATAACCCCGAGAAACACCTCCTCGGTTTTGAATTCGGATGCGGATACGAAAATCATGAATCCGAGGCCACTGTCACCGCCGATCATTTCAGCTGCAATCAGCGCGCGCCAGCCGAATCCCATAGCCATACGGCCACCAGTGATGATAGATGGCATAGCGCCTGGCAGGTATACGTGCCGGATCGCATCGAGATGCGAGCCACCGAGTGTCTGAACACCTTGGACCAGAACCTTGGGTACAGCGCGTACGCCCATCATGGTGTTGAAAAATAGCAACCAGAAGATAGTGTTCAGCATGATGAACAGGGTGGTCTCCCAGCCAACGCCGAACCAGACGACAGCGAGCGGGATCCAGGCGATGCCCGAGACTGAGTTCATGAAAACGCCTATCGGCTCAAGATAGGCTGATACGGTTCGATTCATGCCCGCCAGGATGCCGAAGCCGATACCAAGCGGGACGCCAACCATGGTGGCCAGTGCGACCCGGCCGATGGAAGACAGGACATTGTTCGATAGCTGACATCCGTTGTGGCCGTCGACGGCAGCCATGAAGCCGGGGCAGTCGCTCTGAAGCCAGAATATGGCCTCCCAGACATCGGCAATGGGCGGTATTTCGACCGGGTCGAACCAGACAAAGGCCGTATTCATCTCCCAAAGCCCGACTAGGACAATGAACGGGATCAGTCCCAGAGCGAATTTGCGAAGGCGCTGACGTCCAAAACGCTTTTGGACTGCGATCGAGAGCTCTGTCACCGCGGTCATCGCGTTACGAGCCCCCAGCGTTCAATGGTGTCGGTTTCAAGCGGACGCAGTAGAAAGTGATCTAGCAAGATCCAGGTAAATCCGATCAGCGCCATTCCCAGAATGATCTGGGCCGTATTGTCGAGTTCCTGTCCGGCAAAGATCATGTTGCCGAGCCCGGCCTGCCCGGCAAGCATCTCGCCGGCAATCACGGCACGCCAGGCGAACCCGATGGATAGGCGGGAACCGATCGCCACCGACGGCATGGCGCCAGGGAGCAAGACGTCTCGGATGATTTGAAATCGCGTGGCGCCCAGAGTTCGCGCGGCGCTGATGTAGCGCATGGGAACCGACCTTACACCGGAGAGTACATTGAACGCGATCGGGAAGAAGCTCGTGTAAAGGATCACGATCATCACGGTTGTATTGCTATTACCGAACCAGATGACGATGATCGGGAAAATCGCAATACCCGAGACCGACTGGAAGAAGTTCATCAGCGGATAGAACATATCGGCGATAGTACGGTTCAGACCGAGGATTAGTCCGAACGGGATTCCCATGAGCAGGCCGACAATGCTGCCGATCACGAGGCGCGTCAGCGTGTCGGAGTAGAAACTCACGAGTACGCCCTTCTCGAGCAAATCAACGGACGCAATCAGCGTTGTCAGAGGAGAGGGCAGATATCGGTCAGGCCGCTCGATGATGGCCGAGATGATTCCCCAGAGTATAAAAACGCCAATGGTCAGGATGATTAGCTGGACGGCCCGGCTGTCAGAGAGGGTCTTTCTTAGACTTTTCCGGCGGACGGGGGCGGCATCAACCGTCGTCATCGCTCGTGACCTCCGATCGCACCAAGCTAAGGATTTCGTCGCGTGCATCGGTGAACGTCGAATTGTTCACCATGTCCTTCCACTGGCGTTCTTCGCGCGGGATGTCGATCTTGATTTCTGACTTAATCTGGCCCGGGCGTCGTGAAAAGACGATACAGCGATCACCGAGGAAGGCGGCCTCCTCGACTGAATGGGTAATGAACAGGATGGTCTTCTTGGTCGCCATGACAACCCGGTTCAACTCATCCTGCAGAGTGATTCGTGTTTGTGCGTCGACGGCCGCGAAAGGTTCGTCCATCAACATGATCACTGGATCCGCGCACAGGGTTCGCGCCACGGCAACACGTTGCTTCATGCCGCCGGACAATTCGTGGGGATAACGATCCTCGAAGCCCGACAGGCCGACTAGATCGACATATTCCTGAACCCGCCGCTGCAATTCGGCTTTAGGGGTGCGGCGCAGTTCCAAGCCGTGGCCGATGTTACGTGAGACCGTGCGCCAAGGCAGTATTGCATGTTCTTGGAACACGACACCGCGATCCGGACCGGGACCTTTGATATCAATGCCATCCACCATAGCGCGGCCTTCCCGGTAGGGTAGAAGCCCGGCGATAATATTGAGGAATGTGGTCTTGCCGCAGCCACTGGGACCAACGATGGCAACAAATTCGTTCTCGTAGATTTGCAGGTTTATATCATCAAGGGCGTGGACAGACTCGCCCGTGTACTCATCCGGATAGTGATGAGACAGGCCCTGAACGATTAGTTTTGCTTCACCAGTCATAACGTTCCCGGAGTTTCGGCGGGCGCGAGGATTGCCCCGCGCCCGCCTGAGTAGTCAAAGCTTATGCGTTTTCAGAACGCCATAAGGCTTAGCTTGCACCGCCAAGATCAGCGAACCATTCCGGATGACGCTTCATCGTCGACTTAATGAACTTGGAATCCAGATAGTTGGCCGGATCGTATGGCTTCTTCATCTTCTTCTGCTCGATGAGAAGATCGACGGCCTTGCTGAATGCCTTGGACGTGTTGGTGCCGATGCGCGGATCGTAGACCCAGAAATCGAGACCCGCGAGGACCTCTTCCTTGGTCATGTTCACGAAACGCGTGCCGATC
>PBPM01000059.1 GCA_002724635.1 Rhodospirillaceae bacterium
CCTCCAGGAAATTCCCATAACCCTGCCAAGTGACTACCTTTCTGCCGCTTGGTTATAAGTAGTTTTCCATTGCGGAAACCAATCCGGCCCGCCTAGAAGAAGTGAAAGCCGAAACCAATCCGGTGACGGCGGTGGCGGACTATCAAGAACTCCTGAAAATCGACGACATTGACGCGATCATTATTTCGGCGACGCCGGAAACCACACACTTTCCGATGGCGAAAGATAGCCTGAACGCGGGCAAGCATGTCTTCCTGGAAAAGCCATTGTCTCTCACCTTGGAAGAAGCAGATGAGCTGGTGGCCATGGCAGCCAGCAAAGGGGTGAAGTTCTCCATCGGCTATTCCCAACGCTTTAATCCCAAATTCGCCTATGTGAAAAAATGTCTGCAGGACGCGAGCATCGGCAAGGCTGTCTCCATCCTGGTGAGCCGGCACATCACACGTGGGCTTGGCAACAAGATCGGTGGACGCATCAAACTGTCTCCGGCAGCAATGGAAGCGACCCATGACCTGGACTTCGTCTTTTGGTGCTTGGAGCCGGCCAAACCGGTTCGCATTTATTCCCAGTCCGCCTATGGCGCCATGAAAGACGTCACGGGCCTGGAAGACACCCAGTGGATCATGGTCACCATGGACAACGGCGTGGTGGTGACTATCGGCGCCGGCTGGACCATGCCGCCGGGCTATCCCAACTATTCCGGCACCTGGATCGAGGTGACCGGTACGGACGGCATGCTGGTCATCGACGACACCCACCGGGATGTCATCTTGAACACCATGGAGAACGGCATGCGCCTGCCCATGTCCACCATGCCGGGCGAGCCAGTGGACCATGTTTTTGCGGGCCCCATGCACGACGAGACCATCCACTTCCTGGAAGCCGTCACCCTTGACCGCCCCGTCATGGTGACGCCGGAACAAGCCCGCCAGGTTATGGAGGTCTACATCGCCGCCGACATCTCGGCGGAACGTAATGAACCTGTGAATTTACCCTTGAACACGAATGACTTATCTTCATTGAAAATCGCAAGTTAGCGAAATAACTTAACGGAACGCTACGGGGAAAATTGTGGCGGACGACGTAGAAAATAACGGCAGTGGCGAGGCTGCCTTGAAACGCAAAGTAAATTTCAACACCGTCGCAGCGGTGCTGTTCATTATGCTCTCGGGTGTACTCTTCCTGCTCATCCCGACCCAGATCGACAAACCGCTGATCGTGATCACGGGCAGCCAGGCCAACATGCCGGCAGAGTTGTTTCCGCAAATAGTGGCAACGGCATTTTTGATCCTGGGCGTCTGGTTTTTCATGAAGAGCTTCTCGCTGCAGCAAAGCAATGACCTTCTGGCCCTCGATCAGGAAGCCATCACCAACGTGACCGTTACCCTGGTGATGATGGCGATCTACGTACCGCTCATGGTCAACCTGGGCTTTGTGGTCGGCAGCGCCATCATGATGATGGCCATGTCCACCTATTTCGGGAACCGGAACTTCTGGCTGTCCGGCGCCGTGAGTATCGTGCTGCCCATGGCCATGTTCTTCATGTTCCGGCGCTTGCTGCTGGTGGAACTGCCGCCGTTTCCCATCGATATTTTCCCGCTGACCAACTGGTCGCTGATCTAAGGAAGGCCGTCGAACTTATGTTTGAATCATTTATCGCCGGCGCCGGTCTTCTTTTTGACCCTTCCAAGGTCGCCATTATTTTCGCCTACATCTCGGCAGGCCTGTTCCTGGGCATGTTCGTCGGCGCCCTGCCCGGCTTCACCACGCTCATGGCCATGGCCATTCTTCTGCCTATTTCCTTCTTCCTCGAACCCCTGTTCGGCATCCCCTTCCTGATAGGCATCTATAAAGGCGGCATCTTCGGCGGAAGTATCCCCGCCATTCTGATCTCGATGCCAGGGACCGGGGCCGCGGTGGCAACGACCTTTGACGGACCTCCGCTGACCAAAAAGGGCCAAGGCCGTAAAGCCCTAGAGATGGCCCTATTTTCGTCCGTGGCCGGTGACACCACGAGCGACATCATCACCATCATCCTGATCGGCCCCATTGCCGCGGTGGCGCTGTTAATGGGACCGCCTGAGCTCGCCGCCGTATTGTTCATGGCGCTCATTGTGATTTCCGGCACATCGAGCGGCGTGTTCGTTAAAGGCCTGCTTATGTTGGCGGTTGGCCTGTTGCTGGGTCTCATCGGCCAGGACGAATTGAGCGCCCTCACGCGGTTCTCCTTCGGCCTGCCGGAGCTTGAATCCCGCATTCCGCTGCTGCCCATGCTGATCGGCCTGTTTGCGCTCCCAGAGATCTTCGTCAACATCGAAAAGAAGGTCAGCCAGTTCGTCGACGCCAGTGACCTGCAAATCCGCGGCGACCGGCTCACCTGGCCGGAATTCAAACGTTGCATCAGGACAATTGCTCGCTCCACCGCCATCGGCACCAGTATCGGTATGATCCCGGGCGTCGGCCAAGTGGTGGCAGCCTTTATGGGCTATGCGGCGGCCAAGAACGCCTCCGACCATCCGGAGACCTTCGGCGAAGGAGAAATCGAAGGCATCGCGGCGGCCGAATCCGCCAATAACGCCGTGAATGGTCCGACTTTGGTGCCACTCCTGACCCTGGGCATCCCAGGCGACAACCTGACGGTGATCCTGGTAGGTGCCTTCATCGCCCATGAAATGCGGCCCGGCCCACAATTGATGGAACAGCAAGGCCCCATGGTATTCGCCATTCTGATCTCTATGATCGTGGCCAACCTTCTGTTCCTTATCATCGGATACTTCTCCATCCCCTTCTTCGCGAAGGTGGTGACGATCCGGAAATCGCTCCTACTCCCATTAACATTGGTGTTTGCGTTCGCCGGAACGTGGGTGTTCCGCGCGCAGCCCTTCGATCTGGGCGTGCTCGTGTTCTTTGGCGCCGTGGGTTACATCGCCAAAAAACTGCATTTTGATGTCACGCCTCTGGCCATGGGCTTCATTCTGGGACCAACCATGGAGTACTCCTTCGGCCAGACCGTGATCCTGGCGCAGCAAGATTTCCTAGGCTACGTAGTGCTTGAACGGCCCTTTGCGGCCGGGATAATGCTCGCGACACCGCTGGTCGCCTACCTTATGTGGCGGCGAAGCGCCAGGCTGCGAGCAGAGTATGGAGCAGAATGATTTTGGCTTATTCTGACGGAAAACAGAAGAATAGCGCTTGAGATTTAATTCCACCTGATGTCTTATAGAGAAGTCTTATATAAGACTTTTGTTTATGGGATAGTTCGCATCCGGCCCATTTGGATGCATCATTATAGAAAGTGAAACAGAGAGGAAAGACCATGCAATTTCGCAATATTGGAAAACTCGCTTTAGGCGTAGTCGCGGCGGCCGGCATGTTTGCGGCCGATGCGGCGAAAGCTCAAAGCTCCTACCCGGAAAAACCGATAACGCTGGTTCTGCCTGTGGGCGCCGGTGGCTCCCATGACCGGAACGCCCGTGTGTTCACGAGTGTTATTCCGCAATATCTCGGCAACGCCATTATCGTGAAACTGAAGCCCGGAGCGTCCGGCCAGCTCGGCACGTCCGAAGTCGCCAAGGCGAAAGCCGACGGCTACACGCTTCTTTTCACCCACAACTATTTTGACCAGCTCCAGAAGCACGTCAAAAAGCTGCCCTACAACACGGACAAAGACTTGGTCACCGTCGGTAAGCTGAACTCGGGTAGCTTCTCCGTCATCGTCCGGGCCGACAGCCCGTTCAAGACCTGGCAGCAGCTGGTTGACCATGCCAAGAAAAACCCCGGAAAGCTGAAATTCGCCCACTCCGGTAACTGGGGCGCGACACATGCTCCTGGCCTGCAGCTCTTCACGGAAGCCGGCATTGCCGACAAAATCGTGATGGTGCCGTATAAAGGCGGCGGACCTTCCCTGCGTGGTTTCCTCGCCGGCGAAGCGGACTTCACCTTCCAGTTCAAATCCACCATTCTCGCCCAGGGCAAAAAAGTCCGCGTGCTAATCAGCGCCGGAACCAAAACGGCGTTCAAAGGTGTGCCGACCTTTAAAGATCTCGGCTACACTGCTGACCTCGGTCTGATGCACCGGGTCATCCAGGCGCCGCGCGGTATACCCGCCGATCGTCTTGCCAAACTGCGGACCGCTCTCAAGAAAATGCAGGCTGACAAGACCTACAAGCGTCTGATCAAAGCCATCGGCGAAACCACCGATTACGTGGACGGCGCGGCTTACGAAAAACAGCGCCCGGCTCAGAGCGCCGCTTACAAAACGATGGTTCAGGGCCTGATAAAAAAATAATCTTCGTCACAGCTGACACGATCAAGGGCGTCTCCCAACGAGACGCCCTTTTTCTTTGGGGCACCTTGGCTAACTGTCCCAGTTCTTACAGCCGCCCCAACTCCTGATACAGCCGCGAGAAATCCGTCTCACTCAACCCGGCCTTGATCGCCTTCTTGAGGTACCTAGACGTGCTCCCGCCGATCGCCACCGGCAGGCCCATCTTTTTGGCAAGGTCCACAGCCATGCCGACATCTTTGTTGAGATTATAGATCCGGGACCGGGCGTCCCATTTGCCGGAGAGGATGTGATCGGGGAAGCGCCGTTCCGACGCAAAGTTGCGTGCGTTGCCGGCATTGATGACATTAATCATGTCGGCCAGCGGGATGCCCGCCTTCTCCGCCATCAGGCCTGCCTCGCAAACCACCAGGAAGTTCGTATGTACCACCAAGTTGAAGATCAGCTTCATGGTATGCCCGGCCCCACGGGGTCCTAAGTGAAACAGCTGCGTCGTAAAGGCCTCCAACACCGGCTTAGTACGATTGAAGGCGCGCTTGTCACCCCCCAACATGAGCCGGAGTGTGCCTTTGTCCGCCCCCGCCGCCCCGCCGGTCATGCCGGCATCCAGGTAAGCCACGTCTTTTCGCTTGGCTTTCGCGGCGAGTTTCTTTGTGTAGGTCGGGTCCGATGTGGTGAAGTCATATAGCACGAGCCCCCGTTTCGCATTCGCCAGCATCCCGTTCCGCCCGGAAAGCATTTCGTCGATCTCCTTGGACCCCGGCACCACCAAAAAGATGACACTGCACTTGGCCGCCATTTCCGATGGCTCGGTCATGATCGCAACCCGCTTGAGCTTATTCCGAGTGCCTACCGCGATGTCCCAGGCGTGGACCGTATGGCCGGCTTTTGCCAGGTTGCGCGCGATGCCGCCCCCCATATTGCCCAGGCCGATTACGCCTACAGTTTTCTTGGCCGCCTTCGTTTTCCTACTTGTCTTCTTTGCCATTACTCTCTTCCCCGTTCCACATTGGCGGCTCGCTCCATGGCCTTTACCACGGCGGCTGCGTCCTCGTCATAATGTCCCTGCGCCACAGCCGCATAGTAGGACTGGAGCGCCACGTGATAGATGGGTGTCGGCACCCTTAAATCATGTGCATGCTGTGAGATAAACCGGGAGTCCTTGATGGGGATGGAGAAATTCGAACCTTCATACTCATAGTCGTCGGCCACCATTAGTGCGCCCCGTGTCTCGAACATGGATGAGCTGGAGCCGGACCCCGAAATCACCTCGTGCAACATCTTCGGATCCAGGCCGGACTTCATGCCGAGCACCATGATCTCCGCAGCGGCGGCGTTGTGCACCAGGTTCAGGATATTGCCG
>PBPM01000060.1 GCA_002724635.1 Rhodospirillaceae bacterium
CCCGGAGCTGGTCCGGCTCGATGTCGAGGTCGAAATGATCGCAGTATGCCTGGATCATCGCGAAAAACGTGTCCTGGTCGGTGTTGTGGAAGCCGAGCCACAGCCCGAAACGGTCGGACAGGGAAACCTTCTCCTCAACGACTTCGGAGGGATTGATCGCAGTCGAACGCTCATTCTCCATCATGTCACGCGGCAGCAGGTGGCGCCGGTTGGAGGTGGCATAGAACACCACGTTCTCGGGCCGACCCTCAATGCCGCCCTCGAGCACGGCCTTCAGCGACTTGTAGCTGCTGTCGGTATTGTCGAAGCTCAGATCGTCACAGAAGAGAATCACCTGACGCCCGCTGCCCCGCAGGACCGCCAGTAGAGCGGGTAGTGACTGGATATCCTCGCGATGAATCTCAACCAGCAGCAGCCCGTCCCTGGCCTCGGCGTTGACCTCGGCATGGGCTGCCTTGACCAGGCTGGACTTGCCAGTGCCGCGCGCGCCCCAGAGCAGCGCGTTGTTGGCCGGCAGGCCGTTGGCGAAACGCCGCGTATTCTCGATAAGGATGTCCGCCTGCCGGTCGATACCCTGCAACAGGCCGAGCGGGACGCGATTGACCGACGGAACGGGCTCCAGATGGCCGCTATCGGAGCTGTCCGCATGCCAGACATAGGCGTCTGCATCCGAGAGATCGACCTCGGTCTGGTTTGCGGGGGAAATGCGGTCCAGCGCGTCGGCAATACGCTTCAGCAGCGGCGCGAGATCTTGATCATCCATCGGTATTCGTTCCATCGATTTGACCCAACGGCATGGGCACGCAAAGCGGGCGGAACCTAAGCCCCGGCACGATGCTGGTCAACGGCGCTCACAAAATTGACAGAACTTGCGCGAACGCCTTCATTGTTTCGTGATTTCAATGCATTTTGCTGTACGGGTTTATTGCAATTCGGTCCCGCGTCGCTATCATCCGGCGACTTCGAGACACGCGCCCTGGAGGGGACATGTTTATTACACCGGCCTATGCTCAGGCGGGTGGTGGCGGTGACGTTTTCGCGTCCTTCCTGCCCATCATCCTGATTTTTGTGGTTTTCTACTTTCTGCTCATTCGTCCGCAGCAGAAAAAGATGAAGCAACACCGAGCGATGCTCGGCCAGGTCAAACGCGGAGATCGCGTTCTGACTGGCGGCGGCATCATCGGCACCGTGACCAAGGTCAAGGAAGAGACAGAGGAAGTAACTGTCGAGATCGCGGACGGTGTGAAGGTGGATATCCTTCGCGGAACGATTTCCGACGTTTTCACATCCACTCCGGCCACAAGCGGCGGCGGACAAAGTACTGCCAAGGGCGGTCCGACCATTGTTGGACCCGCCGCGAATGATGGTAAGTCTGGCGGTGGGCTGCTAGGTGGCCTCTTTGGAGGCCGCAAGTAACAGCTCAGTTTCGCTGGACAACGGAACAAGAAGGACCCGCCAGGATGGTCAACTATCCGCGTTGGGCAATTGTGATGACGGTTGTGGTCGCGCTCCTCGGCGTGATCTATGCAGCCCCTAATTTCTTTCCGCAGCCCGAAGTCGTGGGCGAGGAAATGGTTGAAGAATCCAGCGGGCTGTTGCCATCCAAGCGCATGAATCTGGGACTCGATCTGCAGGGCGGTTCATCTTTGCTGCTGTCTGTCGGGGTCGAGACGGCCATCCTCGAAACACTGGAAGCGGTCGAATCCTCGGTACGCCGTGAACTGCGCAAGCGCGGGGCCCGGATTGGCTATTCGGGCCTGCGGGTTGAGGGCCGTGCCATCGCATTTACCTTGCGCAATCCGGCCGATGCCGAAGCCGCTCGCGGCAGGCTAACGAATATCGAGGACGGCTTCGATCTCGAGATCGATGACGCGGTGAACTTCCGGCTGGAGATGACAGAGGAGGCCATGGCCGCGCGGCGTCAGAGCGCGGTCGAACAATCCATCGAAATCGTCCGCCGGCGCGTAGACGAAACGGGCGTGGCAGAGCCGGTAATCCAGCAGCAGGGCCGGGATCGGATCCTCGTTCAGCTCCCGGGCATACGTGACCCCGAGCGGATTAAACGCCTACTGGGACAAACGGCGAAACTCGCCTTCCATATGGTGGATGAGTCTGTGTCGATTCCGGAGGCCGAGAACGGTAATCTTCCCGCCGGCTCCATCCTACTCTTCGGGCCCGAGGAAGAGGGGCGTATCCCCTACGTCGTCCGCCGCACGGTCGAGGTTGGCGGGGATCGGCTGGTAGACGCACAACCCACATTTCAGGACGGTCAGCCAATCGTCTCGTTCCGATTTGATACGGCCGGTGGGCGCCGATTCGGAGAACTGACGGCTGAAAATGTCGGGCGCCGGCTAGCAATCGTTCTCGACCGTCAGGTCGTGAGTGCACCGCGGATTCAGACAGCGATTGTTGGTGGCAGCGGGATCATCACCGGCCGCTTCACGGTGCAGGAGGTCAATGACCTCGCACTCGTGTTGCGCGCAGGCGCACTGCCCGCACCGCTCACAGTGCTCGAGGAACGCACGGTCGGCCCTGGACTCGGTGCAGACTCGATTCAGGCCGGCAAGACGGCCAGCGTCATTGGACTCGCAGCCGTCGTTGTATTCATCATCATCAGCTACGGCCTGTTCGGTCTGATGGCGGCCATCGCGCTGCTTTTTAACCTGTCGCTGATCGTCGCCTTGCTCTCCGTCCTGCAGGCAACGCTGACCCTGCCAGGCATTGCGGGCATCGTCCTGACCATCGGCATGGCGGTCGATGCGAACGTCCTCATCCTCGAACGGATAAAGGAGGAGGTACGTAACGGACGAACGCCCATTTCGGCCATTGATTCAGGCTATCGCCGTGCCCTGACGACGATCATCGACTCAAACCTCACCACTCTGATCGCCGCCATCCTGTTGTTTCAATTCGGAACAGGCCCGATCAAGGGCTTCGCGGTTACCCTTTCCATCGGGATCATCACGTCCATGTTCACGGCGCTCATGGTGACCCGTCTTTTCGTTGTCGTCTGGCTGCGCCGCCGACGGCCTCAGACCCTGCCGATCTAGGGGGATATCGTGCGTCTCAGCATCGTACCCGCGAACACGAGTTTCGACTTTGTCGGCCGCCGTCGGCTCGCCTATCCGCTGTCGGCAATGCTGATCATCCTGTCACTCGGCACGTTCTTCACGCACGGCCTTAACTTTGGCATCGACTTTCGTGGCGGCATCCTGATTGAAATCAAGACCGAGGGGCCCGCCGACGTCGCCGATTTGCGACAGACTGTGGGCGCCCTCGGGCTCGGCGAGGTCCAGGTTCAGGAGTTCGGAGCCCCGGACGATATTCTTATACGTGTGCAGCAGCAGGACGGCGAGGAGCGCGAGCAGCTTCAGGCGATAAACACCCTGAAGGATGCGCTCGGCGGCAAGGTCGTGGAGTATCGGCGAACCGAGTTCGTCGGACCTACCGTGGGCGCAGAACTGATCAGTTCTGCGATCTGGGCGGTGCTGCTCGCGATCGGTGCGATCCTGATCTACATCTGGTTCCGCTTCGAGTGGCAGTTTGGCGTGGGCGCCGTGATCGCATTGACCCATGACGTGCTTACCACTATCGGCCTGTTCGCGATCACCCAGCTGGAGTTCAACCTAGCGACGGTGGCTGCGATCCTGACGATCGCTGGGTACTCGATCAACGATACGGTGGTGATCTACGATCGGGTACGCGAGGAACTGCGCCGCTATAAAAAACTCGACATGCCCGCGCTGCTAAATCTCGCGGTGAACCGAACCCTGTCACGAACATTCATGACCAGTGTAACCACACTAATCGCTCTGTTGGCGCTCGCCATGTTTGGCGGCTCGATCATACGAGACTTTGCGCTGGCGATGATCTGGGGTGTGATCATCGGTACCTATTCTTCAGTATTCATCGCAGTACCGGTGCTGCTCGCGCTCAAATTGAGCCGCGAGAGCCTGTCAGCAGGCCTTGATGACCGTGAAGAAGTGCCGGACGGCAGCACGAAAACGCTGTCGGAGAAGTGATGGTGGACGGCCCGACCACTCAGGCCTATCAGGTGGTCGAGCGTTATGGTTCAGGCATGTTCCGGATTTCCGGCCAAACCTATACGAGCTCGGTCCTCGTGTTTCCCGAACAAACCGTAGAATGGCCCGTGGCGTCGTTTGCCGATGTGGACGAATGCGCGTTCGCGCATATTCTGGAAGGCGCGGCGCAATCGGGCGGCATCGAGCTGCTGCTCCTAGGGTGCGGACCACGTATGGAACTGGTGACACTTGGGCTGCGGACACCACTTCGTACTGCCGGTATCGTGATTGAGCCGATGGATACCGGCGCCGCCGCGCGCACCTTCAACCTGCTGCTATCCGAGGACCGCCAGGTCGCGGCCGCGCTGATCGCGCTTCCGTAGTTTTGCATCTACAACGAAAACGGGGCCCGAAGGGCCCCGTAAACATTAGTTCTATCTATCGTTCAGAACGGAGGGTTCTGCGCCGCGACCATGCCATAGAGCATCGGTATCGAAAGCAGCGTGTTGGTACGCGAGAACAGCATCGCGCGGCGGGCCGACTTCGGCTTTGCCTCGTTCGGTGCGTCTACAATACCCAGCGCGATCTTCTGGTTTGGCCAAATTACAAACCAGACGTTGAACGCCATGATAAGTCCGAACCACATCGCGATACCAATCATGGCACTCACGAAGCTGCCATCCGCGAAGCCGATCGAGAGCCAAGCCCCCAACGTGCCCTGCATCCAGGCAAGAAGCAGTCCGAACAGGACGGTCGATGCCGCACCCCAGCGAAACCAGAACAGAACCGCCGGCGCGATATGCTTGCCGATGGCCGGTTTCATCTCGTCGGGAATTTTTGGCATGGTAGGCACTTGGACGAAGTTCAAGTACCAGAGAAGCCCGATCCACATGACGCCACTAATTACGTGCAGGACCCGAACCAGATGCAATACGAAAGGATCAAATTCCATTTTCTCTCTCTCCTTCCGCGCCTAGCCGGCGATGCCTTGTGCCACGAGCACCATGATAACGGTCAGCACGACCCCCAACACGATGGTCATGTGCAATGATTCCAATGGGTTTTTCATATTATCCCCCTTTGTAAGAACCCGAATCAAACTATAGCAAATTTACCGCGTCGATCCTACGCGGTATGGAGAAGGCTCAATTACCGCGACCGAGAGCGCGCATGAGACTAACGCCGAGCGAAAATTATTGTCTAAACGAAGTAAAGCGGCATGACCATGACCGCTACCTAGCCGCGCTGTTTCTGCCCGCCGAGAAGCGTGCGGCCGGTCTTGCGCTTATAGCCTTCAACCTCGAGATTGCGCGAACCCGCGAGATCGTAAGCGAGTCGGTACTGGGGCAGATCCGCCTGCAATGGTGGCGTGAGACCATCGATGGCCTATACGACGGCACACTGCGCGAGCACCCCGTGGTCGAGACGCTCCATGCGACAATCCGAGAACACGACCTCCCGCGCGAGCCGCTCGGAAGACTGATCGACGCCCGCGAAGCCGACCTCGAGGATGAACCACCGGCAGACCTTATGGCACTAGAATCCTATGCGCGTGACACCTCCGGGGAATTATTGGCGCTGGTCATGCGATGTCTGGCTAGCCGGAACGACGAGGCCGAGGCTGCGGCACGGCGTGTTGGCACCGCTTGGGCAATCATAGGACTGGCTCGCGCCGTCGGGTTCCACGCCCAGCTCCAGCGCGTCTATATCCCCGAAGACCTGCTTAGCGAGTACGGCGTCGAACGGCGCCACCTACTCAGTCTCAAATCGAGCCCAGGCCTGAACCGGGCGATCGAGGCCATGATCGACCGCGCCGAGTCCCTCTTGTACGAGGTACGCGGACGAATCCCTCATATACCAAGGCCGGCCCGACGCGGCCTGATGCTAGCCGGGCTAGCCGACAGGCATATTACGGCGATCCGAAAAGCAAACTTCGATCCGTTCATGATCCCCACCGTGCGTCCGGCACCGCTGCTCCGCTTGACACTTCGGGCCTTGGCAGGGCGCTTCTAGGCATCGGGCGGTCCTTTGAGTTCGATGATATTTCCCTCGGGGTCGCGCAGATAAATGCTCGGGCCGGCCCCGTCCGCGCCAAAACGTTCGCCTTCCTCCACAATTTCGAGGTCGTTTTCGGAGACCCATGCGTGCAGTGCCACTTCGTCGAAGTCGGCGATCCGGATCGCGAAGTGATCGAGGTTCTTGCCTTCTGCGCCGGGTGCCGCACCGCCGCGTTTGCCCAGAAACCCGTCCACTGCAATCAGGTCAATGAGCTGTGCACCGGCACGCAGATGGTACAGGTCGAAGTTTTCGTTGTGGCGGACGAGCTCACAGCCGATAAGGTCGCAATAGAAACGCTGCATTGTGCCGAGATCGACACAGCGGATGACAAGATGATCTAGCCCAAGCATCTCGATTGGAGCGCGCATCGCCATTAATAAATTCCCTTCAGTTATAGGCCGGGTTGGGTTGCCCATTGACCTCTACAGTTTTGCCCTCTGAGTCCTTGATGTGAATGTCCGCGCCTTCGCCGTCCGCGCTACCACGGAATATAGTCGCCCCAGCTCAACCGCGTGCGCCGATAGGTTAAGTGCGGATCGCGTTGTCGTCGGAGTGCGCACCGATTTTCTTTCGCCGCCATCCAGATATTCGGTTCCGTGCCAAAGATATAATCGTCTCCGGCATAGCGTTCGTCCCAGAGGGTCGGAGGATTTCCATCGAGGTTTGGTATGTATTATTCCGCTGCCAGAGGCGTATCGCTGAACCATACCGCGATATCGGATAGGGCGCGTCGCGACATGAGGCGACGGCGTTGCTTTTTACGTTCCTTTCGCTTCGCGCTCTCAAGCGCGCCGTCCTCGAGGGGCGGGATCAGTCCGAAATTGACATTCATCGGCTGAAAACTTTCCTCGTTAGCGCCTCCGGTCACATGGGCGAGGAGCGCACCATGGGCCGTCGTGGCGGGCGGCGGCGTTACGCTTTCGCCTTGCCGCTCGGCTGCGGCAAACCGGCCGGCCAGTAGGCCCATTGCTGCACTCTCCACATAGCCCTCGACGCCGGTGACCTGGCCCGCAAAGCGCATCCGCGGCTGTGCCTTGAGGCGTAGTGTTTTGTCGAGCAGGCATGGTGAATTCATGAAGGTGTTTCGATGAATGCCGCCGAGCCGGGCAAACTCCGCTTTCTCCAGTCCCGGGATCGTCCGGAAGATCTCCTTCTGCCGGCCGTAGCGCAGCTTTGTCTGGAATCCAACCATGTTGAACAGCGTGCCGAGCGAATTATCCTGGCGCAGCTGCACGACCGCATGGGCACGGGTCCCGGTGCGCGGATCGGTAAGGCCCACCGGCTTCATGGGCCCAAAGCGCAGCGTTTCGCGCCCCCGTGAAACCATCACTTCGATCGGAAGGCAGCTCTCGAAATACGGCGTGTTTGTCTCCCACGAGTGGAAATCGACCTGTTCGGCCGCCAGCAGCGCGTCGATGAAGGCCTCGAATTGGGCTTCATCCATCGGGCAGTTGATATAATCCTTGCCCGTGCCGCCGGGGCCCGGCTTGTCGTAGCGCGACTGAAACCATGCGATATCCATGTCGATGCTCTCGGCATGGACGATGGGTGCGATTGCGTCGAAGAATGCGAGATTCTCCTTGCCGGTGAGATTTATGATCGCCTGACTCAGATCCGGCGACGTGAGCGGGCCCGTGGCGACGATCACATTGTCCCAGTCTACCGGCGGTAGGCCGGCGACCTCTCCACGCACGATCTCGATCAGCGGGTGGTCGGCCAGCGTCTTGCTCACTTGATCGGCGAAGCCCTCGCGGTCGACCGCCAGTGCACTACCTGCTGGAACCCGGTTGGTGTCGGCCGCGGCCATGACTAGCGAGCCTAGGATTCGCATCTCCGCGTGAAGAATTCCGACCGCGTTGCCTTCGGCGTCGTCGGAGCGGAAGGAGTTGGAACACACTAGTTCGGCCAGCCGGTCTGTCTGGTGGGCATCGGTGGCGCGTATCGGACGCATCTCATGAAGGATCACGGGCACCTGGGCACGGGCGAGTTGCCAAGCCGCCTCGCTGCCAGCAAGTCCGCCACCGATCACATGAACAGGCGGTATGTCAGAATAAGTCATGCCTCAGGACTTAATGAGCCGGGCCGTCGAAGGCAATTGAACGCGAATTTTTGTGAATAGCCCATTGGTTAACCCCGGCGTGACGCTTTTCACGCATTAACACATGGGAGGCCCTGATGCGCGGAATCGGTCCATTCGTCCTTCCCACGATAATACTGTTCATAGCCGGCATCGCATCGGCGTGGGCGGTCATGGCAGTTTTCCCCGTTATCATTTTCCGCATCACGGCCGGGCTTGACCCGGGCATCTTGTTACCGTTTGCAGTGAACCGAGATGCGGTGATCAAGTCCAGGCAGGTGGCATTGGAAAAACCTAAAGTCCCTCGACCAGCGCCAGACTATCATTGGCGGCGCGGGTGCGTAGCGGGATGATCTCCTGATATTCCGGTGAGTTGTACCAGCCCTTGGCCGCCTCGACGTCAGGGAACTCCAAGATCACGACCCGCTTGGGGGACCAGTCGCCCTCCAAGGAGTCCGGCGCGTTGTTGGCGATAGCCTTACCGCCGTGGGCCTTGAGGATCGCCCCGACCTTCTCGGCATAGGCCTTGAAGGCCTCGGGATCGTGGATGGCGGAATCGACAACGACGTATGCGGACATGGTTGGTCTCCAGTTTCGGGCCTACGCCCGTTTCTTTTTTTTCTTTGCCAGTGAGGGCAGGTAGGAGGCGAGAAAGTCGCCGGTGAAACTGCGCTCGGCCGCGCAGATGTCTTCCGGCGTGCCGGTCGCGACAATCTCGCCGCCCTTGTCACCACCGTCGGGGCCTAGGTCGATAATCCAGTCAGCGGTTTTGATGACCTCGAGATTGTGTTCGATCACAACCACCGTATTCCCCTGGTCAACCAGTGCGTGCAGCACCTCAAGCAGCTTCCGCACGTCGTGGTAGTGCAGGCCCGTTGTCGGCTCGTCGAGGATATAGAGCGTCTTGCCCGTGGCCCGGCGCGACAGCTCCTTAGCGAGCTTCACGCGCTGGGCCTCGCCGCCCGAGAGCGTGGTGGCGGCTTGGCCCACATGGATGTAACTGAGACCAACCCGTTCGAGAGTCTCGAGCTTGTCACGGATAGAGGGCACGGCCATGAAGAACTCTCTGCCTTCCTCGACGGTCATGTCGAGCACGTCAGCGATCGACTTGTCGCGATACAGAATCTCCAGTGTCTCGCGATTGTAACGCTTACCGTGACAAACATCGCACTCGACATATACATCCGGCAAAAAGTGCATCTCGATCTTGGTGACACCGTCGCCCTGACAGGCCTCGCAACGCCCGCCCTTGACGTTGAAGGAGAAGCGGCCCGGTTTATAGCCACGCGCCTTCGCCTCGGGTAGGCCGGTAAACCAGTCGCGGATCGGAGTGAAGGCGCCGGTATAAGTTGCAGGATTCGAGCGCGGTGTGCGACCGATGGGCGACTGGTCGATGTCGATCACCTTGTCGAGATGCTCGAGCCCCTCGATGGCCGTGTGCGCACCTGGTGCCGCGCGCGAACCGTGGATGTGCCGCGCGGCGGCTCTGTAAAATGTGTCGATGACCAACGTGGATTTGCCCGAACCCGACACGCCGGTGACGCAGGTGAAAGTTCCGAGCGGAATCTCCGCCGCCATGTCGCGTAGATTATTCGATGATGCACCGACAACACGCAGCGCTTGCCCCTTCTTGCCCGGCCGCCGCTCTGCGGGGACGGGCACCTGTTCGATGCCGGTAAGATACTTGGCCGTCAGGCTCTTGCTCACCTGCTGCATCACCTTCTGCGGCGTGCCGTGGGCGACGACTTGGCCGCCATGAACCCCCGCGCCGGGGCCCATGTCTACTAAGTAGTCTGCGGCGCGGATCGCATCCTCATCATGCTCGACCACGACGACCGTGTTGCCGAGGTCTCGCAGGCGCTTGAGCGTCTCGAGCAGGCGGGCATTGTCGCGCTGATGCAGGCCGATTGATGGCTCGTCCAGGACATAGAGCACGCCGGTCAGACCCGACCCGATCTGGGAGGCGAGGCGGATGCGCTGGCTCTCGCCGCCGGACAGGGTGCCCGCCTTGCGATCGAGGGTGAGATATTCCAGCCCTACATCGTTGAGGAAACCAAGGCGCTCGTTTATCTCCCGCAGGATACGGTCGGCGATTTCGCGCTGCTTCGGCGTTAGGTGATTCTCTAGGTCGGCGAACCACGCGCCAGCCGCCGCTATCGACATCTCGGTCGTCTCGCTCACATGCTTACCATTGATCTTGACCGCCAACGCCTCAGGCTTGAGCCGGGCCCCGTTGCAGTTCCCGCAGACTGCCGTGATCTGGAACTTGCCGATTTCCTCGCGCGCCCAGCTACTGTCAGTCTCGCGGTAGCGCCGTTCGAGGTTCATCACCACGCCCTCGAAAGGCTTCTTGGTCTCGTAGGTCCTGAGCCCGTCGTCATACTTCATCTTGATCGACGTCTTACCCGAGCCGAAGAGGATCGCCGATTGGACCTTGTCCGGAAGTTCCGACCAGGCATCCGCGGTTGAGGCCTTGAAATGCTTGGCGATCGCATCAAGGGTCTGGGCGTAGTAGGGACTCGACGAGTTAGACCAGGGCGCGACCGCACCATTGCGCAGGCTCTTGGTCTTGTCGGGCACCACGAGGTCCGCATCGATCAAAACCTTCGTGCCTAGCCCATCGCAGGCAGGACAAGCTCCGAACGGGTTGTTGAAGGAAAATAGACGCGGCTCGATCTCCTCGATGGTGAATCCGGAGACCGGGCAGGCGAACTTAGACGAGAAGATCGTCTGCTCACCCGTGTTGGCGTTCTCGGCGAAGGCGAGCCCATCGGCTAGTTCAAGCGCGGTCTCAATGGAGTCAGCAAGCCGGGTCTCGATCCCTTCACGCACCACGATCCGATCCACGACCACTGCGATGTCGTGTTTGTAGTTCTTGTCGAGCGACGGCGCATCGGCGATCTCATACATCTCGCCATCGATCTTCACCCGCTGGAAGCCGCGCTTCTGCAGCCCTGCGAGTTCCTTCCGATATTCACCCTTGCGCCCGCGCACGATGGGCGCCAACAGATAAAGGCGCGTGCCTTCGTCCATCTCGAGGATCCGGTCGACCATCTGAGAAACCGACTGGGCCTCGATGGGAAGCCCAGTCTCCGGCGAGTAGGGAACACCCACCCGCGCGAACAGCAGACGCAGATAGTCGTAGATTTCTGTGACTGTCCCGACGGTCGACCGCGGGTTTCGGCTCGTGGTCTTCTGCTCGATCGAGATCGCAGGCGACAACCCCTCGATAGAATCCACATCAGGCTTCTGCATTAGCTCTAGGAACTGGCGGGCATAGGCCGACAGGCTCTCCACGTAGCGGCGCTGGCCTTCAGCGTAGATCGTGTCAAACGCGAGCGAGGATTTGCCCGAGCCCGACATTCCGGTGATCACTACAAGCGAGCCGCGCGGCAGTGACACATTTACATCGCGCAGATTGTGCTCTCGGGCGCCGCGAACGACGATTTTCTTCTGCATTTGTGCCTATCGCGCCAGAGTTTTGGGCCGTTTTTGGTGGAGTTTTAGCCACTCAGAATATGGCCCGACCTTCGTGAAAAGGCCAGTAACAGGTCAGACTTGAGGTTAGAACAAAACAAGAATATCATGGGGATAAGTCGTTATCCAGAGCGGTTGTGAGCCGAGTTACCGCGTGCCAGTGTGACTAAGGATTTGCGCCTCGATTTACAGCCCAACGAGGGCGCATGAAGATCGATTCCAACGTCTCAGGAGACCAAAACCAATGTCAGGCAGCGTCAATAAAGTCATGCTAGTCGGAAATCTTGGCCGCGACCCGGAAGTTCGATCCATGCAGTCCGGTGATAAGGTTTGCAACCTGTCGGTCGCCACGTCCGAGCGTTGGAAGGATCGCAACTCCGGCGAGATGCAGGAGAAGACGGAGTGGCACCGGGTAGTGATCTTCGATCAGAAACTGGTTGATGTGGCCGAGCGCTACCTGCAGAAGGGAGCAAAGGTGTTCCTGGAGGGCCAGCTTCAGACCCGCAAATGGACCGACCAGTCCGGCCAAGACAAATACACGACCGAGGTCGTGCTCCAGCGCTTCCGTGGCGAGATGGTAATGCTCGACAGCCGCGGAAGCGTTGGGCAGGGCGGGGGATATGATTCCGCACCTTCCTACGAGCAGCAGCCCGCTATGGCCGCAGCGGAAGGCAGCGGCATGGGCGGTGGTGATAATCTGGACGACGAAATTCCGTTCTAAAGACGCGGATTCCAAAGCATCTTGGCGGGTTTCGTAACCCGGCCATTCCTTGCCCGAATCCGAGGATTCGGGTAGTCTTCGGTGATGAAAATGCACCCGATTCGGCGCTTCCGATATTGCTGTAATTTTGCGCTGCACAGCGTTGAAAATGCTTCATGAGTGATCAATCAGCAGAGGTCCCGCCGGACGGTTTCGACATCGCGCCGGTGACCATCGAGGACGAGATGAAGTCCTCGTATCTCGATTACGCTATGAGCGTTATCGTTTCGCGTGCGCTGCCCGATGTGCGCGACGGCCTGAAACCGGTCCATCGGCGCATCCTATACTCCATGAAAGAGTCCGGTTTCGAGTACAACCGGCCCTATCGCAAGTCTGCGCGCATTGTCGGCGAGGTCATGGGTAAATATCACCCTCACGGAGACAGCGCGATCTATGATGCCATGGTGCGCATGGCTCAGGAATTCTCGATGCGCCTCGAGCTGATCGACGGCCAGGGCAATTTCGGTTCCATGGACGGCGACCGGGCGGCGGCCATGCGCTACACTGAGGCGCGCATGTCAAAGGCCGCGCATTCGCTGATCGAGGATATCGATCGGGAAACCGTTGATTTCCAGCCAAACTACGACGAGAGCATCAACGAACCGGTGGTGCTGCCGGCCCAGTATCCGAATTTGTTGGTCAACGGCGCCGGCGGCATCGCAGTCGGCATGGCGACGAATATCCCGCCGCACAATCTGGGCGAGGTGATCGACGCCTGCTGCCTATACATCGACAACCCCGAGACCACGATCGACGAGATGCTCACGGTGATGCACGGGCCAGATTTCCCGACCGGCGGCATCATTCTTGGCACCAGCGGCATCCGCGCGGCATTCCAGACCGGCCGCGGCTCTGTCGTGCTGCGCGCACGAACCCATTTCGAGGAGGTGCGTGCCGGGCGGAACGCGATTATCGTCACGGAAATTCCCTATCAGGTTAACAAGGCGCGGATGATCGAGCGGATCGCCGAGGTCGCACACGAGAAGATCGTCGAGGGGATCGCCGACCTGCGCGACGAGAGCGACCGTCAGGGCGTGCGCGTGGTCATCGAGCTGAAGCGCGATGCGGAGCCCGAAGTCGTGCTCAATCAGCTGTTCCGCTACACACAGCTGCAGACCTCGTTTGGGGTAAACATGTTAGCGCTCAACGGCGGCCGGCCCGAACTCCTGAACGTTAAGGAGATCATCGCCGCCTTCGTCACCTTCCGTGAGGAAGTGATCACTAGGCGCACTATCTACGAGCTCGGCCGCGCGCGCGACCGGGCGCACACCCTGGTCGGCCTGGCCATCGCCGTGGCCAATCTTGACCCGGTGATCGAGCTGATCCGCGCGGCCAAGGACGCCGCCACGGCCCGCGCAGAGCTATGCAGCAAGATGTGGCCGGCGAAGGACGTGGCCCCGCTGATCGCACTGATCGACGAGCCGGGCCGCTCCGTCGACGAGAAGGGGAACTACCAGCTCTCCGACGAGCAGGCCAAGGCGATCCTGGAGTTGCGCCTGCACCGGCTGACAGGGCTCGAGAGAGACAAGATCGCTCAGGATCTCGAGGAGCTGGTCGAGCGGATCAAGGAATATCTCGAGATTCTCGACAGCCGCGAGAAGCTCTACGGCCTGCTACGCAGTGAGCTGATCGCTATGCGCGAGGAGTTCGCTGACGACCGGCGTACGGAGATCGTCGAAGGTGAATTCGAACAGGATCTCGAGGCGCTGATCCAGCGCGAGGACATGGTCGTCACCGTCACCCACAACGGTTACATCCAGCGCGTCCCGCTCTCGACCTATCGCGAGCAGAAGCGTGGGGGCAAAGGCCGGGCGGGCATGAAGGCCCGCGACGAGGATTTCGTCAGCTCGGTTTTTGTGCTTAACACGCACACGCCAGTGCTGTTCTTCTCGTCCCGCGGGATGGTCTACAAGACCAAGGTCTACAACCTGCCGGTGGGAACGCCCCAGGGCCGGGGCAAGGCGCTAGTGAACGTCCTCCCGCTGGAGGAAAACGAGACCATAACGACCCTGATGCCGCTGCCCGAGGACGAGGCGGAGGCGGAAGACCTATTCGTAATGTTCGCCACCGAGAGCGGCAATGTGCGCCGGAACCGGCTGTCTGACTTTGTGCAGGTCAAGTCGAACGGCAAGATCGCTATGAAGCTCGACGCGGGTGACCAGCTTGTGGGTGTGCAACCCTGCGAGGACACCGATCATGTGCTGCTGGCGACCGCGAAGGCCAAGTCGATCCGCTTCGAGACGACCGACGTGCGTGTTTTCGCCGGGCGTAACTCGACCGGCGTGCGCGGCATTCGCCTGGGCGACGGAGACCGGGTGATCTCGATGTCGATCCTGTCCCACGCCGAATTCTCGGTCGACGAGCGCGAGGCCTACCTCAAGCGCAGCCGAGCCGAGCGGACCGAGGGCGACGACGCGGGCGCCGCCCTGGAAAGCAGTCCCGACGCCAGCAGCGAGAATATCGGCGAGAACGGCAGCACGATTGAGCTGAGCGATGAACGCTATGCCGAGCTTGTCGAGCAGGAGCAGTTCATCCTAACCGTCACCGCCAACGGCTTCGGCAAACGGACTTCTGCCTACGAGTACCGAATCACCAACCGGGGCGGGCAGGGGCTCGTCAACATCGCGCTATCCGACGCCAAGGAGAATGCCGTGGTCGCGTCCTTCCCGGTCGAGGATGATACGCAACTCGTCATGGTTACCGACGGCGGTCAGCTGATCCGCACGGGCGTGGTTGACGTGCGCATTGCCGGGCGCTCGACACGCGGCGTGACCCTGTTCCGGGTCGCGGAGGACGAACGGGTTGTGACCGTCGCCCATTTGCGCGACGATGATGAGAGCGGCGACGCGGCGGTCGGCATGGCCGCGGAAGACGCCGGGAACGGCACGGACGAGGGGAACGAAACGCCGGAGGCGAACACCGAGACCGGGGAACCGGCAGGTGACAACGAAACGGCGGCCGAGGACGAAGATGGCGAAGACTGAACGGGTCGGGGTCTATCCCGGCACATTCGACCCCACCACAAACGGTCACATGGACATCATCAAGCGGGGGGCGCGGGTGCTCGACCGACTAGTGATCGGTGTGGCCGTAAATGCAGGCAAGGGTCCGCTCTTTTCGCTCGACGAGCGGGTCGAGATGGTTCGCGACGAGATTGCGGCGATCGATGACGGTCGCGTCGGCGTGATCGAGGTGAAACCCTTCGACTCCCTTCTCATGCAGTTTGCCGAGACGGAGAATGCGGACTGCATACTGCGGGGCCTGCGCGCCGTTTCTGACTTCGACTACGAATTTCAGATGGCCGGCATGAATGCCCGCCTTAACCCCGAGATAGAAATCCTGTTCCTGATGGCCTCCGAGACAAACCAGTTCATCGCCTCGCGTCTGGTCAAGGAAATAGCAGCGCTTGGCGGCGATATCACCAGCTTCGTCTCGCCCACCGTTGCCCAGCGCGTGAACGAAAGCTTCAGGCGGCTCGCCCCTCAAGCTGTCAACGAGTAAACACCCATATTGAAAAGACCTTTCTCATCGGCCGCGCTCTCCGCAGCGTTGGGCCTGTTCGCCACAGACGGGCTCTTGCCGAGTGTCGGTACCGCTGAGGCATAACCACGCTTACAGGAGCGCGACTTGGAAAACACCCTCTATATCGATCTCGAAGGTGGCCGCGTCACCATCGAGATGCGCCCGGATCTCGCACCCAATCATGTCGCGCGCATCAAGGAACTGGCCCGTGAGGGCTTCTACGACGGGGTGGTCTTCCATCGCGTGATCGATGGCTTCATGGCCCAGACGGGTGATCCGACCGGTACCGGTAGCGGCGGTTCCGACAAGCCGGATCTCGACGCCGAGTTCTCCGATGCCAATCACGGCCGCGGTGCTGTTTCCATGGCGCGTGCCCAGAACCCGAACAGCGCTAATAGCCAGTTCTTCATCGTTTTCGACGACGCGTCCTTTCTCGACGGTCAGTATACGGTCTGGGGCCAAGTGACCGACGGTATGGAGCTAGTTGACGCGATCAAGCGCGGCGAGGGACAAAGTGGTGCGGTGCAGGAACCGGACAAGATGATCAAGGTTCAGGTAGCGGCCGACATCCAGTAACCGGGACGACTACGCGCGCCGGATATTGACCCGGCGCGCGCTTTTCTAGATAGACTAATTGCGCACAGCGCCTGAGCCCGTCGATGGGCACCCGCGTGGCGTGTGGGCCCATAGCTCAGCTGGTAGAGCAACTGACTTTTAATCAGTAGGTCCCAGGTTCGAACCCTGGTGGGCTCACCA
>PBPM01000061.1 GCA_002724635.1 Rhodospirillaceae bacterium
CGGAGGGAGGGGCAAGCACCCTCCCCAGCGTTATTGCGCGCGCCTTCCCTCAAAGGGACGAGGGGGGGGGGTCATTCTTGACCTCGGATAATGGATCCGCGTTATCAGACCGGTAAGCCGATAGCCGTAGGAATCGTTCAAGGCGTGGCGCGAGGCTTCTGTCTCCGCCATTTGGCGGTCGATGCCATCACCGAACCGGACCTGGAAGGCGATGTCAAATTAGGCATTCCCGACGACTGTGCCATTAAATACCTGCCGCCCATCCCCTCCACCTACACGACGGCGTATCCGAAGGTGGACCTGGAGGTCTATTGCCGACCCTCAACGGAGCTTCTGAAAATGAAGGGGTACGAAGCGCCGGACATCTCCATCATTTCCGAAGGCCCCAACCGGCCTATCGATGAAATAGTCCGCTCGGAACGTATCATCTGGGCGACGTCGGCCAGGGATTTTGTGCACGAACGGGACCCCCTCCCGGTGGCCCTCTATGAGCCCGGCTGCGTCATCCGCCAATCCGTACTAGAAGCGTTGGCCAAACAAGGGAGCGCCTACCGCATGGTCGATGCCAGCGCCAGCCACACCGGCCTGCTCGCCGCCGTGGAGCCCGGCATCGCCAAAAGCATGCTTACCAACAGCCTGCGGATATTAGGGCCGAAAGAAGGTTTCCAAAACCTGCCCTCCTTCGACATCGGAATTATGAGGTAGCGCAGGGGTCTTTTGAATGTGGCCGAGAGCTTGGCCCAGCACATCGCTTACTGCTTCCGGGAGGGGTTGATACCAGAATGATTGGGACACTTAGCCAAGTTGTTCCAAACCTATTCAGCCGGCTGCGGCTGGGGGGTTTCTTTCGGCTCGTCTTTGATCGGCAGATGCAGAAGCGCCGCGAGGAGACCGAGGCCGATGGCGAGTTGCCAGATCAGGTCGTAAGAGCTTGTCGTATCGAACAACCAGCCGCCGAGCCAGACCGAGATGAAGGAGCCCACCTGGTGGCTGGCAAACACGATGCCGGCCAGGGTGGCAAGATACTTGATCCCAAACATTTGCCCCACGAGCGCATGGGTCAGCGGCACCGTGGCCAGCCACAGGAAGCCGATGGAGCCTGCAAACAGCAGTACAGAGATGGGAGAGATCGGGAAGAAGCTAAAGGCGGCGATCACCAAGGACCGCATGAAGTAGAGGCTGCTCAAAAGATACTTTTTGGAATACCGGTCACCCAGCCAGCCGAAGATCATGGTGCCGGCGAGGTTTGTGATCCCGATCAAGCTGATGGCGGTGCCTGGCAGCCAGTCCGGCATGTCGAGGGTCAGCAGGTAATTGGGCAGATGCGCGGCGATAAACATGACGTGGAATCCGCACACGAAAAAGCCTGAAATGAGATAGAGATACCCCGAATGCCGCCGCGCCTTATGCAGGGTCGCCACCAGGCTTTCCGCCTGGGCCCGCTTCACACTCATGTCTTCTGTCTTGCCCTTCAGCACGTAGGCCAGCGGCACGATGACGGCGAGCATGACGGCCAGGATCAAAAGCGCGTCCACCCAGCCAAAAGCGTTGATGGTCGTCTGGGACAGGGGCGCAATCAAAATTTGACCGCCCGTCCCCATGGCGCTGGTGAGACCGAAGAAAAAGGTGCGGCGATGTTCCGGCACGTTGCGCGCCACCACGGACATGAGCACCGCCCACGTGGAGCCGGACCCGGCGATGCCGATGATCACGCCGGTGCTCACATGCAACTGCCAGATGGAATCTGCGTTCGCGAGGATAACAAGCCCGAGGACTTGTGCCGCGCCGGCGACGGCGATGACCCGGCCCGTGCCGTATTTATCCGCGATGGCGCCGATAAAGGGTTGAGACAAGCCCCAAAGCAGGTTTTGCAACGCCAAAGAGAAAGAAAAAGCCGTCAGGCCAATGCCAAACGCTTCGGAAATAGGCGTCTGGAACAGGCCAAAACTGTGCCGGGTGCCCATAGACAACAAGATCACCAACGCCGCCGAAAAGACGATGAAGTAGTGCTTGGGCGTCATTTTGAATTCCATGGAAGCTCCTCGGCAGCTGCCGGCATAACCTCAGAGGAGACTAGGCAGGATTTGGGGAGATGGCAAACAAGTCGAGGCGGCGTCTTCCATAGAAACCCTCCCCCCTCGCCTGCGGCTCGACCCCTCCCACAAGGGGAGGGTCCGCGAGGTCACGAGCGGGAGAGAGGTTTACTCAGCCGGCTGCGGTTTCATCTCCACCGGCCGCTCATCAATGGGCAGGTGCAGAAGAGCCGTCAGGACCCCAAGCAAAATCGAAATTTGCCAGATCAAGTCGTAGGAGCCGGTCTCGTCGAACACGAGGCCGCCGATCCAGCTTGAGGTAAACGCGCCCAGCTGGTGGCTCGCGAAGACAATGCCGAAGAGCGTTGCGAGATACCGGACCCCGAACATCTGGCCCACGAGCCCGCTGGTGAGCGGCACGGTCGCCAGCCAGAGGAACCCGAGCGCGGCGGAGAAGACCAGCACAGATGTCACCGACAAAGGCGTCAAAAAGAAGACGCCAAATACGATAGCCCGGCCCGTGTAGATGCTGCTCAAGAGGTACTTCTTGCTCCACTTGTCGCCCGCCCAGCCGAAACCAAAGGTGCCGATTAGGTTGCTCACGCCCACCACTGAAATCGCCGCGCCCGGCAGCCACTCGGGCATCTCCAGGGACGTCAGATAGTTGGGGAAATGGCTCATGATGAATGCCACGTGGAAGCCGCAGACATAAAAGCCCATGGTGAGGTAGACATAGCCCGAGTGTTTCCGGGCCCGGTTGAGGGCGTCGAGTATTTTCTCCGCGCCTTCGTCCGCCGCGGACACGTCGCTCGCCTTGCCGGTGAGCGCAAAAGCGAGCGGCACGATGAGCCCCATGCTGAGGCCCAGGATGATCACCGTCGTGGTCCAGCCGAAATCTGTAATAAACGATTGAGCGACCGGCGCCATAGTGATCTGACCCATGGTGGCGACGGCGCTGCCGATGCCGAGGAAGAAGCTGCGACGCTCCGCCGGCACGTTCCGGGCGATGACGCCCAGAATCACGGCCAGTGTCGCCCCGGAGCCCGCGATGCCGATGACTACGCCTGCGCTCATATGAATTTCCCAGACCGACGTCGCATTAGCTAGCCACCACATACCCAGCACATTGGCGACGCCAGCGATGGCGATGGTCCGCCCGGAGCCGTATTTATCTGCGAGCGCGCCGATATAGGGCTGGGACAGCCCCCAAAGCAGATTCTGAATGGCAAGGGTCAGAGAAAAGACGCCAAAATCCAGCTGGAAGTCCTGGGTCAGTGGGTTCAGAAACAGCCCAAAACTCTGGCGCACGCCCATGGTGATCAAAAGGACGGCACAACCGGCGACGAGGACAATATAAGACTTTCTGGACATCTGGGACTTCCTGTTCGTGGGAGCCAAACTCTAGGCCTCCGTCCAAATCCTGGCAAACACTCCGTGATCAAATCCGCCGCCCGGCCGCGGCGATTTAAGTCATGCAAAACGGCTTTATCCGTCAATTCACCTCGTGTACCCTCCCCGGAAATCGAGAGAGACACCAGCACCACTTTGGGAGGATTCCATGAATAAAGTCTTCGGAGACGCCGCCGCGGCCCTCGACGGGCTCCTGCACGACGGCATCATGGTCATGGCCGGGGGATTCGGCCTTTGTGGCATTCCGGAACATTTGATCCTGGCGATGAAGGACTCGGGCGTTAAAAACCTGACCGTCGTCTCCAACAATGCCGGCGTGGACGGCGCCGGTCTGGGGCTGCTTCTGGAAACCCGCCAGATCAAAAAGATGATCTCGTCTTATGTGGGGGAAAACAAAACCTTCGAGAAACAATATCTCGACGGCGATCTGGAGCTGGAGTTCAACCCGCAAGGCACGCTGGCGGAGCGTATCCGGGCCGGCGGCGCCGGCATCCCGGCTTTTTACACCAAGACGGGCTTTGGAACGCAAATCGCCCACGGAAAGGAAACCCGGGAATTCAACGGCGACCATTATGTGATGGAGACAGGCCTCGTGGCAGACGTCGCCATTGTGAAGGCGGATGTCGGGGACACGGAGGGCAACTTGATCTTCCGCAAAACCGCGCGGAACTTTAACTCCGTCATGGCCACGGCGGGCCGGGTCACCATCGCAGAAGTGGAAGAGCTGGTGAAACCGGGCGAGCTGGACAAGGACAAGATCCACACGCCAGGCATTTTTGTGCAGCGCATCATCAAAGGCACGAACTTCGAGAAACAAATTGAACAACTGACGACGCGCGAGTACGCGGCTTAAGAGGCGAAAAGGAAGACAAAACATGGCTTGGTCACGCAATGACATGGCGGCCCGCGCCGCCCAGGAACTTCAGGACGGCTTTTATGTGAACCTGGGGATCGGCATTCCGACGCTCGTTTCGAACTACATCCCGGACGGCGTCTCCGTCTCGCTGCAGAGTGAAAACGGCATGCTCGGCATTGGTCCTTTTCCTTTCGATGGCGACGAAGACCCGGACCTCATCAACGCCGGGAAGCAAACGGTGACGGAACTGGAGCAGACCTCCTACTTCGACAGCGCCACCAGCTTCGGCATGATCAGGGGCGGGCACATTGATCTGGCCATCCTCGGCGCCATGCAGGTCGCGGAGAACGGCGACCTCGCAAACTGGATGATCCCTGGCAAGCTCGTCAAAGGAATGGGCGGCGCCATGGACCTGGTCGCCGGCGTGAAACGGGTCGTCGTCATCATGGACCAAAACGCCAAAGACGGCAGTCCGAAGTTTTTGAAGGAGTGCAATCTTCCCCTGACCGGCACCCAAGTGGTCGACATGCTGATCACCGACCTGGGCGTCTACGAAATCGACCGCAAGGCGGGTAAGACCATGCTCATCGAACTGGCCGACGATGTCACCGTGCACGAAGTGCGGGAGAAGACGGAGGCTGGCTTTGATGTGGCGCCGGGATTGGCTTAAGTCCCGCCTTAAAATGGCAAACCCCCTCCTCAACTCGGTACCTCACTGACCCTCCCACAAGGGGAGGGTAGTTTGGCAGCTAAATCACCCCTCCCGTCCCTGGGAGGGGTCGAGCCGCAGGCGAGGGGGTGGGAGGGTTTTTGCCTCAGTAAAAATTAATCACCCGTCCAAATACTCCCGGCACGCCCTAATAATTTCCAGTGTCTTGCCATGATCACCCAGCTCCTGCGCGAGGGCCAGGCAGACTTTGGCGAGGTAGACGGGGGTTTGGGCTTCGGTGACCTCGTCCAGGGACTCCGCCAGGGCTTCATATGTGTCTTCAAGGGTGAGCTCGGCCATTAGGATGTCTCCTTCAGGAATAGGATATTTTTGATCGCCGCTGCGACGGTGCGAGCATCGGCGGATTTCCACCGGGCGGCGATGTGCATGTCGGGGCGGATGAGGTAGGTGGCGCCGTCCGCCGCGCCGTAGATCTCGCCGGTGAGGGAGTTGGTGTCAAGCGTGACGACGGTGACAGGGGCGACGTGGTCGCCTAAGTCGCCACCCTCTCCAAACCGCAGTACGGTAAAGCCCTCGCCAAACCGGTCCGACAGAAACCCGTCGTTCATCGCCACGTTCACCGCCACGGCGCCCGGCACCGGCCCAGCGTCAAAACCCGCCTCGTCCGCCAGCGTCATCGGCCCGTCAGCGTAGGTGTGCGGCGTCATTTGACGGGGGTTGGCGAGGGCGCCGGCGTACGGGTGGGAGCGGGCGAGA
>PBPM01000020.1 GCA_002724635.1 Rhodospirillaceae bacterium
GATCTCATCGTCGGACAGACCGCCCGCCGGTCTATGCACGTCACGCCGGAGACGGTGAAGGGCTATGCGGACCTGACCGGCGACTACAATCCGCTTCACTTCGAAGAATCCTATGCGGCGGGGACGCCCTTCGGTCGTCTCGTGGCACACGGCGGCATCACTGCGGGCATCCTGCATGCGCTCGTAGCCGAGGATATGCCGGGTCCGGGAACGGTCTTCCTGAGTCAGAACTGGTCGTTCACGGCTCCGGTCTTCGCCGAGGACATGATCACTGCGACCGCTGAGGTCCTCACCGTGCACGAGCACAAGCCGGTATGCTCATTGCGGGTTCAGGTGACGCGAGCCGACGGCGAAGTCGTCCTCGAAGGCGAAGCGTGGTGCTATCGGTTTTCACCCAACGAGGGATGAGTCTGTGTTTCGATCGCTGATACCGTTTTTGTGCGCCGTGGTGTTCGCTGTGCCTCTTGAGGCGCAGGGGACGCTCCGTGTCGCTGCGTACAACGTGAAGCATGGCCAGGGCATGGATGGCGTCGTAGACCTCGAGCGGATCGCGGACGTGCTGCGTCCACTTGATGCCGATGTGATCACGCTCCAGGAGATCGACTCCGGTACCGAGCGGACCCAGGGTGTTGATCAGGCGGCGCGTCTGGGTGAACTGCTTGGCATGCAGGCGTTCTTTGGAGACTTCATGCCCTACCAGGGGGGAGAGTACGGCATGGCGGTTCTGTCGCGGCTGCCGGTCACCCGGGTCATGAATCACCGACTTCCGGATGGAGACGAGCCTCGGACCGGTCTCGAGGTCGAGGTACGCGTGGGTCCGGAGGGTCGACCCGTATCCGTCGTCGGCATCCACTTCTATCGCACGCCGGAGGAACGGCTAGCCCAGGCGGAGACCCTGTCCGCTCTTCTCGATGTGCGCGAACACCCAGTCATACTCGCAGGTGACTTCAACTCCCGTCGTGGTGACCGAATCCTGCGCAGTCTTCAGGCCGACGAGTGGTTCGTGGTCGACAAGGACGGCTCGGCAGAGACCTTTCCGTCTGACAGGCCCGTGCGTGAGATCGACTTCGTGATGCTTCGACCTGCCGAAGCGTTCGAGGTCGCCGAGCATCGTGTGATCGAGGAACCCGTCGCCTCCGATCACGTCCCGCTCCTGATCGTTCTTCACATTTGGTAGCCCCTGTCGTATCCACGGGCCCAGGTCTGATCACGTGAGGTGTGCCGGCGCTGATGCGTCGGCATGGGCTGGACCTGCGATGAACTCGGCCACATCGTGACCGCTCCTGACCACTGGAGGACTCATGCGCTTTACAGTTGCCCGCTCCTGCACCGTGTTCGCTCTGCTTGGGCTTTGTTTCGTTTCACCGGCGGGGGCTCAGTCGTTCGATTTGCTGATCCGGGATGGCCGCGTACTCGACGGCACGGGGAACCCGGAAGTGCTCCAGGACGTCGGTGTTCGAGACGGTGTGATCGTCGCGGTCGGCGATCTGAGTGATGCAACGGCCGATCACGTGATCGATGCGACCGGGATGCATGTGGTGCCCGGCTTCATCGACATGCACTCCCACGCCGACCGTGCGTTGTTCGGTGGAGATGTCGAGGTCCGGGCCGCGGCCAACCTCGTCGCTCAGGGGATTACGACGATCGTTGTGGGGCCAGATGGCAGGAATCCGACGTGGCCGGTCTCGGCAGAGATCGCAGGGTATGAGCGCCTCGGGGTCGGAATGAACATCGTGCCGATGGTAGGGCACGGAACCGTCCGGAGTGTCGTCATGGGCGACGATTACGAGCGTCCTGCCACGGAGGCTGAGATCGAGCGCATGCAGTCGCTCGTTCGGCAGGGCATGGAGGAAGGCGCGTTCGGACTCGGCGCCGGCCCGGAGTATCGACCCGGGCGTTTCGCGACGACGGAAGAGATCATTGCGCTGGCGAGCGTCGTCTCGGAATACGACGGCTTCTATTACGCTCACCAGCGTAGCCAATCGCCGCTCCCGCTCTGGCTTACCCCGAGCATCGTCCACGACTACACGCCTCCGCCGACGTGGCCCGAGGGGTGGAGGCTCACTGCGACCGATGGGATTCACGAGACAATCCGAATCGGGCGTGAGACCGGAATCCGTGTTGTCGGTACGCACATCAAAGCGAAGGGTCCGACGACATGGGGGCAGTCGGCGATCGACGTCATGGCGATCGAGCGGGCCAGAGCCGAGGGCGTTCAGGTGTACCTGGACCAATACCCGTACGAGACATTCGGGGGCGGGTCGGTCGAGATTATTCCGCGCTGGTATTACGCCCCGGTCGGTACGGATCGGAGCGGAGGGCTGGACGATCCCGACTGGGGTCGGGCTGAGCTCATGGAGGGGTGGGACGAAAATCTTCGTGCTCATCTCGATGACCCTGAGCTGCATGCCGAGCTCGTCACCGACACCGAGTACATCCTCGATCTGCAGGGCGGTGCGGATCGGCATGTCATCGTCATCTCGCCACGCGACGGGTCTCTGGTTGGTCGGACGCTGGGTGACGTTGCACGCGAGAACGGTCTCAGCCCTATCGAGCAGGTGATCCAATTCGCGCTGGAGCTGGGTACGGAGCAGCTTCGGTCGGGCGTCCGCTATCGCGGTCTTGCCGGTTCAGCCGAAGACGTGGAGCGATACATGCGTCAGGAGTTCACGGCGACGTCCACGGACGGGGCGATCGTTCCTGAAGCTCGGCCGGGCCAGCATCCGCGGTACTACGGCACCTACCCACACAAGATCGCGACGTATGTGCGAGACAAGGGCACGATCACGTTGCCGTTCTTCGTACGCTCGTCTGCGGGTCTCCCTGCCCAAATCGTGGGCCTCACGGATCGCGGGTACGTCCGCGAGGGACAGGCGGCAGACCTGGTCGTGTTCGACTTCGAGCGGGTCCAGGATCACGCGACGATCCTTGACCCGGGTGGCCATAATGAAGGGATCCATTACGTGTTCGTGAATGGTCGCATGGTGGTCGAGGACGGACGCGTGACCGGGGCCTTGCCGGGGGTGGTGCTCAGACGAGGTGCGGACGACCGCTAAGGGGTACGGGTAGCGTTGCAAGAATCCCTCGCCCCGACTCGAGGGTCTCTATGTGTGAACCAGGACCAATCTTGGTTTGCATCTACATGCGTTACCCCTTGGCCCTCTTTTTCACCGTCACCTTCAAGCTGTTGGTAACCCAGACACTGATGAACCCGACGCAGTACCTGGGTGGGGTGGCCAGCCCGTTCGAGGTCGATGAACGTCGATTCGGCTTCAACGTCCAGTGGGTGCTGCCCTTCTAAAGGCCGACGCTCGTGCCCAGGTAGCGAACCATCAGGAGGTAGAGTCCCCCGGCGATCGCGGCGATCGCGGCAAGCTTGATCAGCTTCTTGAGGATCCCGTAGATGACCATCGCCGCCACGCCGAGAATCGGGACCAGAAAGACCGGGTTCGACAGCAGGTACTGTAGAACGCTCTGAAGTTCGTTTTCCATCGGTCTCTCTTCCGCTCGCCGTCCGTCCTCAGGGTGTGAAGGGTGGAATCAAGCGATGGGGACCGGATGAGGAAAGGTGCGTTGATGCGCAAGGGACTCGTGCCCCGGGCCTCTGCTTTTGATCGATGCTCGCGGTTACGCTTGCGATCCCGGGCTTGGAGGCCGAGATAGTTACCGTGCGGATGTGGTCTCAAGTCCGCCTTCAACCTGGGAGTAGACGCGCGTGAGCAGTTCAATGGATCAGGGGGGGCTAGCGGCCTCGAGAACGTTCTTCGGGCACCCTTGGGGGCTGTCGACACTCTTCTTCACGGAGATGTGGGAGCGCTTCTCGTACTACGGAATGCGGGCGCTGCTCACGCTCTTCATGACGACGGCGACCATCGAGTCGAATCCCGGCCTGGGTCTCGACGTTGCGACTGCCGGTGCGATCTACGGGATGTACACGGCTCTCGTGTACATCATGGCCCTCCCTGGCGGCTGGATTGCCGATAATCTTTGGGGGCAGCGAAAGGCGATCTGGGTCGGTGGCTGGATCATCGCCCTGGGCCATTTCACGATGGCCATCCCCAGCACCTTCAGCTTCTTCCTGGGCCTCGTCTTCATCATCTGCGGTACGGGCCTGCTCAAGCCTAACGTCTCGACCATCGTCGGGGACCTCTACCCGGATGGCGGGGCGCGTCGAGACGCCGGGTTCTCGGTCTTCTACATGGGGATCAATCTTGGTGCCTTCTTCGGGCCACTCATAACGGGATGGCTGGGAGAGGGTTACCACTGGCACTGGGGCTTCGGTGCCGCCGGGGTGGGCATGGTCCTCGGACTGATTCAGTACCGCATGGGTCAGGAGCACCTTGGCGATATCGGCCACCTGCGAACAGATAAATCACCCGAGGCCGTCGCCGCACTCTCCCGGAAGTTCTTCGGCACCTTCGGCGGAGTCGTCGTCGCCATCGGGGCGTTCGCCTTCCTGGTTTCGAACGGCACGATCGTGGTCTCGATCACTCAGATTGCCCAGGCGCTCGGCTACAGCGTCCTGATTCTGGTCGCTCTGTACTTCGTGTATGTGTGGATCCTGGGAGGGCACACCGCCGAAGAGAACAAGAGAATGGCGGTCATCTTCTGGCTCTTTCTCATGATCGCGGTCTTCTGGTCTGGCTTCGAGCAGGCGGGCACCTCGCTCAACCTCTTCGCCCGGGACCTGACGGATCGGACGATGTTCGGGATGGAGATCCCGGCGTCGACACTTCAATCGATCAACGCGGGCTTCATCATTCTTCTTGCGCCACTCTTCGGCACACTCTGGGTGTGGCTCGACTCACGACAAGTGAACCCGTCGATCCCGGTGAAGGCAGGGCTCGGCTTGCTGGGCCTCGCGATGGGCTTCTTCGTGCTGGCCTGGGGTGCTGCGAATGCAACGCCGGACAACCCGGTTTCACCGGCGTGGCTCGTGGTGACGTACTTTCTCCACACGGTGGGCGAGCTCTGCATCTCGCCGATCGGGCTTTCGGCCATCACCAAGCTTTCGCCCACTCGGCGGGTGGGCCAGATGATGGGCATCTGGTTCGTTGGCGCCGCGCTCGGGAACCTCTTTGCGGGCTTGGTGGCCGGTCAACTCGAGAGCATGCTGCCGGCAGACCTGTTCCGCACCGTCGCCACGATAATCGGTGGTGTGGGAATCTTGGCGCTCGTGCTGAGCCAGCCGGTGAAGAAGATGATGGGCGGGCGCGAGTAGGAGGGCGTCCGGAGATCTTCTGGCCGGGGCTCGTCAGGTGCTCGACGAGTCCCGGCTACACCTGCGGCCCCGGGTATTTGGAGCGTGATGGGGCCTTGCCTTTGCTCTTCGGTCCGGGCAGGTTCGCGCGATGATGATCGCCTTCGTGGTGGGCGGGACCCTCTTCGGATCCGCCCTCCTGTGGCTGGCCTGCTCCAGGCTCGAAGAAGCCACCCATAGACTCGCGCAGTTCTACGGCATCCCCGACGCAGTGAAGGGGTCTGTGTTGCTTGCCGTGGCGTCCAGCATGCCGGAACTCGTGACGGCTCTCCTCGCCCCTACCGTGCACGGTGATTTCGAGCTCGGGCTCGCCGCGATCATCGGATCGGCGATCTACAACATTCTGGTGATCCCCGCGTTCTCCGTGTACGCGCGTGGTCGACCACTCAAGGCCAACCGTCATCTGGTGTATCGCGAGGCGCAGTTCTACCTGGTTTCCGTCGCCGTCCTGATGCTCATCCTCAGCCTGTCGGTCATCTACGGTGGACTGCAGAGCGAAGTGCTTTCGGACGGCCGCGAAGTCTATCTGGGCGAATTTACGCGATATCTGGCTGCGTTCCCGCTCATGCTGTACGCGCTCTATCTCTACATCCAGTTCGAAGAGGTGAAGCGGAATCGTGACGAAGAGCCGGGCCAGCAGGACGGGGTCAACGCCCGGAAGGAATGGGCCGTCCTGGCAGGGTGTATCGTCCTGATCCTGATTGGGGTCGAGGTGCTTCTTCGGGTCGCGATCAGTCTCGGTGAAATGCTCCAGACGCCGACCTTTCTGTGGGGGATGACGATCGTTGCGGCCGCCACCTCCATTCCGGATACGTTCGTGAGCGTGCGTGCGTCAGTGCTTGGCCGTACCGAGTCCAGCGTTTCGAACGTTCTGGGAAGCAACGTCTTCGATCTTCTTGTGGCTGTGCCCCTCGGGGTGATGATGACGGGCGCGATCGTAGTGAATTTCACGCAGATCGTGCCGATGATGACGTTTCTCGTCCTGGCTACGATCGTGATGCTCGTGTTCATGCTCCGAAATATGGAACTCACCGTGAAAGAGTCGCACGTGATGATGTTTCTATATGCGGGCTTCGTGCTCTGGATGACGCTCGAGGCGTTCGGCGTTTCGACGTTGCTCGGGGTGCGGCAACTCTAGGACGCGGGAGCAAAGCCTCCGGGCAACATGCCGCTCAGCTTCATCGGACTCAGGCGTGGTGTCGCATCGAGACGCCGCAAAACCGGCAATACTTCGAGTCCGGGTCCACTTCGATGTGCTCGCAAGAGGGGCACGGAATCGCGTGGTATCCGCCACCACCCGGTAGCTGGGCGATCTCCGCGGTCACGATGCCGGTCGGCACCGCGATGATCCCGTAGCCGAGAATCATGACGAAGGCGGCGAGCCCTTGCCCCAGAGGTGTCGTCGGGGCGACGTCACCGTACCCGACGGTCGTCAGCGTCACGATGGCCCAATAGACGCCGCGTGGGATGCTCGTGAATCCGCCCTCAGGCCCCTCGATCAGGTACATCACGGAGCCGACCACGATAACAATGCAAAGCACGGTCACGAGGAATACCGCGATCTTGTAGCGTGCGTTGCGCAGGGCGATGGACAGCAGGCTCGCTTCCCCAAGGAACCGGACCAGCTTGAACACCCGGAACACGCGGACCACGCGCAGGACGCGGATCACGGCCAAATACTGTCCACCGGGAAGGAACACGCTCAGGTAGGTCGGGATGACCGAGAGAAGATCGATGATCCCGAAGAAGGAGAAGACGTAGGCGCGCACATTCTTCACACACCAGAGTCTCACCACGTACTCGAGGGTGAACAGGATCGTGAACGCCCACTCGAAGGCGATGAGCTCCGCCCCGTATCGACCACTGAAGCTGGCGACGGAGTCCAGCATCACAGCTGTGACACTGGCGATGATGAGGACGATCAGTCCGGCGTCGAAGTGACGGCCCCATCCCGGCTCGTGGCCGAAGATGATCTCGTACGTCTTGCCTCTGAGCGTGTCGGGGGGCGCAGCGGGATTCAGTGCGGACATCAGCCTTTCTCTCGGCGTAGTCGTTTCAGCTCGGGAGGGAACGGGTCAAAGTAATGGGACGATCGGTATTGGATACCGAGTCCGAC
>PBPM01000062.1 GCA_002724635.1 Rhodospirillaceae bacterium
ATGAAGAACGTTTACAAGGATTTCTGGGAACCACCGGCATCGATGCCGAAGATCTGAAGGCAGGACTCTCAACGACAGAGGTACAGTCGGGAGTTCTTGAATACCTTCTCGGCCGGGAGGACCTCCTGCTGGCATTTTGTGAGGCCTATGACATTGAGCCCGAGCACCCACTAACCGCCGCCACCATCCTCACCGGCGTGATTGCCGAGTGGTGAAAAATGGCGCGATACCAGGAAGAACAGATATCCTCGCCTTGACGGTCTTTGAAGGGATCTGGACCAACAAACCGCAAAATTACTCGTTGTTGATGACGACGCAGAGATCTGCACTGTTCTCAAGGTCTACCAAGAGGGGCAAGGTTTCCAGATCTCCGTGGCACATGACCGCACAGAAATGCGCAACATCATGGAGGCGGACAACTATATTGCTAAGCCTTTCATTTTGAGGGAGTTGTTGACGCGGGTGAAGACAGTTCTCCGGCGATCCCAAGGGCAGTCTTACGCCACCACAGACCCCAGTTCGGTCACACCTTCGCCGATTGGTCTTTTGACAAAATCTGCTGCTGGCTGGCGTCTACCGCCGATGAGGAAGTGAGCCTGGCCATCATGGAATTCAACCTGCTCATCGCCTTTACAGACAACGCCAATAAGGCCTTCGACCGGGATCAGCTGTTGGATATGTTGCAAGACGGGAGTTGGGAAGCATATGACCGGTGCATCGACGTGCTGGCCGGCCGCCTCCGGGGTAAAATCAAAACGGATCAGAAGAAACCTGCGCTGATCAAAACGGCCAGCAGCACCGGCTACGTCTTCGCAACCACCGCAGAGCTAGCTTAGTTAATCTCCGCATGCGCTGAGAATGTTTCATTTACCCAGCCTTCCACATCATCCGGCAAGTCAGTCGCCGGCAGGATGGCCACACGCAACTCGGCTAAGGGTCCGGATCTCGCAAAGCACAGCACAGGCCGCTCCACCCGCTGGCCGTACTTTTCTGACGTCGAGCCTGAGCGAATTTCCGCCGTCCATTCGGTGTGAGGCGACGCGCAAAGAACAAATTCTTCATCACCAACAACCAACTGCCAAAGACCTGGTTTACGGCGTTCAAGGGCGGCTCCGATGGAAAGGTGGTAGCGGATGGTAAGGTCATGCTCGCCAGTCCCTTCGAAGGCATCCCGGACGATGAGGCCGGAGGACAGCTTATCGAGAATAATTGCCCGGACGGGCCGCAATCCGGGCGATAGCCGTTCGTAGCCAGAGTGGGACCCAATGAGCAGGTCCGCGGTCGCTTCCGTGCGCCAAGTTCGCACCTCGGGCACCCCATCGTTTAGTAGGGAAAACAAGTCCTCGGGTCCGGTAAACCGGTTTATCTCCTCACCGTCGATTTGCGGCGTGCTGTGATAGGCGGTGGACCGGAAGTCGTTGCGGGCTTCAATATCCTGGGTGTAGACGTAGGTCCCACTGTCAGTGATGACCGGGACGCCCTTTAATCGGGCCTCAAAGGAGAGACAATCATTGTGCCCATGACCGCCGCGTCCGCCGTACCCAACGGGGCCGCAATCCACAACAACATGGCTGTTACCACTTGTCATGACATAGACACCAGCATCCGGAAAAGCAGCTGATACGGGGGGCACTGCCGATGCGGCCTCTGCTTTGGCCCAAGCCTCTTCGCCCAAAGACCAGAGAATTTCGCCGGCCGAATTCGCCGGCGGCTGCATTTCGGCGGCGCCATCAAGTGCCAAGCCGATGAGCGCCGGCAGATAGCCGTGCTGCGACGGGCTCTGTCCTCCGAAAATAAAAGGCCGGCCGTCGTCGGAATCCCCCCAGAGCGGCGCAAGACCGTCAGGCGCCATATAGGCCGCAGTAAAGGCCGCCATCTTGCGGAGGCGCTCAACGTAAATCTCCGGAACGCCCTTGCCCTTCATCTTGCGGTAAATGGCGGGCCATAGAAACAATTCGGCGACCATCCGGTGGTAGGACGCAGAACCTTCAAAATCTGCGCCGTCCTCGTGCACCTGTTTAAAGATCTCCGAGATCATCATGCGCCAGCCCGTCTCGCCCCAGCGACAGGTCTCCTCACACTGGGGGAAAAACTCTGCAATAAACACCAAGGCGCCGGTATCGGCGGTCAGATGGTTGCCGTTGGTTCCGAAGTTTTCCAGGTACTTGGCGCAGAACGCACCGTGCTCATATAGGGATCCGAGAAAGCTGGTCTGGAAGCCGGCATCTTTCCACGCCTCTGACTGACTGAATACATGAAAGAGCCACGTCCAGGTAAAGACGCGCATGGCAGGTTCCATGGTCACCGCCCAATTGGGCCCACGAGCGTATGGATTGCCCTCGATCCAACTCTCCAAAATAGTCTTCACAAAAGCCGCGTATTTTTCATCTCTATCCAACAGATAGGCCTGCGCCACGGGCGTCAGCCATTGAAGGCGGCTCAGCTCCCAGGGAACCTTGATATCACTTTCCCGGCCTTGGTCAGAGACGTTGATGTCCCGGAAGAATGATAGAGGCCATCCTGCCGCATTCTTGAAATCTGCCGACCAATCAATGGGATCTTCAAGCGTGACGTCGCCGGAGCCTAAGAGGTCGACGGTATAGGCCATAGCTTTTTCCGCACCGGCACGTACTCTATTTGCCTCGTCAGGCGCAATCTCTTCCAAACTTCGAGGCGCGAGGGTCCGGAAAGATATCGGATAGGGTTGTGCAGCAATGGCCTCCCAAAGATCGTCCAACGAGGCTTTCCGAAATTTGCGCCTGAGAAAACTCTCCGGATCACCGGATACCGGCGAGCCCTTAAACCGGTCACTGACGGATTTGAGCTCCAGCCAGCCGTGACGCATAACCTCGGCTGGCCTCCGCCGTGTGGCCCGCTTGATCCGGTTGATCCAGAGACTGCTCATGGAAACAGGCTTATCAAGCCGGGTATGCGAATTAAAGGACTTACTCTCGGGATCAAAGCCGATTGCAGGGGCAATTCCCGGCTACTAAGGTGACAGAAATGGCCGAATCAAAGTCCCCTTCCCCGACGAAATCCGGCAGTGGCATCGTCAGGGCGTTTACCAGCAAAAACTACAGGGTGTTCTGGTACGGCCATTTCTCTTTCATTTTGGGCGTGTGGATCAATCGTATGGCGGTGGGCTGGATCACTTGGCAGCTCACAGCGTCCGCCACCTGGCTCGGTATCATTGGGGCCGCCGCGATGGTGCCCCTGATCTTCTTCGGCCCCCTAGCAGGCGCGGCGGCAGACCGCTACGGCCATCGCCGCCAGCTGGTGATCGCGACGTTTATCGGCGCCTGCTTCACGGGGACCATTGCCGCACTGCATGTGAGCGGTCTGTTGACGCCCGAGATTTTGCTGGTCCTGGCCACGGGAGGCGGCATTACCCGGTCCTTCACCGTCCCGGCCCGCAACGCGATGCTGCCGTCGCTGGTCGACAAAGAAGACCTGCCTGCGGCTATTGGTGTCAACGGAGCGTCTTATCACGGCGGGCGGTTTGTCGGGCCGGCCATTGGTGGAGTGGTCCTCGCAAACTGGGGGCCAGGAGAAGCCCTCTTTCTGGTGACAGCCATTTCAATTTTCACCTGCCTCCTGCTTCTGGCTCTGCAAATTGATGATCGGGGTGTGGCGCGGAACAGCAAAAAACGACTGGTGGGAGACCTCGTGGACGGGTTTACTTACACGTTCCAGCACAAAGCTATCCGCTCGGTGATGCTGATGGTAACCGTTTCCGCATTTTTCCTTGAACCCTACATGGAAATGCTGCCGGCCTTTGCGGATCTGGTTCTCCAATCCGGTGAAACGGGCCTTGCTCTTTTGATGACCGCAACCGGTTCTGGCGCCATGATTGGGGGCCTTTGGCTGGCACAGCGGGGGCGCATGGAGGGGCTGGTCCGCATCCAGCTGACAGGCCTGGTCCTGGGCGCGATTAGTCTCGCCGTCTTTGCCAATTCACTCACGCCCATCGTCTCTTTCATCTCCCTGTTTGTCACCGGCTTCGGTGTTGTGATTGCCATGATTTCAACCAACAGCCTAGTCCAAAACACCGTGGACAACACATACCGCGCCAGGGTTATGAGCCTGAATGCAGTGCTAATCTCAGGCGGTCCCGCGCTCGGCGCGCTCGTGATAGGCCGGGCGGCGGACAGTTTTGGTCTCTCTCCTCCTGTTTCCGTGAGTGTTGCCTTGGGACTGCTGGTGTGGATTTTTGGTGTCCAAACGGTCTGGAAGTATCGAGGAGAGCTGGAACAGTCAGGTCTGTCTCAGGACAACAAGCATCCCTAGAATTTTAACAGCAGGTAATCCCAATGCACACACGCCCCATCCCGTCCACCGGAGAGCCCTTGCCAGTCATCGGGCTCGGCACTTACCGGTCCTTTGCCAGCTACACGCCTGAGCTGGGTACCGTCGTAAATTTAATGTTCGAGGCAGGTGGCACGATGATCGACTCATCCCCCATGTACGGTGCGGCGGAGACCGTGACGGGGGATGTGCTGGACGAAATCCGGGGCCGGGAAAGGGCCTTCCTCGCCACCAAGGTTTGGACCAGCGGGAAGCAGAAGGGCATCAACAAGATGAACGAATCATTCCGCAAAATGAGCGCGGGCGACACCATGGAGCTGATGCAGGTGCATAACCTAATCGACACAGAGGCTCACCTGGATACCCTCAAGGGCTGGAAGGCAGACGGGAAGATCAAATATATCGGCATTACCCACTACACCCACTCCGCCTTCCTGGAGCTGGGAGATTGGATCAGGAGAGAGCCGGAAATCGATTTCTGTCAGTTCCCCTACTCTATCGAACGGCGCGCGGCGGAGAAGGACTTTCTGCAACTCTGCGCAGACTATGGGGTGGCCACCCTGATCAATCGGCCCTTTGAACAGGATGGTTTGTTTTCTGATATCCTGGGCAAACCCCTGCCCGATTGGGCCGGCGATTTGGGCATTACCTCGTGGAGCCAATACTTTCTTAAATACCTGCTGGCAGACGAGGCCGTGACTTGCCTAATCCCCGCCACAAAGAACCCGGAGCACATGGCCGACAACCTCAAAGCCGGCAGCGGGCCCATGCCTGACCTCGCAGAACGCAAGCGCATGGCCCTCTACTTCGACAGCCTCTAACGGAATTGCGCCGGGAATCGAAGGCCCATCGCGGCGAGCATGCCAAGGATCACTAGGACTATGCCCGCGGATTCGATGAGGCCGGGAAGCTCGCCGAGGATGGGAATGCCGAGCAGCGTGCCGAACACTGGAACCATGGCCATGAACAGCGCGGTCCGGGCAGGCCCAAGGACCGGAATGGCAATGGTGAACATGATTACCGCGGCACCGCCCACGAGAACGCCCTGATAGAAGAGCTGGAAGACATTGTTCAATATTGAGGCGCGGAACATGGCCGGCTCGAAAAAAAGAAAATAAAGAGGCGTGAAGGAAACCATGCTCAACAAGGCAACAACAGAGACGGCGTAGAGCGGGTCCACCTTCCAATGGCGGATCAGGACGGTAAATAGCCCCCAGAACATAGCGGCGGAGAGAAAGAGGAGATCTCCCTTCCAGGCCTCCGGCGTACTTTCGAAAAAACCGCCCCCGCCGAGCATGACAAGTCCCGTCATCAGCACCACCAGCCCGCCGATGCGCCAGGGGGTCAGACTTTCTCCCAAGATGATCCAGGCAAAGATCGCCGTGAACATGGGCATGGTGCCCGGCCCGAAGACGGCGCCATGGGCAGCCGGCGCGAACTGAAAGCCCGTCATCAAAAGCATATTGAACACCCAACCGGCCAGAATGGTCATAAGAATGCCCGGCCCCCA